>CAYXBQ010000002.1:0-191794 GCA_964463375.1 uncultured Ruminococcus sp. | reverse complement strand
ATCACCCCCGCGTGTGCGGGGAAAAGAACGCATCCTCTTTGTGCCACGGCGTTCCGGTGGGAACAACCCCGCGTGTGCGGGTAAAAGTGCTGGATGAAATAGGGAACAACCAAAGGTGTTGGGAGCACCCCCGCGGGTGCGGGGAAAAGCTTGTATGGCTGGAAAAATGGCGCAAGCCACTAGGATCACCCCCGCGTGTGCGGGGAAAAGCTTTACCACGGACATCGTGGCAGAATCGGCCGAGGATCACCCCCGCGTGTGCGGGGAAAAGGCTGGGGGACGACGAGGAACTGCCGTTCTAACAGGATCACCCCCGCGTGTGCGGGGAAAAGGTTACCCTGGTATGCCCCACCTGCGGAGCCGAAGGATCACCCCCGCGTGTGCGGGGAAAAGTTTGATTTTTTTGCAAAAAGGGGTTGACATCAGGGATCACCCCCGCGTGTGCGGGGAAAAGTCCCTCTCCGCTCTGGATGTGCGATCCTCCACGGGA
Source organism: uncultured Ruminococcus sp. (assembly GCA_964463375.1). GTDB lineage: Bacteria > Bacillota > Clostridia > Oscillospirales > CAG-272 > UMGS1696. The sequence continues at coordinate 191,304 of CAYXBQ010000002.1, read as the reverse complement.
TCACCCCCGCGTGTGCGGGGAAAAGAATTTCTCCGGCAGATCATGGTATCGGTGGATAGGATCACCCCCGCGTGTGCGGGGAAAAGCTGATCTACGGATATACAAAAAACGTCGGTGAGGGATCACCCCCGCGTGTGCGGGGAAAAGATCGTTGGGAAGAGTACATGAAGGACGCTGAAAGGATCACCCCCGCGTGTGCGGGGAAAAGTTTTGGCGGGTAGCCCTTTTTTAGGCAACTGTGGGATCACCCCCGCGTGTGCGGGGAAAAGTGATCGGGCGTGCCGTTGAGACCTACGCAGATGGGATCACCCCCGCGTGTGCGGGGAAAAGGGTGATCATGATGGAAGATCCCTTGTGGAAATAGGATCACCCCCGCGTGTGCGGGGAAAAGACTAAATTTGCATAGGAATTTCCTATACTTTTTTCGTGCGATGGGTCAGATTTCATTTAACTTCTCAAAAACAGCTTTTACTAAATAGCAGTCCTTAAGCGCACGATGAGCGCCGGTCGCATCGATCCCAAAATGTTCGCAGAGCGCTGTGAGTGTGTATTTTTGTACACCGTCCACGCGCTTTCGAGCCATGGACAATGTATCTATCGTTCGATTTCTGAAAAGCTTCACCTGGTTTCTTTTTGCTTCCTGCATTAGAAAACTACAGTCGAAATCCACATTGTGGCACACGATCGGATCACTGCCAACAAATGCGGTCAGCTTTTCCAATGCTGTACATATGGATTCCCCTTCCCTTTTCAGCATCTCCTGGGTTATCCCGGTCAACTCCGTGATCGATGATCCCAAATCGACCGCCGGATCTACCAATGTCTGAAATTCTTCTATCACCTCACGATTTTTTACACGAATGGCTGCGATCTCTATGATCCGATCTTCTTGGGCAGACAGGCCTGTGGTCTCAAGGTCCAGCGCTACGTATGTATTCTGCTTTTGTTTGGCCGCTTGCATACGCCGCACCTCTAACATTTTGCCGGCTCTGCTGGTATGCCCTGCATCAGCTTCTTCCCTGTCCTCCCGTTTGCCCGGCAAGGGATGTCGCATCAGCTTGATCCCATCCAGATCCACCGGTTCCCATAGAGAATTGTGTACTTCAAAATTGAATTGCTGTTCACCCGGTGCGCTATAGACCATGGTCGCTCGACCTGTTTTCAAGTTATCGCAGATCCGCAGCCATAGCTCCTCCCGTACTCTGGCGTTGAGATTGCCCACATACACGCCGGTATTGACCTCGCAAAGCCACTTGGATAGGTCACCCCGCACCTTTGGTGGACAATCGCTTATTGTTATCACCACCATTACGGATCGCCTCCGTAGGATCTGCCATACTCGACAGTTCCCTGCCGGTCGTCCCAGAGGTAGAGCGGTTCTGCATCTGTAGTATCCGTTTCTCCATCGCTGGTGAACAAATACTTGATATCATGCACCATTCTTTCTAAGATATGTTCACTGGTGATGGCATTGCGTACACGCCGTCTTGTTTTTCCCGGCAGATCCTCTGGATTTTCTGCGGCGATCTCAAAAGCGATGGGGATCGTCGTTTCGGTTTTATACAGGTCGGCGATATCGTACACAAACGAAAGCGTGTGTCCCACATGGATAAAGCCCAGTCCCGGCGAACATCCCAGCGCCGAAATGACCGCATGCGCCAAACCATACAGGCAGACGTTCCCTGCCGACAACGCTTGGTTTACCGGATCACTTGCAGAAAAATCTTCCGGATCATACACACGTCCATCCCACTGCACGCCTGTTTCTTTAGAGCACTTTCGGTAGAACGAACGCATTCTGCTGCCTTCCCGGCCACGCAGCTGCTGGAGGGTCAAGTTCGCCGGATCCTCTTCCTGGAACCGCAGCTGGTACATTTTGCGAACGACCTCCAAATGCTTGCGCTGGTTGGACACACATTCGGCTTGCTTGATCAGCAGTCTTGCACTACGGGCCAGCGCACAGCCGCCTGCGTAATAGCGAACGCCATGCTCACCGACCCAGACGACGCTGATACCAACTTCACCGATCAGCTCCATGGCACGGTGGGTCACATCGGTCCCCGGTCCCAGTAGAAGCACGGAGATCGATGCGGCAGGAATATGGATCGTACCCTTGTCATCGGTGGCTGTGACGGCGCTGTCCTCTCGATTGATCCGACACCGTTCCAGATACAGAAAGGTCATACGATCCTTGATCTGCGGCAGTGTTTGGATAGACGGTTTGATCATACCCGATATTTCAGCCATAGTGTTACACCTATATGTGCATCACGGTCAAAAGCCCATTGCCGTAGGCTTTACCACGTCCTATGCCTTCCACCATTGCGCTGCGAAATTTCTCCGGATCCGTAACCGTAAGAATGCCATCGTAGGTCACGGAAAGTAGCGTCACCGTGTTGTTGCCACCTTTGTGAAAGGCGTAATTCTGCGTCTTTGTCACACGGAATTCTTCCGGCAACAACTGGAATCCATGCTTTTCCGCACGATCCAGAAGCCACTCTTCCTGATGGGCCACAGTTACATGTGCCATAACCTTGCGATCCCCTTCTTTTTCTCTTTTTCTGTTGACCGTAGGATTGGCGGTGAGACGGAATTGCCAGCGGCTGCCCGTTGTGATCCGGTCGAGAAGTGCGGTGTAGGAACGTGTTTCGAAGGTATCTCCCGGATAGCCGAATTGGGTAACGACACTTGTAAAATCGGGCTTTTCCTCTGACAGAACCAGCAGATAGGTCTCGCCACCCAGTTCATCCAGTCGCCAAAGATTTCTTCTTCGTTCGCCGGGGAATGCCGATTCGATGGCGCCGTGGATCTTTTGTGGGTTGGACAATGCCAGCATCGTGTGCCGATTTTTCGTATTGAGCTTTATTCTGGAAAGATACATGGTTCGTCCTCCAATTCCGCAAACGGGTCATGCTGTATCTGTTCTGCCGCTTTCGTCTTAGGAATACACACGGACTCCGCTTCCATAACGCCACGATAGCCATACATCCTGTGCCTTTGGTCGAAGGACAAGGGTAGATCATGCTGTGCCACGGCGTTTCCATCTATAGCATCCATTGTGATGCGCATATTCTCTGCCCTACGTGGACTTTTGTCCAACGGTGGCTCGGCACGCAATGCTTCTTCCAGTGGCAGATCACGGATGGCAAGACACAGTGGCATCGTGGGTGGGCAGGAACGTCGTCCCAGGTACAGCGGGAACACGGGATGGGTCAGTGCATATTGCAGCTTTTCCAGCTGTTCCCGTTCGCCTTCAAGCCCGACCAGAAAGATGGCATCGGAGAGGTAGTAGCGATAGGTTACATATGAACTTTTTTCACCATGCACCATTTGAAAATCGCAAAGCAGCTTTCCTTCACGGTCGGTACGGACACCGAAACGCAAGGCATTCAGTGCATTGAGCTTGTCTGCTTCATCACGTCCATAGCCCAGTGCAGCGGCAAGCATACCTACGACACCACTTTTGGATGGTTCTCTGCCCGTTTTGCGTGTGTCAAATTTGGAATCGATCCCCCACGATTGGAGCGGTGCGGCAAACCGTAGAAGCAGTGTTGCCATCACACACCCTCGCTCTCATGCAAATAGGTATCGATCTGTTCGGTGATGTGGTTCAGCAGTTCCGGGAACGAAACGGCTTCCGCAAGATCACCAAGCATATTTCCAACGACAAAGGCACAATCCGGTGCAGCTGCATAATTTTTGTAGACCTCTTTAGCGTGCTTGACAAGTGCTTCTCCGGAGGCAGCAGCGTAGCCATTTTCGCCTGCCTTGACAGCGTTCTCGAATGCACCGCAGAGGTTGATCGGCTGATCCCGGCGCAGGGTCACGTATACGGCATCCGGCAAGGTGCGATTGGCGAAGGTATTTTGCTTACCCGTAGGCATGGAGCGAACGAAGGCTTCTACGAAACCACGTGCGATTTCGGGAATGTCGGATGTATCGAGGTTTTTGGTCAATTCCAGCAGGTTGACCGTTGCGTAGCGGTACATGGTGGAGGCATTGAATTCGTTGGTTCCCAGATGCCCGGCACCTGCTGTATCTTCGGGAGAAAGATCATCGACGGCGGTGAAGTAATCATATTCGTTATGGACGGTATGGGTAGAGATGGCGTGAGCGACCTGGGCGGCGGCATCTTGATTGAGCTTCGGTTCCGATGCGACCATACGACCAAAGAGAGCGATATCGATAGCGGTATTATCCCGCAATGCCTTCAAGCATGTATCTCCTAATTTTTTCTTTTGATCCGCTGTGTAGGATTCACTTTCAACAGCTACTTTGGCAAGGGCCTTTGCCTGGGCTGCGCTCATGAAAAACAGTGCTTCGGCTTTTTCGTCCTTCAGCTTTACACCGGCACTTGTCAAAACCTTTTCCGCAAGCTCCTTTGCCTTTTTATCCGTACAAGACGGATCCAGCTTATAGATCTCGTTTTCGATCATACGCAGAACATACTTTGTTCTTGAGCCAAGCATGTTCTCATCAAATATCTCATCACGGAACATATCCCGCATGGCTTTTTTCCAGGCCTGGGAAGATACTCTGGCACGGGTCGTCCCACCGTAAATGGCGGTTTTCGGGCTACCGGTGTCGTCACGGTTCACGCAGCTCGGCGGCAGAGTTTGTATGATATGTACCTCTAAAAATAGTCCGTTATTTTTCATGTTTAGTTGTCCTTTCTATCCTGTTGATTTTCATCAGCAATATTCTCAAACGTACGGCAAAAATCTTGACCCCATTTCAAGCGGACACTTGCTCTCGCATTTGGAAAATAGTATCTATACAGATCCACTGCAAGATCTGCATAGTCCATTGCAATATTGTTTGCACTCAGAAGTTTCACCATACTCCGCATGTGATTCGCAAGTTCCCCCATATCAGAAGCAGTTGCGATACGATGAAACCGATTTCGAATACGTTTTAGGTCCTCGTCTGTATCGTCGGCAACCGGTGCCAATTTACGCACAGCCATACCAAAACGGATTTCGTCACCGTGCATCCAATTGGACTTAAAATCATGTCCCTGCTGGTGGCAGGCAAACATGGTGAGGGCAAGGTAGATCGCCCATTCTGCTGCCGTAGGTTCGCCATTTTTGCTGTAGTATTCCTCCGGCAGATCGGAGAAGATCATGCCCCATAGGGCGGGAATATCACCCGGCGCATGCCCTACGCCACGTCTTAGCTCCGCCAACTGGGCACGGCAGGTATTTTCTGGTAGAGTTGACAACCACTTGAGCTTGCGCATCACCGTGGTTTTGATTTTGGTCGAAGAATCAGCCATGATTTTCCTCCTTAGGGTAGATTCTATTAAGCCAATATTGGAAATTCCGGTAGGCCTCTGCGGCACAGTAGTACTTACCATCTTCTCCCATTCGCCCCACTATCGCTGTTGTTCCGGCAGATTCCACAAAGTTACGTCCCATTTGCATGGCAATACTTTTGGCTTTTTCGTGCCATTGCATGATCACATTTTGTCCCGCATCTGAAGATATCGATAATTTTGGATCGATGGAAGCCAGCCACTGGCGGAAAGGCATGTCGATCTCATAATACAGTTGTTCAGCCGATTTTTGAACGAATGTGCATTCTTTGGCATCATCTCCGGAAGAACCAGCGGCAATAACCAATCTCTTTGCTAAGGTTTTCATTTCTTTAGCAAGCTCATCACATTTTGCAACTTCTTTCGAGATTCTTGTTTGCCAGTCTGTTCCAAGCTCGGTTAGTAAATCGGTGTGGAATGTTAAGCTGTCAGAGAAAATATCCTCATAACAGCTTTTCATTTTATCGTATTTGACGGAACAAATCATGAAGCGAATGTACTTGTTCTTTTCAATCGCTCCTATTCTTCTCAAATAGCAAATCCACGAAACGATCCCAGGGCACGTTTTATCATTTTCGTGTGGAAAGCATGCTGCAAATTCACGCCACATCTGACGAGATATATTGTGTGTTTTGGGAATACGTTTTTCCCCTTCCACAGAATCTTTTTTCCCCTCCATTTTCCACAGCGTCATAGGTTCAATAAAAGCATACGTATTCTTCTCATAGTAATCGCCACCGCAGATATTGCATTTTGTAACATAGCCATTTTCACGTTGCAAGAATACCCTTCTCGATTGCAAAGTAAATAATTCTGATAATGATCTTGGATGTGGGACTTCTCTACGTGGTTCACTGCATGGTTTTTGTTCCCACACCGGCCTTTCTTCTTCCCATACATCTCGGTTCCCATCCAAAACGATCATATTCAGCATCAGGTCTTCAAATAGGTTGTTGCCCTGTGCCACTATGATCCCCAAATTGCCAAGCCATCCCACTCCGATCGCTTTCACACCTTTTCCACGTTCATTCGAACCATCATCAAACGCTTGCATGTGAACGAGCCATCGAGCAGCTTCATCGTAGTGCAGTCGTGCTTTTTCTTCGCCAGCTCTTGATGCAAAGATGCGAGTTTTGTTATTGCTTTCGGAAATAGAACTGTTGATCTTCGCTGCTTTAAACGCAGCCGCTGTTTCTTCATCCGCAGTTTCTACGGATTGATAAAATGGTCTTTCCGGGTGGAACAGCCAAAAGCGGTCGTGCCATTTGTCGAGGTAGTTCCGTATCGGTTCTTCCGGGAATCGCCCGGCGTTCCAGAGTTCTTCCCAACGGTCGAGCACATCGTCTGGATCATCCAGTATCTCTTCCTCTCCGTCCGGTGCGTAGTAGTAGAAAACGGCTTGTAGCACGGCCAGTAGCAGACGTAGGATCGCTACATCCTGTGTGGGCAACTCACCCGCAAGACCGGCGTATTCGTGTGCATGGAGCAGTACATCGATCATGGAAAGCACATCTACTGTACAATTTCGTCGCCGGACACGTATCCATTTTTCGTCGAGTAGATTAAATTCTATTTCCATCCTATTCCTCCTTTATGACCATAAAACCGAAAGATACACCTATGCGTTGTTTGCAATCGGCTGTATGGCTTTGATCATGATAATATTATAACACGTTTTCACGCCGTTGTCAATAGCTTCATTGAAATATAGTGTTAATATTTAGCTTATTATTGTTGAGATATAATCGATTTTTATTCGCTTTCAAGCTACATTATATAAGCATCAGCCCGTTATCTTTGTCGTAAGTAAGTTTTATTCCATCCAGTTCGGCGTGATATTGTTCATCAAAGAGCAGCACCAGTTCTTCTTTCAATAGAGATGTTTGCTTCCATTCCGGGAAAACACGTTTTGTTTCCGCTTCAAGTTCTTTGATCACACCATCCACATTCCATTTCTTGCCGAAAATAGTAGGCAATCTGAGTTTCTGTCGTGCGATCACAAGTGCTTCTTCCGGAGACGGTGGACGATCCGTTGGAACGGTGATGTCGTTTGTTTCCAGCTTTTGCATGCCTTCTTGATCCTCTACAAGCAGACGCACTTTTCCGTCCGCGCAACACTGTAATGCGATCACATCGATGGAGAGGTCACCGTCACGCACCGCCATCTCGCCATGCTGTTCGCTGATTTGAATTTCATTGTCCAACCAACCGTCCAATACATTGCTCTGTGGTCGTTTGCTCAGCTTTTTGGGTTTGCTAAGTAGGTAACTTTCAGCACTGCTTTCCTTTTTGCCAATTTTCCGTTGGTATTCTTCCCATGCATCTTTCAGATCCTTCTTTTTCAATTCATCCTCATCCGCATCACAATAGGCCTGCTCTACCAAATGGGGGATGTCCTGTGGGATCGTTACGGTATCCGGCAAAAGTGTGCGGGTCCTTGCACGTAGCCATTTGCCGTATATGGCATCACTTCCTTCATCTTCTTCATCGACCACATAACATTTTGGCTCGTCAAATCCAGTCGGGCGGGGACGGGCATGGCGGTGCAGCCGGCCCATACGCTGTAGCAGCAGGTCCATGGGGCATAGCTCGGTGATCATACAGTCGAAATCCAGATCCAGCGATTGCTCCAATACCTGTGTTCCTATGATGATCAGTTTGCGTCGATCCGCTTCTTGTGAATGCTTTCCGACCAATCGAAGGATCTCCTTTTCTCGATTGGCACGATCTGTCATGATGTACTGTGCGTGCATAACGAGGACACGACAATCTGCAAATCTTGTCCGCAATGTACCGGCGATCTCCTGGGCTTTGCGAACGGTATTCACGATCACGCCCATGCAACCACCGGCCGCCATCACTTCATCTACAGTGTCCTCGATCTTGTCTGCTATGATCCTGCAAATCGACACGTTTTTGTTCTCTCCGGTGTAGGAAAGTGGTTTTTGCTCGACCTTATCACCATTTGTGTAGGTGAGAAGCGGATACGACAAGCTGTGCTGCCAGTCGCCATCTGCGGCTTTTCCACCCAAATAGGCATCGATCAGTTCGGCTCTGCGCTTGGTCGGCAGGGTGGCAGAAAGGATCACAACGGGGGCTTTGTATGTGCCAAGCCACCGGATCGCTCGATCTAAATATGTACTCATGTAAGCATCGTATGCGTGGCATTCATCGATCACAACGACCTTTCCCGCCAGTCCGATATGCCGCAGCATCACGTGCTTTTGCTTTAGTGCCGCCATAAGCATTTGGTCAATGGTACCGATAACGAATTCTGGCATCAGTGCTAACTTTCGACTGGAAAACCACTCGTGTACAAACAGATTCTTTTCGTCCGCTTCGGTATCCGCAGCCAATATACTATCACCTTTCAACAGCTCCCGATAGTCTTCATTGAGGGCAGCTGCTCCATGGGCAAGACGAATGGCGTGTACTGCACCGTCGTCCTCCGAAAGCGAGGATGCCCATGCTTCCAGTCGGGGAAAAATGCCGTTGGAGGTCGCTTGCGTGGGCATGCCGAAATACAGTCCTCCTGCGCACGTTTTTGCGGCAAGGACTTCGGCGGCAGCCAGTGCGGCTTCGGTCTTCCCCAGACCCATGGGTGCTTCCAAAATGAAAATCCCCGGTTTATCCAAGTCATTTACGATGTCGAGTATTTCTTCTTGCGTTGCGTTTGGTGGAAAATGGAAACGTTCCTCGAAGCCTTCCCGGTCTAAGCCCAAGGCAGCACCGGCCTCCCAGGGTTCCGGCAGCTGCAGCCTTTCCCACGCACATGTCACCCGTGCCGGATATTCGTCTATGTTACCATTTGTTTCCAGCATTATTAGCGGGAAATACTGTGTGTTGCTGGCGATCCAGTCTGCCATGATGAGGAGAGCGGAGATCAGTACCTGCACCGGGATAGAGATCTCCGGCAGTTCCTCTATTGAGGAAAGACCTGTATAGGACAGCGAAAAATCGATCCACTCCTGCCACAACTGTTCGAAGCATGATTTGTTTTCCATGCGCCCCCATAGATCCTCACAATGTACGTCGAGCTTCATTTCGTCAATGTTGCTCGCTGGTTTTCCGTGGTGCGCACCCACGATCGAAGCGATACCACAAGGACATTTGAAATATCGTAAAATACTTTCACCAGCTAAGCCATGCGATATACCGTTTTTTTGCTTTGTTGCCAATTTCACGTGTTCTGCAAAAGGACTATTTGCCATGCTCTGTGTGATTTTCGATTGGAAACAGTACGTGATCTTGCCAATGTCATGTACAAGCGCACAAAACGTGAGTGTTGCATAGGTACGTTCTTCGCTGCCGCAAGCCTCTATCAGATAAGCATTCACGTGTTTTGGTAGCCATTCTTTTGCAAGTTTTTGGATGATCCCGGCGGTATCGAGCGAATGCATCCAAAACGGGAGCCAATAATCCCCCTGTTCTCGATCGCTTTTGGCAGCTACCGACATCAATTCTACTGAAAATTCATACATGATCGTGTGCCTCTCGGTTCTGTTATTTTAGCCTCATTATACCGCTGACACATGTATTTGTCAACATATTTTAGGCAATTCTAACCTATTTCAACATGAATTTATATATTTCGCTATTCCAGAAGTACATCACATGGCATACCAGCATTATTCTTTTATTCCTATTCAATCCCATAAACCCAAAAGCGCCGGAGATACAGCATACATCCGTATCTCTGGCGCATTTCTTTATCATATTATTATCGATTCAGCACCGCTGCCACGTTGGCTATGTCTTCTTCCGTCCAGTCGGGGTTGATGCTCACATAGGCTGTGCGGTTCAGCAGATCCAGCGTGCGGGGACACATATCCATGGTGTAGTCCATTTGCAGACCCTGGTTGGCTTCCATTTTGAAGGGGTCCATAGCAGGATGCAGGGCACCACGCTTTTCCATGATCTGGGTCCAGTTGGTGTACACATGCTTGCCGGTGTCGATCGGGATCGTCAGGCCAACGCCAGCTTCGGCACACTTGGCAGCATAGGCTCGGCATTCCTCGGCTGTGTCAAACCGCAGAGCCAGGGTGGTACCGCAGTCGCCGGCGATGTCGTTGGAAGGTGCCTGCGTAGCCTTGCCTTCGCCGCACACCAATGCGGCCAGTGCGTCCCGATTCTTCCGCAGGTCGGCAAGCAGTGTGGGCATACGCTTCAGCTGTTCCCGCAGGATGGCGCCGGTGATGTCGGACACACGGAATTCGGTACCGCCAAACAGAGGCTCGCTGATCCCATCCAGCTGGTCACCGAAGAAAGCAACGGCGCTGGCATCGTGGTAGATCAGGGCACGCTCGTAGATGGTACGATCGTTGGTGGCCAGCGCACCGCCCTCTCCCGCTGTGATCACCTTAAAATAGTTGAATGAATAGGCACCGGCATCGCCAATGGCACCCAGATACCGACCCTTGTACATACCACCGTCGGCCTGGCAAGCGTCTTCTAAGATCCGCAGACCGTGCTGATCCGCAACAGCTCGCAGTCCATCCATATCCGATGGGAAGCCCTGGATGTGTACCGGCATGATCACCTTGGTGGCAGGAGAGATCTTCTTCTCCACATCCACGGGATCCAGGGTCATGGTCTCGTTGATCTCGGCAATGACCGGAATGGCACCCACGGCAACTACGGCCAAAGCAGAGGCAATGTAGGTGTAGCCGGGTACGATGACTTCATCGCCGGGGCCTACGCCCATACCGATCAGGGCAGAGGTCAGCGCGCCAAAGCCGGAGGTCATGGTCAACACATAGTCGGCCGACACGGTCTTGCCCCATTCTTCTTCAAAGTGCAGCACTTCCTTGCCGCTGCCGTTGATCTTGAAAAAGTCCCGACTCATGAGGGTGCGTGCTACGGCATCGATCTCTTCTTGTCCGATTCTATACATATTGTTTTCTCCTTTGTATTTCTGATAGCTTAGTTGCCACGGAGGATCCGCAGATTTTCGCACAGCAGGACCTGGTCGGTATTGTCTACCAGTGTGTAGGCACCACTGTACAGGAAGCAGCCGATCTCGTAGCCGCCACGGACGATCTGATCCTCGGTGGGCATATAGGCGTTATAGCCGTTGGCGTTGGACAGTGCCAGCGTGTAGCGGATGGGAGAATGGTACCGCAGACGGAGGGAGATCTCCGAGAAGATCTCAAAGGGATAGGGTACGAATGCCACCTCTCCCAGAGAAATGATGATCTGGTCATAGCGATAGTGGCTGTCGTGGGCCGGTACACCTGCGTCGTATTCGTCCTTGACGGCCTTGTAGTGGGCATATTCCAGCCGCTGGATGTTGATCAGGGAATCCGGATCTTCATAGGTGGCCAGCTTGGCTTCCACTTCTTCCTTGGGCAACAAGGGCTTGAAGGGGATCGCCACTTCGCCTTCGTACAGGTGCAGATCTCCTGCCACGTACATGCCACGGGCATCATAAGCACGTTTGGCATCCATAGCCGCTACACCGCCCAATTCTTCCACGTGGTGGATGTCGCCTACGGTCTGTCCATTGGTCAGTCGGGGGCCAACGTCACCCTGGCAGCCGTTCCAGAAGGCGGTCATGGTTTTGGTCTCGGCTTCCAGTCGGTCGATCATGATCCCGGACCAGTCTCGGCTGATCTCCCGGTTACAGCCCGCAGCGGTGCCGTGGCAGCCGTAATGGATCAGGTTCAGAATGCCGGCCTTGGTCTCGCTGTTGCGAATAGCGACGCAGGTCATGTTGGGGTCATAGCAGCCCCAGGGGTTCTGCCCCAGCACGATGCTGCCATCCTCCAGCTGCTGCCGCCGGTTGATGCCCACCTTGGATTCGGTGACACCTACGGCGTACTCTGCCGGCTGCAAATTGGCAACTGCATCCTTGGCTACCTGCAGCATAGCCGGACGCAGGATGTTGTCCACATAAGGCTGATCCACGCCGCCCCAGCCTTCCATACCGGCTACGTTGGGGGCCGAATGGGTGTGGGTGGCAGCGATAACGATCCGGGCGGCTGGGATGCCGCAGACCTCGCTCATTTGCTGCCGCAGCTCCGATACCAGCGCCGTCTGAAAATCGCCTACAGTGACGGTGGTCAGCAGTGCCTTGGTATCTCCCTGGACTACTGCCAGTGCTGTAACGCTCAGGTGGTCGTGGATGGATGTGCTTTCCTGGTGGGGGTTATAGCCGTACAGCAGAGTACCCACTGCGGGGGTGATGTCGGCACGGGCTGCACCGGCGTAAAATGTATCGTTCATGGTGTGTCTCCTTGTTTTTTGCTAAGAATATCTTTCAATAAATATATGTGTCATTCTCCTGCGATACCGTAGGCTTCCAGAGCTGCCATACCGATCTCATGGAGCACGTGGAGGCAGGCTCGCTTCACCCGCAGTGGAGGATAGGCCAGCTTGTCGGTACCGTGTTGGTTCCGGTACGGGCAGAAGCAGTCGGATTCAAAGGTCAAGGGGCCTTCGTACCCGGCATCGAGCAAACCACGGATCACGTCGTCTACCTGCAGTGTACCGAAGAAGGGGGCGATATGTTCGTCGTACCGACCGCCGTTGTCCTGGAAATGGATGGCGTGGAGGTTCTTGCCCAGGGTGGTCAGCTCGTGGTACACATCGGCGCCACGCATATTGCCGTGTCCCGTATCCCAGCAGGCACCCAACAGCGGATGGTTGGCATAGGCCAAGAAGGCGTTCATATCCTCGGCGGTCATGAAGAAATAGTTGGTGCCCATGTTCCCTTCTGCGCTGTTCTCGATGCAGACACCTACGTTCCACTTTTCCATCTCCGGATACAGGGACTGCAAAAACGGCAGGTTGGTCTCGAAATACTTTTCCTGATCGGCAGGATACTGGCACTGAGGACCAAAGGCTGTATGCACGACGATCTGGGGGATACCCAATCTGCCACAGGCCTCGATGGAGCGTTTGGTGGCCAGCATACCGGCTTCGTGGTAGGCGGTATCGTTGGGGTCGTGGTAGGGGTTATAGTCGGGAGAATGCGCCTGAACAAATGCCATACCCAAAGCGGCTGCTGCCTCTCCGGCGTCCTCGACCTCCCGCAGCCAATCGGCAGTGAGGAAGGGAGAACCGGGGCGATTTGCGTGGTAGAAGCTATAGTCCAGATACCGGAAGCCGGTACCCTCATAGGCACGGACGGCATCGGCGGGGGTGGCTACGTAGTCGTACATTTCCCCAATGGTGGTTGCAATACGCATGGGAATACCTCCTTACAGACGCTCCCGCAGGAAGGCCGCACTTCTGGTGGCGCACTGGAAGGCATCCAGTCCATCGGAGGGCTCATCCTGTTCTACGCAGACCCATTCTGCCTTTTCGCAGGCAGGCAGGATCGCAGTCCAATCCAACACGCCATCGCCAACAGGCTTATATCCCTTGCGGCCGCCTTCCTTGACGCAGTCCTTCAGATGGATGACGGGCGCACGATGGGCGAATCTTTGCAGATAGGTCACCGGATCTACGCCGCCGGAATAGAGCCAACAGGTGTCCAGCTCTGCCCCCACCACCGTTTCCGGCAGGGCGGCATACAGGGCATCCAGCTTCGTAGCGTCTCCGTAGGGTGCCAGATCAAAGTCGTGGTTGTGATACAGTACCAGCATACCACGCTTGGCTGCTTCGGCACTGTAGGCACGGATCAGGTCACAGGTCTCCGCAAACTTGTCACCGCCGGCCAGCCGTTCCTCCGGCAGCCAGCCAATGGGCAGCCACTGTACGCCCACCTTAGCAAAGCCATCCAGCACGTTGGTATCGCAGGCGAGCAGGTCGTCGATATTGATATGTACGGAAAAGATCTCCAGACCGGCCTCATGGGTCAGCACTGCCAATTCCTCCGGCGTGTAGCCCATGAGCCCCGGCCATTCGACACCGGTGTAGCCCATTTCCTTGACCTTTTGCAAAGTCTCGGCAATGTCGTCCTTTCCTAAGTAGTTTCTTAACGTATATATTTGTAATGCCAATTTCATATGGTTCTCCTCCTATGGAGTATTTGTACACAGTATACCATATCCATCCGGCTTTGGCAAGAGGGGTACGGCATTTTTTCCACAATAGCAACGGAATTTTATTCGTGTTTGCACGGGGGGCACAGGGGTATCTGTGGCTCGTGGCTGCTGATTCGCTGCGGATCACTCGCTGAGAGTCGCCATCCATTCGTCCAGCGTGGCCTGAGCGGCAGCGGATTTGGAAGCGTACTGGGAAGCAAAGGTGTTCTCTTTCTTTTGCAGGATCGTGTCGTAGATCCCGGCAATGTCCAGCCACGAATACAGTAGTGCCGTGTCGAACCGGTGGTTGGCAAACATCAGATCCAGTACCGCCGATGCATTGGGGTCCGGCGAATACTTGGACTTGACCATGACCTCGTAGTACGCCGGTACCACGGTGCGGTAGGATTCTTCGCTGAGGGCCTCGATCACAAAGCTCACATCCGACAGGTCTGCCACCACGGGAACCAGGAGTGCCGTGCTGTTGCCCACCTCGGAGTAACTGTAGTAGTTCCTTTGATCTTCCGTATATTTAGGCATCGGCAGGATCCCGAAGTCCACCTCACAGCTTTCGATGATGGACGGTGCATACCGTACCACGCCGCCTAAGAACAGGGCTCGTTCATCGTAGAAGGTATCGCTGGGTATGTCCCACATGGATTTGCCGGTGGTCACAGAGCTGCTGTAGTCGTTGGCCAGCAGCGTGGTGGTCTTGTCGATGAAGATGGACGCCACCTTGTCCAGCACATTGATGTGGGTCTCCGCATCGGCTTTCAGCAGGGGAATGTCACCGGCATCCTTTTCGCTGTACTGCACGTCACAGCCGATGACTGCTGCCAGCATTTGCCCGTATTGGCAGGTGAAGCCGTAGCTGTCCCACTGGTCCATGGTGCCGTCGCCGTTCACGTCCATGGTGACCTGCTGCATATCGGCATACATATTTTCCCATGTCCACGTGCCATCCAGCACCGCTTCGTAATAGTCCCGCAGCGCATAGTTCTTTGCCATGGTCTTGTTGAAGAACAGGCAATAGGTCTGCTGCTTGTAGAGCAGAAGATAGTCGTTCATGGTCATAAACAGCTTTCCTGCCAGCGAGCAGCTTTCGTTGATGGTATCGTGCCACCAGGGCATATCGAAGCCAAAATACTCACCCTCGTACAGGTCGTAGAAGGCGCCCTCGATGATCCGTTCTTTCACGTCAAAGACCTGGGACACCACATAGTCCACGCTATCGTCCCCGGACTGCACCGCCTTGATAGCAGTGGTACCGGGTGCATCAAACTTCTGTTGGTCGATCCGGAAGTTGTATTTTTCCTCTGTGGTGGCGTTGCGCTGGTAAATGGCATCGTTGAGCACATCGCCGTTCATTTCCTCGGACACCAGCTCATAGGCATCGAATTGGGGATAGCCAGGTGCGGAACGGGTATACACGGTGAAGGTATCGCCTTCGAAATCCCGTGCGGGCAGATCACTGTGAAGCTCGGTCTCTGCCGTCTCCACAGATTCGGTGGTGGTATCGGTGGTGTTTGCCGTGGTCTCCGCTGTACCGCCGCCACAGGATGCCAGGGTCAAAAGCTGTGCCATCAGCAGACACAGGATGCACATTCTTTGTTTCTGGTTCTTTTTCATCGTGTCACCTTACTCGGTATAGGCTTCGTAGACTTTTTCGTAGGCTGCCAGAATCTTTTCTTTATTGGAAGCAATGGTAGACGTAAAGCCTTCGCCTTTTTTGTCGTAGATGTTGTTGTAGACCAAACTATCGATGCTGCCAAACTGGAACACACCGAACAGGTCATAGGTCAGGTTGGCATAGATCAGGCGCAGCATATCGGCACTTTCTTTATCCGGTGCATTTTTCGACTGTAGGATGTCTTCAATAAATGTGGGGTATGTGGTGGTATGAGACAGAGCGGACAGTGCCTCCAGCAGGACACCGGTCATTTCCAGTTCGTCTCCATCGATGGTAGCCGGTACGCCAATGGCAGCGGAATATTCGTACTGTACGCAGGAAAGATAGTTTTCCTGATTTTCGTCATACTTCGGCTGGGGCAGGATCCCGTAGTCGTCCTCCATATCCAGCAGTCGTGTGACCTGGGAGACCTCATGGTAGAACAGACCCGTACCGGATTCAAATTTTTCCGTGACCTGCACACCCTTGTTGTCTTCGTGGTAGTGGGTGTTATCGGTACCAAAGGTCAGGTTCAGCTTCGAGATGATGTCGATGGTATGCTCGTCGTCGATCACCAGTTCAAAGGTACCATCCGGCTGTGCTTCGGAATAGCGGCTGCCACCACCGAACAGCAGATACGGCATATATGTCTTGGAGCCGCTGATCATGCCGTATTGGTCGTCCTTGGGATCCATTTTGCCGTCTCCGTTCAGGTCCTGTCTGGCCAGCTCGGCGTATTCGTTCAGCAGATCCATGGTCCATTTGCCTTCGTTCACCGTGGTATACGGATCCGGGATCCCTAAGGTGTCCGATAATGTGTGGTTGAAGAAGAATACCAATACCCTCTGTTTGTCGTACAGCACGTAGTCGCCGGTGATCACGTATTGCTTTCCGGCAATGGTGAAGGCCTCCACGGTGTTTTTGTCCCACCAGGGCTTGGTGGTATCTACATAGGGAATGTCATAGAAATTGCGCAGCATTCCCTGGGTAGAAAGGTTCGCCAGTCGGGTCGGCCAGTCGGAGATGACTTGATACGGCGTATCTCCGGCGGTCACATCGGTTTTCAGCCGTGCCGATGGTTCCCAGTCACCCAGTACAGAGATGGTCACATCATATTGTTCCTCGATCACCTGGTTCCGGTTGTAGATCGCATCGTTTAGCAGTTCGCCGGTAAGCTCCTCGGCATCATATTCAAAGTGGGTGTGCAGATCCACGTTATCGGCATTGGACCAACGATATACGGTATATTCGGCACCGCCAAAGGTCACGTCCGGCAGGTCGGGCTGCGGTTCTGTTTCTTCTGTACCCACTGTGGGGGTGGATGTATCGCTCTGTACACTGCCCTGGGTCTCTACGGTCTCACCGCCGCAGGAGGCAAGTGCCAATAGCTGGGCTGCCAATAATAGGGTAACGATCTGTTTCTGTTTCCGCATAGGTTCATGCTCCTTTCGCCTTGCTCCGGTTTTATACACAAATTACAATCGATATTCTTATCGCTATTTGTCATTATACCACATTCTTTTCCCGATTGCAATAGGTTTCTCTCATTTTCTTTGACGGATATTGTTTTTTTGCTAAGTATCAACTTATATGAATAAAATGTGTACATTGTCGCATGGAAACAAATGCGGTCGCAACCGTTCGCATATCCGCGCAAACTGCTATTGGCAAATTTAGCAAGGACTGCGTGATTTTCGGCCCCATTTCTTTATGCTTTGCGGATTGATTTTCCTTCTGTTTTGTAGTACAATATAGTGTTGTGTTGCAGTACCTGCACCAACAAGCAAATACTCTATCCAAACAGAAAGGAAAACACCATGTTAAAACGGCTTGCATCATGCGTGAGAGAGTTCAAAAAGCCCACGATCCTCACGCTGATCTTTATCATGGGCGAGGCCATCATCGAAGTATTCATCCCGTTTATCACTGCCGAGCTCGTCAACCGCATCAAGAGCGGTGTTGCCATGGATGAACTCGTCAAGACGGGGCTGCTGCTGGTCCTTATGGCCTGTCTCTCCCTATGTTGCGGCGGTATCGCTGCCCGGACCTGCGCCAAGGCTTCTGCCGGATTTGCCAAGAATCTGCGCAGTGATATCTTTAAGCGGATCCAAAGCTTCTCCTTTGAGAACATCGACAAGTTCTCCTCCTCTTCTCTGGTCACACGTATGACGACCGACGTTTCCAACGTACAGATGGCGTACATGATGATCATCCGTACCGCAGTTCGGTCTCCGATGATGTTCGTTTTCTCCATCGTTATGGCATACATCATGGGTGGTGCGCTGGCTACCTCCTTTGTCATCGTGATCCCGCTGCTGCTCTTCGGGCTGCTCACGGTCTCCAAAAAGGCGATGCCTGCCTTCCGTGCCGTGTTCCACAAATACGACAACCTGAATGAATCCATTGAAGAAAACGTGCGTGGTATGCGAGTGGTCAAGGGCTTTTCCAGAGAAGACTACGAGAAGAAAAAGTTCAATGCGGCTGCCAACGACATCTGCCAGGACTTCACCAAGGCGGAACGGATCGTGGCACTGAACTCTCCCTTGATGCAGATCTGCATGAACATCAACATGGTGTTCATTCTGTATATCGGCTCCAAGCTGATCATCACCAACCAGGGTACCACCATCGACGTGGGACAGATCTCCGCTATGCTGACCTACGGTATGCAGATCCTGATGGCCCTGAACATGCTGTCCATGATCTACGTGATCCTGACCATGTCCTCCGAATCCATGAAGCGTATCTATGAGGTGCTGGTGGAAGAACCGGCGCTGGTTTCTCCGGCAAACGCTGTGACCGAGGTGCGGGATGGGTCTGTGGAATTCCAGAACGTAAGCTTCAAGTATTCCAAGGAAGCGCAGAAATATGCCCTGTCCGACATCGACTTGCAGATCCGTTCCGGTATGACCGTGGGGATCCTGGGCGGTACCGGTTCCTCTAAGTCCACGCTGATCCAGCTGATCTCTCGTTTGTACGATGTGACCAACGGGTCTGTACAGGTGGGCGGTCGGGACGTGCGGGAGTATGATCTGACGGTACTGCGGGATTCTGTTGCCGTTGTACTGCAAAAGAACCTGCTGTTCTCCGGTACCATCAAGGAAAATCTCCGTTGGGGCAACGAAAACGCCACCGATGCGGAATTGGTGGAAGCCTGCAAGCTGGCCCAGGCCGATGAGTTCATCCGCTCCTTCCCGGACGGCTACGACACCTGGATCGAACAGGGCGGTACCAACGTATCCGGTGGGCAGAAGCAGCGTATCTGTATTGCCCGTGCTCTGCTGAAGAAGCCGAAGATCCTGATCCTGGACGACTCCACCTCGGCTGTGGATATGAAGACCGATGCGTTCATCCGGGCCGGGTTCAAGTCCTTTATCCCGGAGACCACCAAGATCATCATTGCCCAGCGTGTGGCTTCGGTACAGGATGCCGACATGATCCTGGTCATGGACAACGGTAAGATCGTGGCAAGAGGTACCCACGACAAGCTGCTCCAGACCAGTGATATCTATCGCGAAGTATATGAACAACAAACAAATGGAGGTGACGATCGTGACTAAGCAGGAAAAGCCGGTCACCAAGCCCGGTACCCGGAAGATCAATTTTTCCACCCTCGGCAGAGTGCTGAAAAAGCTCTTTGCCTACTACCCTGTCCTTGTTCCCACCACCATTTTCTGCATCCTCTTTGCCGCCGTTGTCTCTTCCATCCCTTCCCTTTTCCAGCAGAACGTCATTGCCGGGATCGAGAAATGGTATCTCTCCGGTGACTGGGCTGCGGCAAAGGAAGAGATCGTTCCATACATTATCGTATTGGCCTGCCTGTATGTGGTTTCTCTGGCAGCCACCACGGTGCAGACCCAGCTCATGGCATACCTGACACAGGGATTCCTCAATAAGCTCCGCTGTGAGATGTTCGACAAGATGCAGGATCTGCCCATCAAGTTCTTTGACACCCACAAGCACGGGGACATCATGTCCTACTACACCAACGACATTGACACCCTGCGGCAGCTGGTTTCGCAGGCTTTGCCTTCTCTATTGCAGGCCGGCTGCGTGGTCATTACGGTGTTCTGCTGTATGCTGTATTTCAGCGTGTGGATGACGCTGCTGCTCTGCTTGGGCGTGGTCGCTATGGTATTTGTTTCTAAAAAGCTGGGCGGCGGGTCTGCCAAGTATTTCGTCCGCAACCAGAAGGCATTGGGGCTGACGGAAGGCTACATTCAGGAAATGATGAACGGGCAGCGTGTGGTCAAGGTCTTCAACCATGAGGACAAGAGTATCGAGGAATTCGAGAAGATCAACGATGCACTGTACGAGGATGCCTACAAGGCACACGCCTATGCCAATATGTTAGGGCCCATCATCTCCAACATTGGTAACATTCTGTATGTTTCTCTGGCACTGTTTGGCGGCGTACTACTGCTGCTGGAGGTTCCCAACCTGTCTCTGTCCGGGAAGGCGCTGGGTATCAGCATCGTGGTTCCCTTCCTGAACATGGCAAGACAGTTCACCGGTAACGTGAACCAGCTTTCCCAGCAGATCAACGCCATCGTCATGGGTTGTGCCGGTGCAGAGCGTGTATTCTCCCTGATGGATGCTGAACCGGAGACCGACGACGGATATGTGACCCTGGTGAATGCCAAGATCGACGCAGATGGCAACATCACCGAGACCACCGAACGTACCGGCAAGTGGGCTTGGAAGCATCCGCACCACGACGATGGTACCATCACCTACACCGAGCTGAAGGGGGACGTGCGCCTGACCGAGGTGGACTTCGGCTACGAGGAAGGCAAGACCGTTCTGCACGATGTATCGGTCTATGCGGAGCCGGGGCAGAAGGTGGCGTTCGTTGGGGCTACCGGTGCCGGGAAGACCACCATCACCAACCTGATCAACCGGTTCTACGACATTGCGGACGGGAAGATCCGGTACGATGGGATCAACATCAACAAGATCAAAAAGTCTGACCTGCGCCGTTCTTTGGGTATCGTTTTGCAGGAGACCAACCTGTTCACCGGCACGGTCATGGACAACATCCGCTATGGTCGGCTGGATGCCACGGACGACGAATGTATCGCTGCTGCCAAGCTGGCCGGTGCCGATGACTTCATCACCCGTCTGCCGGCTGGCTACCAGACCCAGCTGAACAACAACGGTTCCAACCTGTCTCAGGGACAGCGGCAGCTTATTGCCATTGCCCGTGCAGCCGTTGCCGACCCGCCGGTCATGATCATGGACGAAGCTACTTCCTCTATCGACACCAGAACCGAGGCCATTGTGCAGCGGGGTATGGACAAGCTGATGGAAGGCCGTACCGTATTCGTGATCGCACACCGGCTGTCCACCGTCATGGACTCCGATGTGATCATGGTACTGGATCATGGACGGATCATCGAGCGGGGCAACCACGACAAGTTGATCGAAGAACGTGGCACCTACTACCAGCTGTATACCGGTGCTTTTGAACTGGAATAAGCTGAACTTGCTATCATACAAAACGACTTTGCTTCTTTTGCGGGAGCAGAGTCGTTTTTCTTTTTGGGAAATCCCGGTCCTGTATTGACAAAATCCACTATATATGCTACAATACACCTATAAAATCCGTGGAGTTTTACCCATGTGTGGGGAAAAAAGAAACGAGGAATGTTTGTATGCTACAGAATATTACACTGGAAATGAGCCTGAAGCCCTTTCGGCAGACGGATCCGGCCTATATCGAAAAGATCTGCCGACAGGTGTTCATCGATTGGCGGCCGTTGGTACACGATGTACCCTGCGTATCGGTGTTGCTTTGGTCTGCGGATGGCAGTGAGCTGTTGGATTACCGGGGAGAGTTGGACGAAGCGTTTTCCTGGGCCATGTACATCGGTGGTGCCAACAATCGAGAAGCCAACCATTCTGCCATTGACCCGGACGGACTGGGGCTCCACTCCCGCTGCTACTATTATATGGAAGATCCGCCGGTCATGACCTATCGGATCCTGCGGAACGTTGTGGCTGCGCTGAAACGGATCGGCAAGGAGGTATTGGGTGCGGACAAGACCATTCGGGTGGGCACTACCTTTGATCCGGGGCCGGAGTTTGCGAAGTCTTCCTTTAAGTATGAACGGCACAATGAGATCTGCATGGGCAACGATATGGGGAAAGCCACCATGGTCTGCTCCTATGCACGGCTCCACAGCGACGACACCCACTATGCCGCATACCCCCAGGGGATCCCGGAAGGTCTTCCCTTTGGCACGTTCTTTGGTGCACAGACCAACTGCTTCTTGCATGATATGGGGTTTGATTATATCTGGCTCTCCAATGGGCTGGGCTTTGGTCGGGAGACCTGGTCGGCACTGGGGGCGATCTTCGATGGCAAGCGGTTCCATGAGGAAGAACTGGCCGGCGTACGGCAGGATGTAGTGCAGTTCTGGCAGGATTTTCGGCGGGAATGTCCCGATTATCCCATTGAGACCCGTGGTACCAATATGTCCATGGGCATCGATTTTGCCACCGACGGCGTACCGCTGCGCACCATTTATGAAGGGGACTACGATTTGCTGCCGCCGCCGAATTCCCCTTGGGCTGCGCTGAACGGTGACTTTGGGCTGGAGCTGATGGGGTACATGTCCCGGATCGCCGGGCTGCCTCACGACACGGAAAATATCCGTCATCCGTATTTGTTCCGGTTCTACATCCACGATATTTGGTGGGCCAATTCGCCTTGGTACGATCGGTACAACAGCCAGCCACACGATATTTATCTGCCCCTCAGCGTGGCTCGTTTGGATGGACTGGGACAGATCGAGCCGCCGACACATCTCAGCCTATTGTCCATCGACAACTGCTTTGGGGAGATGCCCCAGGACTGCATAAACGAACCGATACCCCATCTGCGTAAAGCCTTGAAGGATGCGCCGGATCGGGTGTCGCTTGTGGTGTGGGTCTATCCCTTTGACGAATACAACCGTGCAGAAACCGGCGAAGAGCTGGCGGATATGTATGCCGGGGACTGGTTCATCCGGGGCGCCATCAACGATGCTTGTCCCATCACCACGGTGGTCTCCACGGACAACTTCTGCCGCCATGAGAGCACGCTGTACCGGAACAGCATCCTGGTCGCACCGGTGCCCCATGGGGATTCTGCCTATGGGGAGAAGATCTTAGCCTATGCAAAGGCTGGCGGGCGGGTGATCTTTTATGGAAGCACGCTCCATGCTGCGGATGCATTTTTGGAGTATTTCCACCTGTCCCACACAGATGCTGTGGATGGTACGCTGCCGCTGTCGGTCGATGGACAGGAGCGTGGCTCCATGCGGGTGGATCCGATCCTATCCGGTGGTGGGCTGACTGCGGTTGCTGCTGGAGACACGGCGTGGGCTGTGGCGGGGGAACGATGCGTTGCAGCACAGGTGCAAAATGCCATTTGGCTACGGGGCGTTGTGTCTAAGGCGTACAACGTGGGGCCGGCTCCCATTGGGGAGAGCTTCCTGCGGCTGGCGCTGGACAGGTTGGGGATCCAGGTGCGGCTAAACAAGCGGGACGGTGTCAAGCCGCCGGTGCTCATGACCCATCGGCACGACAACGGATTTGTGTTCTCCGTGTACTCGCCTTCTACTACTGTAAAGACCCGTTTGCACTTTCCTTGGGGTGCGCCGGTGTTGGATGGCTATGAGACGATCTTGGAAAACGGGTTTGCCACCTACCATTTTCCCAAAGCAGAGCATCGGGAGTGCCGGGTGTTTGTGGAGCAGCAGGACGGTGTGGTCGGCTGTATGGAGATCCCGCCGGTCAGTGGGCAATATCGCCGTCGGATCGAGGTGGAGGGATTGCAGGATGCCACCGTGCGCTTCTTTGGTGAGGACTACTGCAAAGAGGATCTCCAGATCCTGCGCAACTCCCACCGAGATTTCTACTTTGTCACAGAACCCTTCGAGGGCGAATATGTCACCGACGGGGATCTGACCTGGTACGAAGTGCGCCATGTGACCGGGCGTTTGACCTTCTCCATGCCATTCCCGGCTGAAAAAATGCCGCCGCAAGAAATATAATGCCAAAACAAAATCCCCTGACCTATAGCAGATCGGGGGATTTTTTGTACCTATTTGTTTTACTTGACCAGTTCCAAAACCTTTTCCTTGGGGATCAGACCTACGGACTGGTTTACGGGCTTGCCGTCCTTCATCACCACCAGCAGCGGGATGCTCGTCACCCCAAAGGCCTGGGCCAGGTCGGCTTCTTCATCCACGTTGACCTTGGCTACCACCAGCTCCGGGTTTTCTTCTGCCACTTCCTCGAGGATGGGACCCAGCATACGGCAAGGGCCACACCAGGGTGCCCAAAAATCGATCAGGACGGTTTTGTCCGTTTTGATGGATTCGGTAAAGTTGTCTGCGTTCAAATGCAGGATAGACATAGTGTTTGTTTCCTTTCTATTATAACTAAATTATATTTTGTATAGCTGTGATGGGATCCTTGCGGATCGCATCCAGATATTTTGTAACGCACGCCACAAAACCGGAATATTGCCGCAGGTCTTCGCCCCAGAAATTCTCTTGGGCACAGGCTGCCTCCACGTAGGTCTCCACGGGTCTGTTGCTGGAATCGGCAAAGAACGCCAGCACCTGTGGATCGTCATGAACGATGTATGCTTCTCCATCCCCACGGGTCGTGTGCAGGCCGTCCGGACGCAGATCGGCACCGGTATAGAAGGCCAGCAGTGCGGCGAAGGAGAAGGTCAGGTGCTTGGGTAAGCAACCGTTCTTGGCGTAGTGATCTCGCAGGGTCGGCAGGACACGGGTACGCCATTTGGAGACGGAGTTCAGGGAGATGTCCAGCAGTCGGTGGTCGAGGAAGGGATTGGCAAAGCGGTCGAATACAGCGTTCGCAAAGGTCAATACATCGGCTCGATCCAGCGGCACCTGGGGCACGATCTCCGCAAGCACAGTCTCCCGTAGAAAGGTATCGGTGACGGGATCCTCCAACAGGTCTCGTACGATCTGTTTGCCGCACAGCCAGCCGATCAGCACCGTTGCCGTATGGGCACCATTCAGCACCCGCACCTTTTGCTCCCGATACGGCCGCAGATCCTGGGTGTAGATCACGGGCAGGTCGGCCTGGGTGAAGGGCAGCTCCTGTTTAAGTTCCGGTGGGCCTTCGATGACCCACATACCATAGGGTTCCCCGGCGACCAGCAAAGTATCCCGATAGCCGAGAGAATGCCACAAGGTTTCTGCTTCTTTGGCAGGAAAACCGGTGACGATGCGGTCTACCAATGTATTCAGGAAAATGCAATGGTCCGACAGCCATGTGGTAAAGGCATCCGGTAAGCACCAGAGCTTTGCCATTTGCAGGACGCATTCCCGCAGCTTGCCGCCGTTGTTTTCGATCAGCTCACAGGGCAGCACGATCACGCCTTTGTCCGGATCCCCGGCGAATGCTTGATACCGGGCGTACAGAAATTTGGTCAGCTTGCCGGGGAAGGAGGCGGGAATAGTGGCAGGATCGTCGTTCGGTAGCAGGGTGATCCCCGCTTCGGTGGTGTTGGAGACGATGTATCTAAGGGTAGGACACTTTGCTACGTTTTCGTAGGCCGACCAGGGTGCTTCGCCGTCCAATATTGTTTGTATAGATGTAATGATCCTGTGGGTATCCACCACCCTGCCCTGCTCCCGTCCACGCAGCACCACGGTGTACAGGTTATCCTGCTCCCGATATGCGGGCAAGGTACCGCCGCTTCTGGGTTTGATGATGGCGATGGCACCATGGAAATCGGTTCGTTCGTTGAGAATGTCCACCATGGGCTCCACGAAAGCACGGAGAAAATTTCCTTCGCCGAACTGGACGATGCGGATTGGGGCGGTGGTAGTATGGATACCGGGTACGGTGCCGTTTTGCAGGCGGGGCAATGCTGTGATCATCCTATGTACCTTCCTTTCTTGCTACAGGGTCACGCCGTCCTTGAAGATCGCTAAGTCGTGTCTGTCCATGGCTTCCGAATAGGTATGCTTGTCTCCGGCGGCGATGGACAGAATCTCCTGCCACAGGTCTGCACACAGGGTCTCCATGGATGTGCCGGTGAGCAGTGGGCCTGCGTCAAAATCGATCCAGGTGGGCTTGCGGATATATAACGCAGTATTCGACGAAATCTTCATGGTGGGCACCGGACAGCCAAAGGGGGTGCCACGGCCGGTGGTAAACAGCACGATGTTGGCACCGGATGCGGCAAGCGCATCGGCGGCTACCAGATCGTTGCCGGGGGATTCCAGCAGAGACAAGCCTTTTTTGCGGATGGGCTCGCCATAGCGCAGTACGTCTTCCACAGGAGCTGTGCCGCCCTTTTGCGTGCAGCCTAAGGATTTTTCTGCCAAGGTGGTGATACCGCCCGCTTTATTGCCGGGGGAAGGATTTTCGTCGATGGGTTCGCCGTATCGTTGGAAATAGCGTTTACAATCATTGATCAGGGACACGGTGGCGTGGAACTGTGCTTCGGTGCGACAGCGTTCCATGAGCAAGGTCTCTGCACCAAACATTTCCGGCACCTCAGTCAGGATCGCACTGCCGCCGGCTGCCATGAGGGTATCGGTCACTTTGCCCAGCAGTGGATTGGCGGTGATCCCGGAAAAGCCGTCGGAGCCGCCACACTTGAGTCCGATCACCAGATCTGCCGTGGTGCAAGGGGTGCGTTTGTCGGCATCGGCAATGGCACAAAGTTCGGTCAAAATCGCCAGACCCGCTTCGATCTCGTCTTCCACGTCCTGGGTCGCCAAAAACCGCACCCGCCTGGGATCCCATGTGCCTAGGACCTTTTGCAGCTCCCCGATATGGCCATTCTCACAGCCAAGTCCCACCACCAGCACGGCCGCCGCATGGGGATGTCGGAGCATGCCGGAGAGAAACGCCAGGGTTCGTGTCTGGTCTTCGCCCAGCTGGGAACAGCCATAGGGGTGGCAGAAGGCGGCAATGGCATCGATGTGGGGCGTTTTCATGGGCTGCGCTGCCGTTTCCAGTGCCCGCACCACGCTGTTCACGCATCCCACGGTGGGCAGGATCCACACCTCGTTGCGAATGCCCACACGACCATCGGCACGACGATAGCCGAGAAAGGACTCTGGTTCTGTCTGCGGCAGGTCGTGGAAGTGGGGCGTGTAGGTATAGGACATGGGACCTGTCAGGTCGGAGGCTAAGTTGTGGGAGTGGACGTGGCTGCCGGCGGGAATATCGGTGGTCGCTCGTCCGATGGGGGCGGCATATTTGTAGATCTGCTCGCCGCACGGGATCGGCCGCACTGCGATCTTATGTCCTGCGGGGATCGGATCGATGGCTGTGACATACGTATCCCCAATGGGCAGCGTTTCGCCTACAGCTATGGGAGAAATGGCCACGGCAACGGTATCACTGGGGTGGATCTGGAACAGTTTTGGCATGGCGGGATCCTTTCTATGGATTGGATATACACAGTATACCACAAAGCGCTGGGAAAAGCAAGAGATAGTTTTTGGCGGGAACGCTATATACTACACGGTTCGGATGCTCTACAGGAACGGCGGCGGTATTGCAGGGGCGTGCAGCCGTATGTTTTGCGAAATTGGCGAATGAAATAGCTGCTGTCGCCAAAGCCGGTCTGCTGAGCGATCTCCGTGACGGTATGGGTGGTGGTGAGCAGTCGTCTTTCCGCCTCTCGCAGTCGTACCTCATTCAGGTAGGTGTGAAAGCTCATGTGCAGGGAGCGGTGCAGGATGGTATTGAGCCAGGAGTAGCTGATGTGCATTTGATCGGCGATCGCATAGGGGGATAGGGGCATGGCGTACAGGGTTTGTATCTGCTGTAGGATCTCCCATAGCAACGGATGCCGCTCCTCGGACAATACCTCCAGTCCTCGTTCCTGCCAGCTGCGATACAGCCGGGTGTACAGAAGCAGCAGCAGGCCGTGGGCATACAGCTCATAGGCCGTCTCTCGTCGGACGAGACAATCTTCGAACGCCGTAAGCAGTGCCGGACAGCCGATTTTTTCGGTTTCTCGGGCATCAAAATGGATATAGTCGTCCAGTGTACTGCTATAAAATGGGATCTGGTATTGCTGCACGTTGACGGAACCATCCGATGGGGTGATGACGGAATTTTCAAAGCCAACCACCAGCTTTTCTGCCGCTCTGTCCTGACAGTCGGTGTAATGGATCCGGCCGGGCGGAAACAGGATCATCTCCCCGGCGGTCACATCGATCCAGCTACCGCTGTAGAACACACGCATGCTTCCCTTTTCCATGTAGATCAGTTCTACGCAGTCGTGATAGTGTGGTGCCGTGGCAGATTCTCCCCTTTGTCGCATACACGAATATCGATCCTTACCAAAGCCATCCGGGTGCTGTTTGCGAAATGCTGCATCCATTGTATCCTCTTTTCTGCCTGTTTCGCGGCAATGTGTAGATTTGTCCTATTTTTCTGTAGATTTATTATAGCATATTTGCCGAGATTTGTCTATAATAAAATGGCATTTATGAAAATTGCTTTTCGATGTGGTCTACAGACGTTGACTATGGACTTGAATCGTGATAGAAAGGATACCGATACCTATGAGAAAAAGACAAATCGCACTGCTGCTGGCTCTGCTGTGTACGCTTCCCGGCTGTGCAAAAGAACCGGCTCCCGTGGAAACAACTGCCACAAGCGACACCACCACGCCGGATCCCGTGGAAACGGAGCTGACGGACAATTTGCCGGAGAAGGATATGGACGGTGCAGAACTGCATATGCTGAACACAGCCGGAGATTCGCTGTCATGGGCAGATGTGCGTGTGCTGGCAGAGGAGCTGGATGGTGAGGTAGTCAACGATGGGCTGTACAACCGGCAAAAAACGATCGAAGAACGCTTCAACGCCACTATGTCTCAGGAAGAAGCTGGTCGTGGGGACATCGTCAACCTGACCAAAACCATGGTGAGTGCGGGAGATACGGCATATCAAGCGGTCTTTGCAGCGGAAAGTGGCTATGGCGGCATGCTGCCTTATGTGGTGTCGTGGAACGATATTCCGTATCTGCAATATACCGAGAGCCATTGGAATCCGGGAGCAACGTCCATATTCGAGATCGATGGCAAGCAGACGGCGCTGGCGGGGAATGTATCGTTGTCCGTTGTCAGCCGGGCGGTGTGTATGGTGTTCAACAAGCGCATTTTTGCCGATCATTTCACGGGAGAGAGCCTGTATGAGCAGGTCGAAAACAACACCTGGACGCTGGACACCTGGCTGCGGTATGCGACCTCTGTGGGGGCGGATCTGGATGGAGATGGTGCCTGGACCGCTGCGGATCTGTATGGGCTGAATATGGGACGTGGCTTCAAGGGCTATATCGCCTCCTTCCTGGGGGCCTCCGGGTATCATTTTACCACCAACGATGCCGCCGGTCTGCCGGTATTCACGATGCACACCGATGAGAACACGCTGAATCTGGTGCAGAAGCTCATGGACATCATGAAGACGGGAGAGGGATATTATTACAACGAAGACACCACCAGCCACGGCTTTGCGCCCGCCGACCTGTTCTCCGGTGGTCATACGCTGTTCACGCAAGGGGTGCCCCACGACATCTACAAGCTCCGGGAAATGGAGGACGATCTGGGGATCCTGCCTATGCCGAAATTGAACGAAGCGCAGGAGCAGTATTATTCGCCTTCCTGGGGCGGGCATGTGCTGATGCTGCCCAAAACGATGGAGCCTAACGGTGAAGTGGGCGAAAACCTCGGCATTCTTTTGGAGGCCATGAGCTTTGCCGGGTATTACGATCTGCTGCCGCTGTACAAGGAGGTGGCGCTGAAATCCAAGACGGCTCGTGACGAGGAATCTGCCGCCATGCTGGACATCATTTACGCCAGCACGACCTTTGATTTTGGCACGAACATCCTCTATG
This sequence comes from uncultured Ruminococcus sp., assembly GCA_964463375.1. GTDB lineage: Bacteria > Bacillota > Clostridia > Oscillospirales > CAG-272 > UMGS1696. The sequence continues at coordinate 161,459 of CAYXBQ010000002.1, read as the reverse complement.
ATTCCGTGATCACGCCGGAAATTTTAGAGGTACTGTGGCAGAAGAAGGATCCTTCGATCATCGTCTCCACCTGTACGGCAAAGGAAAAGAAGCTGGCAGAATATATCGACAAAATGATGACGGCTGTGGCAGATATTCCGTGATCGGATCGGGCATCGCTACACAGTGCTGCTATACAGAAAGGATTTAGTATGAAAACATTTACAGGCTTTACCCATGGGGTCGGGATCGGTGGCTGGCTGACCAACTACAAGCGGTTGGCGATTATCGAAAAATCGAAGCGGATGGTGATCTCCCAAGGGGACATGGAGCATTTTGACTCGTATATCACCAAATGGGATGTGGAGAACATTGCTTCCTTTGGCGCAGACCACATTCGCTTCCCCTTTGACCAGATCGTAGTCGAGGAATTTGACAAGCCCTTCCGGTATCGGGAGGAGATCCTTTGCAAGATGGAGGAATTTTTCGATTGGTGTACGGCGGCGGGACTGCATGTGCTGCTGAACTGCCACCATGCCATCGGGGCCTATTGCGACTGCGGCGACGAGCGGGATCTTTGCGTCAATCCGGAGAGACGGGAACGGTTCAAGGCCATGTGGCTTATGATGGAGGAGCGGTTCCACGATCGGGAAAACGTGTCATTTGAGCTGCTGAACGAGCTGCCCAGCAATGACTACGACGAATGGAATTCCCTTGCAGACGAAACGCTGTCTGCCATCCGGGCGAAGAATCGGGATCGGATCATCGTCATGGGTGGTGCGGAATACAATTCTGTTGGCGCACTGCACAAGCTACACACCTGGGATGACGAGAACGTGGTGTACACCTTCCACTTCTACACGCCCCATGAATTTACCCACCAACGGGGGCTTTTGCAGGGCATGCAGCACATCTACAACCGGGAAATGCCATATCCGGGCAGTATGGAGCGGTACCGGGATTTCCGCCGGTTCTGTGGCTGGGACGTAGGTGACTATGGCAAATTCGAGTGCATGGACAGAGAATGGCTTTGGAAGCAGCTGCAGCCGGCGGCCAATTGGGTACAGGCGCATCCGGACAAGATCCTGTACAACGGAGAATTCGGCACGATCCGCCATTGTCCCCTGCCCTATCGCATTGCCTGGTGCCGGGATGTGATCGCCTTCTGCCAGAAGCACGAGATCCCCTACAGCATTTGGAATTATCTCAGCACACCCTATGACGGCAACCGATTCAGCATCGTAGACGACGACCATCGGCAGATCCTGTCGCCGGATTATGTGCATTTGATCCGTGGGGAGCTGGACAAGCTGACAGTTGCGGAACCGTATATTGCAGAATAATTTGCGTCCTGTTCTAACATATTGACCGCCATCGGCGATGAAACAAGGCAGTATCTCATTCTTGAAATGATGAAAATGGGGAAATGCAGAGGTACAAATATGATAGAAATTATGAAACAGCGGCACAGTGTTCGCCAATATACCGATCAGCCTATTGAATCGGAAAAGCGTTCCGTTTTGGATGATCTGATCCGTAAAATCAACGAAGAAGCGGATCTACATATACAAATGATTTATGAGGATCCAAAGTGCTTCGATTCTTTCATGGCGCACTATGGGAAATTCTCCGGCGTTCGCAACTATATCGCCCTGGTCGGCAGAAAATCAGCAAATTTGGAGGAAAAACTGGGTTACTACGGCGAAGCGCTGGTCTTGAAAGCACAGGAGTTGGGGCTCAACACCTGCTGGGTGGCAATGACCCACGGCAGAAGCAAGGCAGTCATCGACAAAGGCGAAAAGCAGGTCTGTCTGATCTCGGTCGGCTATGGTGCGACACAAGGCACTCCGCACCAAAACAAGCCCTTGCATGAGCTCTGCAATTACTCCGATCAAATGCCGGAATGGTTTCTCAACGGCATGAACGCTGCTCTGCTTGCGCCTACCGCCATGAATCAGCAGAAGTTCCGATTTGAATGGCAGGCAGACGGAACGGTGAAGGCAAGTTGTGGCAGTGGCTTCTACACAAAGCTGGACTTAGGGATCGTAAAGTACCACTTTGAAACTGTGAGTGGTAAGAAAACTACCTAAGGAATGAAAAGAGGTACCTCTTTACGAGCATCTCGTTCAACCGTATTCCTACAAAAATGTAAACAGGCTTCTATGGCAGTCATTTTCGAGCTGTCATAGAGCCTGTTTTTGTTAAAAAGTATTGATAAACAGGGGCTTTTGCAAGAAAAAACCGGACACCCGCTTCGATACGTCTTGTATCCAAACTGGTGTCCGGTCATAGATGGAGACGAGGGGAGTCGAACCCCTGTCCGAAAACCCATTCATACAACTTTCTCCGGGTGCAGACGGTCTACGAAATTTCCCGCAGCAAGCGCCAGCCGTCAGGCTCTTACTTTGGTAGCTCTTTGGTGCATGACGGTTACAAAAGCGAAATCACCGTTCACGGACGCTGCTACATGATGCCAGTGCGCAATGGGCGCGACTTCCCGTTCGGGACACTCGAGGGCCGCAGCGCTCCCCCGACGGACAGACAGCCCTTAGGCTGCCAGTGCTACGTTATCGTTAGCGTTTATTGTTTAGGTTGGAGTTTTGAAGAGTGCTCCTACTCTACCCGCTTATCGTACTGCAAGATCCCCGTCGAAACCTTTACGTCCCCATGGAGAACCGATGACAAGCACCGGTTGTATGCAGTTTATTTTGTGAAATATTCTTTGGCTGGTATGCCATCGATGGTCAGACCTTCGAGATCACAGCCTTCCAAATTTACGTTTTGCAAATGACACCGACGCAACACGGCATTCTGCAGGCTCACCTCGGTCAGCACAGCCCCGTCCATCTCTACACAGGTATCCTTGGCATCCTCTGCACCAAAATGCACACCGGCCATATAGACCCCGGCGTAGGTGGAACCGGACAGATTGATGTCGGTGAAGGCGGCGTTTGCCAAATTGACATTGTCAAACTTGGCGTTTTGCAGACTTACGTTGGAGAAATCTGCACCGGACAGGTTCACATCCTCAAACTTGGCACCGCTGTAGTTTCCGGCAGGCAACCGAAACGGTTCCTTCTCCGGTGTATCGTTCTTCGCGATCTGTTCCATACCTTAATCCTCACGGCGTCTTTCCATTTTGGCGTATCGGGCGATCTCTCGTCCGGCTTCTGCCTTGGCATCGGACTCACGCTTATCCCACAGCTTTTTACCCTTGCACAGACCCACTTCCATTTTCACGTGTGCGCCGGAGAAATACAGGGATAGCGGCACCAGGGTGTAGCTGTCCCGCTGGGTATATTGCTGCAGCTTCAGGATCTCTTTTTTGTGCATCAACAGCCGTTTTTCCCGCATGGGATCTCGGTTGAAGATGTTTCCCTTTTCATAGGGACTGATCCGCACACCGATGGCAAGCAGCTCTCCGTTTTCCACTTTGCAATAGGAATCCTTCAGGTTCACCTGCCCGGCTCGGATGCTTTTGACTTCCGTCCCATAGAGTTCGATGCCGGCTTCGTAGGTCTCGTCCACAAAATAGTCGTGTCTGGCCTTGCGGTTCACGGCGATCACTTTATGCCCTTTTTTCTCTTGTGCCATAGCATACCTCCTATGAGACTGTCCTACAAATCGGAAACATATATAGTATACACCATTTTTCCGAAAATTGCAAGGGGGTATGAACAAATGTCCTGCGGGAAATTCGGAAATTTTTTGTGAACGAGCCCATATCAACCTGTATCAGCGTTGACTCATATACCGGTGGCGGTGCGCTGGATGATCATCTCCTGCCAGGATGGCTGCAAGGTGATGAACCGGGCATTCCAGCCGGACACACGCACCGACAGGGTCTTATATGCCTCGGGATTCTTCTGTGCCTCACGGAGCACCGCTGCGTCGATCACGTCCACCTGCATGAAATAGCCGCCCAATTCCACAAAGCTGGTCAGCAGGGCTTCCAGTGCCGTCAGACCGTTTTCCCCTTGCACGGCGGTGGGATGCAGCTTGATGTCCAAAGCAGCGCCGTTGACCTGCTTTTCCATGTTGGCACTGCAATAGGAGCGGATGATAGCGGTAGCGCCTTCCACATCGGTGCCGGGTGTGGGGGAGCAGTTCCCTGCCAAAATCGTGTTTTTCTTGGCACCAAAGGGAGCGGCCGTGCGCTGTTCCAACCAATCGATCTGTCTGCCAAAGGTGGACACGCCGGGGATATACAGCAGTGGCGTTTCGGTGGCGTGGGCCAGCACCATGTCGGCAAAGCTGTCTAAGATCGTGGCGGTCACGGCATCGGCTTCGGCGTTGTTGTTTCCGTAATAGGTATATCGGTTCATAGCGATCTGCCGCAGCGGTTCGTTGCCCTCCCAGTCGTTTTCCAGAATGTCCAGCAGCTCCGGCAGAGTCACAAGGTGGTCCTCATACACCAGCTTGCGGATGGCGTACAGGCTGTTGCCGGCATCGGGTGCACCGCCGATATGGGGAGAGCGTACCACATATTTCGCACCGCCGTGGTAGTATTCTCTGCCGCTCTCGATACAGCCGTCCTCCAGCAAGGAGATCACGTGGGTGGGGCCACCGTAGCGTTTCCACTGCCAGGCACCGTTTTCATCTTTGGTCAGCATACCATTGCACAGTGCCGCAAAAGTACCGTCCACGTGCTGGCGGAGTCTTTCGAGATACGCACCCACAATGGCATCCCAGCTCTCAAAGTTCCGGTGTTCGCCACCCAATCCCAGCACGTCTCGCATGAGCATGGTGTAGCCATCGAAGGGGAGGTAGATGAAGTCGGTCTTACCGGGGATCTGCACCTCCCAGCAGCCATCGTTGGCAAAGTTTCGGGCTTCTTTGGGATCATAGCCAACAGAGGTCAGGGCACGGAGGATCAGCGGTTCGTTGTAGACAGCCAGCACGCCGCCGCCATACCGAATCACCTCTGCCACCCGCCGGATCAGCGTAGGGTCGCTTTTCTCGTGGAGTCGTACCGTAATGGGGAAATCGCCGATGGGCAGCTCCTCGATCACGTCCAGGATCAGGTAGGTCACGTCTCCCGTCACATCCACGCCGTTTTCGTCGGTACCGGCCAGCACCAGATTTTGGTAATGCTGTGCGTCACCGGTGGTGATGGGGGGATCTTTTCGGATCCATTCGCAGCCTTTGATGAAAAAGTGCGCCAGGATCTCCCGTGCTTCGTCCAACGTGAGCTTGCCATTTGCCAAATCAGCCTGCAAGAACGGTTCTAACATTTGGTCGATCCGACCGATACCGGGCCAGTTGCCGCACAGCCGCACAAAGGCAAAGGTGAACCACAGGCTCAGCACCGCTTCGTGGAAGGACGTAGGTACGCCAAAGGGGACGTGCAGCAGCATTTTCGCCAGTGCGGGGTCGTGGTCCTGTTCGGCGATGCGGTAGCGATTGTGCCAGATGCGGAAGGCGTGGAGGGTGCGCAGCAGGTATTTCCGCAAGGGATAGGGACAAGTCTGCTCCACCTGCTTCTGGATGCCGTTCAGACCGATCCGCAGCACCGTGGCAAAATCCAGCGTCAAGTGGCTCACGGAAGGCATGACCATCTCTCCGCCGTAGGTAACGGGGATCTGGTGTGCGATGGCTCTACCCAAGGTGGCAGCACCGCACAGCTTTTCTCCGTCGATCAGCCGCAGTGGTGCCTGGCGGGCGATGGCATCGATGCAGAGGGAATATTGTTCATCGGCATCCAATTCTCGAAAGCCGTGTATATGGTCCATGGGGATGTCCGGATGGGTCATGGCATCCTCGCCATAGGTGCCGTGCAGGGAACGCCAGGCAAAGGCTCTGGTCTCCTCCGACAGACGCACCGGTCGTGTATAGCCTGTGCCACAGAAAAATTCCATAGGTTGCTCCTTTCGCATTTTCGGGCGTATCATCTCTTTTTGGGTAGTATAGCACATCTTCCTCTCGATTGCAAGCGTTATTTTGTACTTTTTCCGTAAATTTTCCAAAAACCTATTGGAAATGCGCTCAAAATGTGGTACAATACAGAGTAGCACACCCCATTTCATTTTCTGACATCACAGGGATCATGAAAAACACATGATCCAGAGGAGGAATACATATGAAAGATACGATCAAGATCGCAGACCATGGCAACACCAAAATGGTTGCACACCGTGGGGTCAGCGGGCTGGAGACCGAAAACACCGCCGCTGCCTTTATCGCCGCCGGTAACCGTTCCCACTGGGGCGTGGAGACCGACATTTACCACACCATCGATGGGCAGTACATCTGCAACCACGACGGACGCTCCGGTCGGATCTGCGAGGTGGATCTGGAAATGGAAAAATCCACACTGGCCGATCTGCGGGCGCTGACCCTGAAGGATGTGGACGGCAAGACCGACCGGGCGGAGCTGAAGCTGTGTCTGCCCTCCGAATACCGGAAGATCTGTGAGCACTACGGCAAGGTCTGCGTACCGGAGCTGAAAAGCGCATTCTCTTTGGACGAGATCAAGGAGATCTTGGCTATTTTCGATGGGTATTTGGACAATGTATGCTTCATCTCCTTCAACTATCACAATCTGGAGCTGGTGAAGGAAGTGCGGCCGGAGCAAAAGGTACAGTTCCTGACCGACAAGGTGGACGACGCACTGATCGAAAAGCTTGCTAAAGCCGGCATGGGTCTGGATATCTACTTTCCCGGTCTGACCGAGGAAAAGATCGCAGCTTGCCATGCAGCCGGTGTAGAGGTCAACTGCTGGACGGTGGACAATCCGGAGGATGCTGCCAGACTGATCGGCTGGGGCGTGGACCAGATCACTTCCAATATTCTCGAATAATTTCAGCAGAAAAGAGAGGTGTGGTGCCTCTCTTTTGTTGTGCGTTTTACTTTGCCAAAAGCGTCTTCATGACCGGCCAGGCCTCGTTGGCGTAGAACCGGTGACCGGCATAGCCTACCACCAGTGCGCAGTTGTCCGCAGCGTCCACACCGGCGTACAGCTTCTTGACAATATCGAAGGTCTCGTTTACGCCGTGGAGGGGGAAGATCGGGTCGTCCTTGCCGCAGACGATCACCAGCTTCTTCGGCGCAATGAGCAGTGCCAGGTCTCCCATGTCAAAATATGCTGCGATGCGAGGCACATAGTTGCAGGGGCAGTGATGCACGGCTACGATGGAATCCCGGTAGGTACACACGGCGCAGGAGGGCATGAATCCGGCAAAACGATGCTCTAAGCAGGCTGCGTAATAGGTGGTGGTGCCGCCGCCGGAGTTGCCCATGAGTACAGATCCGTCCAGGGTGATGGTATCGGCAAAGTTGGCTTCCATGGCATCCAGCACACGCATGATGTCCCAGACCCGTTCGCCGATGACGGTACGTCCCAGCAGCAGGGCTGTCAGTACCGGGCGAGTGCAGTCGGGGCCTTTTTCCGTACCGCCGTTTTGTCCGAAGGCACGCTGGTCGATGGCCAACGCAGCATAGCCTTCCTCAATGGCACGGAGGCAGAAGTCCCGATCACCACCGGAGATGGTCTCCTCGTCTCCCGGATATTTCGGCATACCCAGGGAGATATGCGCACCGGTGGAGTGGCCTTGCAGACACACACACAGGGGCAGCTTCCCTTCCGGCGTGGTCTGGGGCAGCAGCAGGTCGCAGTGGGTGTAGTAATCCGGTTCTGTTCGCACGGTGAAGTGGATGTGCCGGTGGCCGTGGATCTCATCCTCTGCGGTGATCTCCATTTCCGGTTCACAGGACTGCATTTTGTCCATGCCCAGCAGCTCCCACAGCTTGGCATAGCTCTTTTCCCGCAGTGTCTCCAAAGAAGAGGTCCCATCCCAACGGAGGGAGGGCTGCATATCGGCTGCCAGCAGCTTGTGCTGTTCCAGTGGCAGATAGTTTTTCATAACGGTTCTCCTTTATTCCCATGGAATTGGATTTTGCTTGGTTCGATTATAGCACACATGGCAACAATATGCAAGGTTTTTGGCAGATTCTTTTTAGAATTCTTGACAAATGGGGAGAAATGTGGTATCATATCTGTACATCAACGACATACACCGCCAGTAGGCAGAATGCGAGGAACTACTATGACTACAATGCATTTTCTGGCTCAAAAAAGCGACAGCCGTCCACGGACACAAATGATGTCCTTTCTCATCATTACCGCGCATGGGAAGGTCATTGCCATTGACGGCGGCAACAAGCAAGATACCGAATATTTCCACGGATATATCGAAGCGCTTCTCGGCAGCAAGCCCCACATCGATCTTTGGATCCTGACCCATCCCCACGATGACCACACGGATGTGCTGTACGAAATGCTGCGGCGCTTCCCGGACGATTTCACCGTGGGCAAGCTGGTCTACAACTTCCCGCCCTTTGCTTTCTTAGAGCAGTATGAGCAGCACTGCGCCCACACCATCTCGGAGCTGGACGAGCTGTTGCCGCTGCTGCGGGAAAAGGGCACGGAGATCTGCGTAGCACAGGTGGGCGAGCATTATGCCGTAGACGGGGTGGATTTCGAGATCCTGCGTACCTGCGACACGACCATCACCCACAATGCGGACAACAATGCGTCCATGGTCTTCCGGATGGAAGCAGAGGGACAGAGCGTGCTGTTTGTAGGCGACCTGGGGATCGAAGGCGGGCGGCAGGTGCTGGAAACGGTGGCACCCGAAAAGCTGCAGGTCGATTTCATGCAGATGGCGCATCACGGGCAAAACGGCGTGGAGCGATCCTTCTATGAAGCTTGTGCGCCGAAGGCTTGTCTGTGGGCCACGCCGCAGTGGTTATGGGACAACGATGCCGGAAAAGGTTACAACACCCACAACTGGCAGACCGTGATCGTCCGTGGCTGGATGGAAGAAATGGGTGTGCAGCACCACTTTGCCAACAAGGATGGCACACAGGTGATCCCCCTGCCCTATCCGCTCGATTAACTGGTTTGGTGAACTGTCCGGAATAGACAAGTTATCCATTCAAAATACAGTCAAACAATACATTTATATAAAAGGAGATACTATTATGTTATCTACACTTCCTCCGATGGGTTGGAACTCCTGGAACACCTTTGGTGCCGACATCAACGAACAGGTGGTTCGGGACACGGCTGATGCCATTGTGACTCTGGGTCTGAAGGACGCCGGCTACGAATATGTAGTCATCGACGACTGCTGGGCTCTGCGGGAAAGAAACGCAGAAGGCAAGATGGTTGCTGACCCTGCCAAGTTCCCCTCCGGCATGAAGGCTCTGTCCGACTACGTACACTCTAAGGGTCTGAAGTTCGGTATGTACTCCTGCGCCGGTACCCGTACCTGTGCTGGTTACCCCGGTAGCTTCGACTATGAATTCATCGATGCCAAGACTTTCGCAGAATGGGGCGTAGACTTCCTGAAGTACGACTTCTGCTACAAGCCCAAGCTGATCAATGGTCCTATCCTGTACAACCGTATGGGTATGGCTCTGAAGGAAAGCGGCCGTGAGATCCTGTTCTCCGCCTGCAACTGGGGTTCTGACGAAGTAGAAAAGTGGATCCGTTCCACCGGTGCCCATATGTATCGTTCCACCGGCGACGTGAACGACAGCTTCCGTTCCTTCAAGGAAATCGCTATGAGCCAGGTAGACAAGCTGGGCTACTCTGCTCCCGGTTGCTACAACGACATCGACATGCTGATCTGCGGTATGCACGGCAAGGGCAACGTTGCCAACGGCGGCTGCACCGATACCGAATACAAGGTACACTTTGCTCTGTGGTGCCTGTTCCAGTCTCCGCTGATGATCGGTTCTGACCTGACCAAGATCGACGACGTGAACCTGGCACTGATGAAGAACAAGGAGCTGCTCGCCATCGACCAGGACCCCGAAGCTCGTCCGCCCATGATCGTCAACAGCGACAGAGAACGTCCCATCTTCTTCAAGCACTGCGCAAACGGCGAATACGTTCTGGCCTTCTTCAACTTCACCGATCACGATTCCGACGGTCAGTGGGGTGGTACCTGCGAATTCTACGACTTCGGTCTGACCGCTACCTCCGGTTATGGTCTGCACCTGCGTGACATCTTCACCGGCGAGGATCTGGGTCTGAAGGCTGAGTACATGAACGTATATGTTCCTGCTCACGACTGCAAGATCTACAGAGGCAGACTGGAAAAGAGATAAGTCTGTATGATTGAGAATGTTCTTGCCAGATCCATGGAGATCGGTGACGGCGAGCACTGTATGGAATGCGGCAGAGAGCTGACCCACGATGAGATCGGGCTGCACAAGAAAATGATCAACCGAGGTGCCACACAGTACCTCTGCATCACCTGTCTGGCGGCGTATTACAGCACCACCGAGGATGCCATGCGGGAGCGGATCGACCATTTTCGCAAGCAGGGCTGTCTGTTATTCCAATGATCGCATAAGTCAACGCAGTATTGACTTCAAAAAAACGGTAGGTTTTTGATGGCCTACCGTTTTTTATGTTGCATAGGATCAGTTTCCTGCCAGCTTTTTCAGAGCTGGGATCAGGCAGCCGCCGATGGAGTTGCCAAGGATCACCACGAGGATGAACAGAACTGCTTGCAGCCCGCCATTCGTTGCCACCCAGAAATACGCCATATCGGCGATGGAATGCTCGAAGCCGGACAGGATGAACACCGGCACGCAGTATATGATACCTGCCATAGAGCCCTTCTCCTTGAAGATGGCCACGGCGCTGTACATGAGGATACCGCAGAAAATGGCGGATACCAGCACCATGGGCAGCGGCTGGGACAGCTTGTTGTTCGTCATGGACACAGCCACCTCCGGCAGTGCGGGACGGCAATAGCCTATGGCAAGGCCGGAAATGCAGGTACCAATGGCATTGCCGAGGAGACAGAATACCGTGGCAAGGATGTCGTTTTTGGTGTGGGCGTTTACGATGTAGCCGATCTTGCCAGTGAACAGCATCATGTCCAGCTGGCAGATCACCGTCAGGGCTACGGCAAACAGTACCGCTCCCACCACTTTGTTTTCGCAGGACAGAAATACGGCTGCACCGATCCCGATCATAAAACCGGCGGCGATGCCATTGAGGAGTGCTTTTCTCATAAGGTCTACCTCTCTTGTTTGGTTTTTTGAATCAGCAAATGAGCCGAAAGCGATGGTTTGTCGTTTTCGACTCATTTTTTTCTGTTTTAGCTATTTTCCGCTACGTACACTCTGGCACGGCTGTTGATGATCCGGGCAGCTTCCTCGGCCGATTTGCCGCCGCCAAAGAAGGAGCTGAGCTCTTCCTTGATGATGGTCAAGAGATCGTTGTTTGTCCGAACGACCTTGGTGGCACCGACGACCAGATCGTAGGTCTTCTGTCCCTGCTCTAAGGTGTACTTCTCATTGGCTTTCTGGAGGTACTCCACGTATTCTTCGCTGTACTGTTCACGCATATAGGTCAAGTCTTCTTCCGTGTAGCCGCCGTACCAATCCTGGTAGTATTCCTCGGATTCTGCCAGGCTCTTGTCCAGCCACTTCTTGGCAACGGTAAAGGCGTATGTGGATTCAAAATAGTCCTCGTTCGTCAGCAGATACTTCAAGAAGACCCATGCGCTGTCCTTGTTCACGGAGGAAGCACAAATGCCGATCTCCAGGTTGGGCTGGATCACGGCACCGTTGCCGCCGTCGTTTGTGGGATAGCCGATCATGGTCGCATCTCCTGCGAAGGTGTTGTGGACATTGGTGTACCCATTCAGACGATAGATATCATCTGCATTGAACAGTGCCGTATCCTTATAGTACCGCATGCTGTAGTTGTTCCAGAATTCTTCTTCTTCCTTGTAATCGTAGTTGTCGTAATCTACGGTGTCGTAGTAGGCATCCGTGATGGATTTTTCCGGGCAGGTCTTCAAAAATTCGATCAAACGAATGAAATCCTCGGATTCAAAATTGGTGGTGCCGGTCTCCCAGTCGATGAAGATGTCGCCGCAGTAGGAGAACAGCCGTTCCAGTAGGTTATCCCGTCCGAAATCGCTGAAGGCACGCATTCCCTCCGGCATGGCTTCGATGGCATCCAGCATCTGCGTCATGGTCCAGCCGGACGTGTCCCCTACGTATGCAGACTTGGCAGACAGCGTGGCAAGGGTGAAAGATGTGATCAGAGAATACAGCTTGCCGTTCTGTTCACAGGCCTTGAAGACGTTTTCCAGATACTGGGAACGATCGATGCCGTTCTCCTCGCTGTCCATGTAGGGATACAGATCCACCAGCACGCCCTTGCTGAAGTAGCTCTCCACCGGCAGCTCGCTATCCAGTACCAGAAGATCGGGCACGTTGCCCATGGTGATGTCTGCATTGAGCTGGGTGACAGCACCTTCATAATTGTTTTCGGCGGTATTGTATTCGTCATAATCCTTGATGTTCAGGCGTACACCGGTGTTCTGCCGATTGAAGCCGATCACCACGTCCTGCAGATCGTAGTTGTAGTAGGCGCTGGCGATGGTCAGCAGCACTTCCTCCTGCATCTGTTCATCGGGGATCCGATCGAGCACCTGTAGGGAGTTGATGTTTTTCTCCGTCATGCTGTTCCAGGAGCTGGAATAATATGCCATTCTGCCCTCGGCAGTCAGGACTACGGTATTGACTTCGGTGGGATTGATGTCGCAGTTGATGTAGTTGATAGCTTCGCTGCTGGTTCCGGTCACGGTATCGTAGGCAAGGATACCATCGTTTTTCGTGAAGTAGATCTTGCCGTCGTGGTCGCCAATGGGATTGTAATAGGTGATCCCTTCGATCTCCACTTCGGTGGATTCTCCCGTTGCCAGATCGAGGGTAAAGAAGGTCTGTCCCTTGCCTTCGATATAGCCTGCATAGTAGAGGCCATCGTCCATGGCGTACAGGGCATTGGTCCAACCGACTTTGTCCGACAGATCGACGGCTTTGCCGAAGGTCTCGCTTTGCAGGTCATAGGGGACAATCTTTGCGTCACAGTTGATGTATGCGGTATTGTCAGACAGCGCTACACTGTTGGGATAGAAATAGTCGTCTTCCGTCATACCCAGTGCTTCCTTGGCGTTGGACAGGTCGTACTGCTTCGTTACGCTGCCATCCACCGGATCGATCTGGTACAGCCAATTGCCTTCCATCTCGCCCCAGGTCTCATACAGGGCATAGAGCTGTCCGTCCTCGCTGAGGAGCTGGCGCATATAGCCGCGGTTGCCCTCGAAGGGCTTCTGGAACTGGACGTGCGTTTTGTTCTCCCCAGTCAGATCCGTGCTGTACAGCCATGTCTGCGTAACGTATTCGATGTAGTAGTCCTCTGTTTCTTCATACACGGGCTCTTCTATGGCAATATCCATATCGTCATCCGTGACTTCCATGACTTCCTCGACTTCTGCTACCGCTACCTCTACTTCTACCGCTGCTGCAAAGCCCGGCTCTTGTCCGGCGTTTGCTTCTTCCTCGGTGCCATCGTTGTAGTGCTTGACTTCGACCTGCTTGGTGTACATCAGATAGATCGTATCATTCGAGCAGACCATATTTTGGATGTACGTAATGTCCTCCGGCAGCTCCAGGGGCGTGCTGCTGTACACATTGGTACGTTTGGATTTCACCGGGCCTGTGTTCTTTTTGCCGCAGCTTGTGGCAGCACCTGCAGACAGCAGCATCGCCGCCGTAAGCAGCAGGGTCATGATCCGTTTTTTTTGCATATGTATTTCCTCCGTTTTCCGTATGCTATATGTTGGTTTTAGCTGATCTCAGCTATATACGCTTGTACACGACTGTCCATCGACTGTGCAGCTTCCTCGACTGTTTGGCTGTCGGCAAAGTAGGCGCTTGCCTCTTCCTGGATGATGGCAATGATACCGTCGGTCATTCGTGTGACCTTGGTGGCACCGGCGGCCAGATCGTAAACCTTTTGCCCCATCTCTTTGGTATAGGGCTGATTGGCCTGGCGGTGGTAGGTGACGTATTCCTCGCCGTACTCCTGGAGCATATAGTCGTAGTCGTCTTCCGAATAGGTATACGAACCAGCATAGTACGCTTCAGCGCCGTCCACCAGCTTTTCGAACCGTGCTTTGGAGATGGGAAGATAGCTCTCGTACATCTCCAGATCGTCCTCTGATGTCAGCAGATACCGCAGGAAATCCCAGGCGCTGTCCTTGTTCACGGAGGTAGCACCGATGCCCAGTTCCAATGTGGGACGGACGATCGTGCCGTTGCCTTCGTTTGTCGGATAGCCGATCACCGTGGGGTTTTCCGCAAAGGCTCGAAAGAGGTTCCAATACCCACACACGTCATACATATAGGACGTTTCCAGCAGTGCCGTATCCTTGTAGTACCGCATATCGTATGCACGCATGAAGTTCGTTCCGGTATCCGTTTCGCCGTCTTCGTAGTAGGCATTCAGAACGGACTTTTCCGGGTAGGTCTTCAAGTATGTGAGCAGACGCATGAGATCCTCGGAGGCAAAGCTGGTGGTGCCGTTTTCCCAATCGATAAAGAGCTCGCCACAATACTGCATGAGCTGTGCCAAAAGATCGTCTCGTCCGTAATCGGCAAAGGCACGCATACCATCCGGCATCGATTCGATGGTGTCTAACATTTCCGACAGGGTCCAACCGCCGTTATCGCCCACATAAGCTGACTTGGCTGCCATGGTCTCCAAACTGTAATTGGTAATCAGTGCGTACAGCTTGCTGTCCCGTTCGCAGGCCTTGAAGATGTTATCAAAGTATTGGGAACGATCGATGCCGTTGGTACCATCCATGTACGGATGCAGATCCACCAACGCACCTTTTTTGTAGTATGTTTCTACAGGCGTAAATCGATCTAGCAGCACCAGATCCGGTGCTTCGCCACCAAAAATATCTTCGCAGATCCAGTATGCAGCATCGTGCTCGCCATCTGCCATATAGCTGTAATCCTGGATGGCAATGTGTACGCCCTCGGTCTGCCGATTGTAGCGCACCACGGCAGCCTCTAAGCTATAATCGTAGTAGGTCGTGGCAAGGGTCAACAGCACTTCCTCCGGCAGCTGATCGTCGGGGATCCGTTCCAGCGTCTGCAGCCTGCCGCCGATCCTGGATATTCTGCCGTCGTCTAAACCGGTGTAATATACCAAAGTGCCGTCGGCGGTGATCACCATATGCGTGATCTCGGACGGATGGATGTCGCAATTGAGGAAGGACAAGAGCTGACCCACATGACCATGCTCGAAATCGTAGGTCAAAACGGCATCGTAGATGTTGAAGTAGAGCAACCCGTCGTAGAACCCGATGGGGTCGAAATAACCGGGGTCACCGATCTCGGTCGGCGTGGCGGTGCCGGTTGCCGGATCGAGAACATAAAAGTTTTGTTCATATTGTTCGTTATAGGCCGTGAAGTATATGCCCTCGTCCGTACCGTAGGTGCTGGCAAATCCCATAACGTCCTCCGGCGGGTCGATGATACTGCCACAGGTCTCCGTTTGCAGATCATAGGGGACGAGCACGTTTTCTCGATGGAGGTAGACGGTGTGTCCGGACAGTGCCACATCGACGATGTAGAAGCTATCCTCGGCAGTCAGGCCCAGTGCATCCTTTGCCACGTTTAGATCGTACAGCTTTGTCACGCTGCCGTCCGCCGGATCCAGCTCCATGAGCCAATAGCCGTTGTTTTCATACCAGGTCTGGTACAGGGCATAGAGCTTCTCCTCACCTGCGTACAGCTTGATCATGCAGCCACTGCCCTCGAATGGATCCTGAAACGGCACAAGGATTTGGTTTTCCCCGGTCACGTCGGTGCTATACAGCCATATTTCCCATGTTTCCGAAGCATCGTCGGTTTGCTGCATGTACTCCATGTAGATCCGGTCACCGATGCTGACCATATCCTGGACATAGCCGTTGCCTTCGCCGATCTCGTCCGGCAGTGCAATGGGTATGCTTTGATATACATTGGTGCGCTTGGACTTCACCGGTTCGGCTGTCACCACATCCACGGATCCACCGTCTACAGATACGTCGGTTTCCCTGTTCCCTTCCTCGTTGCCCTCTGTCGTTTCGATCTCTTTTTGTTCGCCGTCCGTGTCAGAACCACTGAAAACGGCTGATTCCAGGTTTTCCAGAACTGCTGTTTTGATCGCCTCTTGGTCACAGCCGGTAGCTGCACCTGTGGACAACAGCATCGCAGCAATGAGGAGTACGGTCATGATCCGTTTTTTAGACATATGTATTCCCTCCGTATCCTATGTGATGTATATGGTCATTTATGATCAGCCATTGCCGGCTATGTAGTCTGTGACACGGCTGTCGATGGCTTGTGCGGCTTCTGCGGCGGTTATGCTGCCGTCATAGAAGGGGAGCAGCTCTTCCCGGACGATGGTCAAGATCTCGCTGTCCATCCGTATGACCTTGGTGGCCCCTTGGATCAGCTCGCAGACCTTTTGTCCCATCTCTTTGGTATACGCCTGCTCGACCTCGCAGAGATACTCGACATATTCCTGATTCTCCGGTGCTTCTGTGTCGATATAATCGATAATGGAAGCGGTGTATCGATCTGCGTAGTATGCCTCGGATTCTTCGAGCATTTCATCCATGTATTTCTTCGTGGTGGGAAATTCCATCTCTTCAAAGAGATCGTATTCCTCGTTCGTCAGCCAATCTCGTAGAAAGTCCCATGCGAGGTCCTGGTGTTCGGAAGCGGCACAAATGGCAAGCTCCAGATCGGGCCAGAGCACGGCACCGTTGCCACCGTCGTCCGTAGGATAGCCGATCGTGGTCACATCTCCTGCGAAATCCTCATAGACACTTTTGTACGTATACAGTTCGTAAAGTAGATTCGAAGAAAGCAGTGCCGTATCCTTGTAATACCGCATTTTGTAATCGTTTTGGAATTTGATCATATCGCTATATTCGCTATCTGCAAAATCCGAAGAAGCGTAGTATTCTTCCAGGACGGACATTTCCGGGCTGCTCTTCAAAAATTCGAGAAAGCGAATGGTATCCTCGGCGGCAAAATGAGTCGCGCCACTTTCCCAGTCGATGAAGAGGTCACTACAACACGTAAGGAATTTTTCCAGCAGTGCATCCCGTCCATAGTCGCTAAAGGCACACATTCCCTCTGGCATAGCATCGATGGCATCCAACATTTGTGCCATAGTCCAGCCACTTTCATCCCCCACATAGGAAGACTTGGCAGACAGTGTTTCTACGCTGAAGCGCAGGAGCAGCGAATACAGCTTGCCGTCCTGCTCACAGGCTTGGAATACGTTTTCAAAGTATTGCGACCGATCGATACCATTTTCTTCGTCATCCAAAAACGGATACAGATCGGCGAAAAATCCCTTGCTGCAGCAGCTTTCGATCGGCATATTGTTGTTCAGTAGCACGATGTCCAGTCCGTTGCCGGAGAGGATGTCTTCATGTATTTTAGCGGCAGCACCGGTGTAATCGTTTTCCGGCGTATCGTATGCGCTGTAACACCGGATATTGAGATGTACGTCATCGTTTTGACGATTGTAGCGCACCACATGATCCAGCAGATCCTCGCTGTAGCTGGTGCTGGCAAGTGTCAACTGCACTTCCTCCGGCATTTGTTCGTCGGGGATCCGTTCGAGCCAATGCAGGCTGTTGGCATTCGCATCCGGTACGCTGCCGTGGTCGGTAGCATATACCATTGTGCCATCGGTGGTCAGAACGATACGGCTGACTTCGTTCAGGTGGATGTCGCAGCCAAGGAAGTCTATCGCCACGCTGGTCTCCCCGGTTTGGGTATCGTAGGCAACGATGCGATCGTAGCTATTGAAGTAGATCTTGCCGTCATAGGTCCCGATGGGATCGTAATAGCGAAGCCCCTCAATGGCAAGTGCGGTGGATGCGCCCGTTGCCGGATCGAGGGCAAAGAAAGTCCACTGGTTATAATCGGTTGTCACATAGAATATTCCATCATCCGTAGCATAGACAGAGTCGATCCATTGGGTATCGTCCTGTAGCTCGATGATAGGGCTGTAGGTCTCACTTTGCAGATCCAGGGAGACGATCGCCCTTTCGCAGCCTATATAAGCCGTATGCCCGGACAGTGCTGCGTCGAGGATATAGTAGCTGTCGTTCTCACCAAGGTCCAGTGCATCCTTTGCCAATGTCAGATCGTATTCGTTTTGTACGCTGCCATTTGTGGGATCGATCTCCAAGAGCCAGTAGCCATACCCATCGTACCAGGTTTGGTACAGTAGGTAGAGCTTCCCTTCTCCTGTGAGCATTTTCAAAATGCTGCCATCACCCCCAAACGGATCCGGCAACGCCACGAACGTTGTGTTCTCTTCGGCTACATCTGTGCCGTACAGCCACATCTGCGCATCCTCGGTCTGAGACCCCGTTGGGTTATCGTACAGCATATAGATCGTATCCCCGATGCTGACCATATGCTGCACATAGGTCTCGCCTTCACGGATGTCGTTCGGCAGTGCAATGGTTTGACTGCTGTATACGTTGGTCCGTCTGGATTTTACGAGTTCCTTTGTTGGTTCGGCGTCTGTTTGTTCTTCCCGGGCCCCATTGGAATCGCCATCGGCCGGATCGGCGACCGGATCAGTCACCGGAGCCGCTGCCGGATCGGTTTCGATTTGTGTTTCGTCTGTCTCTGTGTCAGAACCGCTCAGCAGTGCCGATTCCAGATTGTCGAAAACGGCCTTTGTGATGGCTTCCCGGTCACAGCCTGTAGCCGTGGACAGCAGCATAGCTGTCGCCAAAAGCAGGGTCATGACTTGTTTTTTTTGCATGGATAATACCTCCGCTTTCTATAAAATGGGGACATTTTTGGGAATGTGCATTTAAAACTTTTGTGTATTTTGTTTTTTACGCTTTTTCCGGCGTTTTTCGGCGTGTCGTTTTTCCCAAGCTGCTTCTGCCTTTTTCCACCACAGCTTGATCACGCCGGAGATGGAAAAGCCGCTGGCGAACAGGGCGATGATGGCAGCAAGCAGGGTCAGGATGGTGCAGGCACCGGCGATGG
Source organism: uncultured Ruminococcus sp. (assembly GCA_964463375.1). GTDB lineage: Bacteria > Bacillota > Clostridia > Oscillospirales > CAG-272 > UMGS1696. The sequence goes on along the minus strand of CAYXBQ010000002.1, from coordinate 142,571 downwards.
TTTGTGCGACCATCCATACGGACGTGGTATAGTCAATGACTTGCAGTTCGTTTTCGAAATAGGGGTAGACGATGCGATCGTTGCGCATACCCATGTAGGGCAGCTCTTTCATGCGGTTGAAGCGGTTCACGATGGAATACCGGTTGGAATTTTCCCGGAGCACCATGTGGTCTTCGTTCACGGACACGGCGGTCTCGAAGATATTTTTCGCAAAGGCTTTCACCGGATTGGGCAGGGTCACCTCGAAGGTGGTGATGTTGTTCTCTTCACCGAAAACATTTTCGTAGCCGTAGTAGCTCATGTACACCCGGGGGATCTCGCCGTATGCCCTTTCGTAGCCGGCGCTGTCCCGTTCCTTTCGCACGATACCGGTGACGGTCATTTCTCTGCCGCCGATCTCCACGGTCATGCCCACCACGTCGGTGGCACCAAAGATACGCCAGGCGGCATCCTCGTCCAGCACCACGCCATCGGACAGGGATTTATCGAACACATAGGGGGCACCGTAGAGGAAGTGTAGGGGATGGAAGGTATAGAAGCTGCCGCCGGTGGCCATAGTCGTGAGAGCGGCGGTGGTCTTGGGACCGGTGACGGAGATCACATCCTCGGTGTAGTAGCAGTAGGCCCAGGCGCTGCCGTTTTCGGAGGACTCGATGGATTCGGTCAGCAGTGCGTTGTCGATGGAATGGGCGTAGCTTTCCACCTGGTTGCGGGACAATGCGCTTTCCGTATCGGTGTGCAGAGACAGGGTCGCATAGGGTTCGCCCGCCGCCGACCAGCGTTCCCCGGCGTTCAAGGCATCCAGATCACTGGTCAGGATGGCAGCGATACCTTCACCCAGCAGGAACAGCAGGGCGAACAGGACGCACAGGATCCCACTGATGGCGGAGAAGCGCAGTCCTTTTTTATGGAGCTTCATGATCGGTCAACCTCAATTTTCTGCCAGGCGCACCTGCTGGCCATCGCTGATGGGAGAGGTGGCGCTGGTGATGACGAATTCGCTGCCGTACAGGCCGGACACAGCGGACTTGGTGTCGTCGGAGGCAATGACCTCGATGCTCATTCTTCTGGCGGTATAGCGCACGGACAGAGGGGTATTCTTGGATTCCACTACCAGCACGAACTTTCCTTCGCTGTCTTCCCGGATGGCGCTGTTGGGCAGGACGCTGTCGTAGGACTGGCTCTTGTCGCCGATGGAGAAGGACAGGCTCTGCCCCTCGTACACGTCGCCCTTGACCTCGATGACCACAATGCGGTTTTTGCCCTGGCTGGAGGGATCGCTACGGATCTGGGAAACGGTGGCGGTCAGGTCGGAGTACCACCAGGAATTGGTGACGGAGCACTCTGCGCCCACCTGGATCTTTCGGGCTTCGTCGGTGGACATGGAAATTTCGCAGATGTAGCCCTTGTCCGCCACTTCGATCCGTGCCACCTCGTTGCCGCTGGTGACTTTATTGCCAGGGACAAAGTTTACTTCCACGATCTTACCGGCGATGGGTGCGGTAACGACGGTCTGGTTGGGGGCCTCCTGCATAGCTTTGATCTTGGTTTTGAGTTCTTCGATCTCCTTGGCTTGGTCTTCAAGAGAATATTGGCTATCTACCTTCGTTTTGTTAGAATCTATTTGTAGCTTTTGTACATCCAAATCCTTTAACGTAACCTTGTTCTTCGCTTCATTCAATGCAGCCAACGCATCATCAATACTTTTGGGTGCCTCCAAAGTATCATATTCACTTTTGGCGGAATTGTATGCCTTTTCTGCTGCTTCAAACTTTTCTGTCAGGTCTTCTACATCTTTTTCGTAAATCGCAAGCATCTCTTGATTATCGCTTACATAATTCTGATTGGCTAATTGCTCTGACAAAGATGTATATTCCGTCTTTGCTGTGGTATACTTTTCTTCAATCTTTTTGATCTCGTCTTGTACATCGGCTACTTCTTTATCAGATTTGCTCTGTTGATTGCTATATATGTAATTTGTTATATCATCTATATACGGCATTCCCAGAATATTCAGCTTTTGATATCCCTCGTCGATGCTTGCTTGTATCTTCTGGATCTCAGCTTGTCTATCTTCAATGTCACGTACATATTGTAGGATCTCTTGAATCGTCATGCTATCCGGTACACCAAGCAAAATACGCAAAGAGCGTTCCAATTCAGACATTTTATTACTAATTGCTTCTTTTTCAGATAAATTTGAAGCTTCTGTCTCTGTGTTATTGATTAGATCCTCATACTGTTCAGCATAGGCAATAGCAATTTCAATATCATGGTCTTCAATGATCCGTTTCAATGCAAGCATTTTATCTTCCAATGATTCTATGTCTGCTTTGATCTGCTTACTGATTTCATAGGCAGCAGCTACGGCTTCACTGTTATCTTGATTATTTTTCTGTTCAGCTTCTAACGTCTCCAGCTGACTTTGCAGGTTTGTATATTGGATTTCCAATTCCTCATATAAAGCTTTTGCTTCATTATATCTCTCCTGCAAGGTTTTTCCAGACAGATAGTCAACTTCGACTTTTCCATTTGCTGCATCCATATTGGCTTTTAATTCGTCACGTACCTTTTCTGCAGCTTCTTTATTCTTCTGTGCAGCCTTCATAGCATCCGCTGCCGCATCCATTTTTGTCTTCAAGGCACCGGCAGGATCTTCACCAGCAAGCATAAGGTCATACATTTTCTGTGCATCTGCCTGTTTTTCTTTAAGATCGCTGAGTTCCTGTTGCGCCTGCAATAAACTGGAGCTGCTGGAAATCCCTTGTGAATTGTTTTCGAGCTGATCCAGCGCATACTGCTTTTCCAGCTCCCGCAGCTTCTTTTCGGCTTCTTCCAGCTCATCACTGGCACCGCCTTCCAGCGCCAGAATGGGGTCGCCGATGGCCACCTCACTGCCCTGCTTGACGTACACCGATACCACCTTCCGGGTCTGGCCGGGTTTGGTCACCTCGCTGCCCTCTTCGGCTTCATCATAGGTCACCACATAGCTTTCGTTGGCTTTGACTGTGCCATTTGCTTTGATGGCACCGCTGATGGAATCGTACCGGGCATATTGCGCCGATACCTCCGGTAGTGAATAGTTCAGGATCGTATTGGAGAAAAAGGTGAGCAACAGCAGGACGGTGAGAAAAATGATCGCAACATTCTTGATCCATGCTCTGCGGTTCTTGGCTTCCATGCTATGTATTGACCTCCGTTATATGGCTATTCTATCATGTGGTTATGCGTATTATCCCTTGACCGAGGCGGAATAGGAGATCCCGTCGATCAGGTAGTCTTCGCTGTACAAAAACAGCAGCACCGGCGGCACCATGTAGATCACCGCAATGGCAAGGGCTATGCCTGTGTCCCCTTGGTTGATCTGGGACAGGAACACGGACAGGGGATACATCTCCGAATCGTTCAAAAGAATCAGCGGCTGCTCCACCATGTTCCAGTAGTCGATGAAGACCAAAATCGCCACCGAATACAGGGTTGCACGGCACAGGGGCATGAAGATCTTGGTGAAGATCTGCCACTCGCCGCATCCGTCCAGCTGGGCCGCTTCCACCATGGCTTTGGGGATCCGGCGCATATATTTCGTCAAGATGAATACGGAGAACGGTGAGAATATCCCCGGTAGGATGATGGCCCAGCGGGTGTTCAGGATGCCCAATGCGTTGTCCACAATGTAGTTGGGCACCAGCGTCACCTGGTAGGGCATGAGCATTAAAATAATGTAGACAAAAAATACGATGGATCGGAATTTTGTCTCCACTCTGGCAAAGGCATAGGATACGCCGGATGCCACCACCAGCTGGAACACCACGATGGGCAGCACGTAGAACACGGAGTTCCAGAATTTCAGCAGGTATTCCGGGCTTTTCAGCAGCACCGTGCTGTACTGGCTAAAGCTGACCTTATCCGGGATCAGCTGCAAGTTCACCCGTTCGCCGATGTACACCCGACCGCCGTCTCCCGCCGCACCCAGTCCGGAGAAGATCTTGCCGTAGTTGGCGCTGATCTCCGTGGTGGACATGAAGGAATTGGTGACGGTGAAAACAGTCGGGAACAAGAATAGATAGGCGAACAGGAGCAGCACCGCCATGGCACAGATCAGAAACAGCACCCGGCGGAAGGTGATCCGCTTTTTCTTTTTCGGCTTCGATAGTACCTGTGCAGGGATATTCAATTTTGCGTCTGTCATTCTTCGATATCCCTCCCCAGTCTGTCGTCAGCCCACAGCAGGATCGCTATGATGACGATCATGATCAGCGACAGCACCACGGCGGCACTGGACAGTTTTTGATAATTGAATCCGCGGAATGTATTGTTCATGAAATGCTGTAGCATATACATGGAGTCGTACGGATAGTCCCCGGTGAGCAGGTAGATCTCTCGGAACACCTTGAAGGAGTTGATCAGGGACATGATGGTCACGTAGGAAATGGTAGATGCCAGGTACCGCAGCTTGATCAGGAAGAACCGTCTGACCGGTCCGCAGCCGTCCAACATAGCCACTTCCTGGATGTCACGAGGTACGGCAGCCAAAGCGGACATAAACATGATCATATTGTAGCCGATGTTCTTCCACAAAAACAGCAGCACCACCACGATGTACCCCTGCTCCGACTTCATCCATTCGATGGGGGCGATGCCGAACAATGCCGTGATGTCGTTGAGTACGCCGTTGTAGTCGAAAAGCACCTGCCAGATCAGGATAATGGAGGCGGCAGGCACGATCATGGGGGACAAAAATATGGTACGGAACACGCTTTTGCCCGGCAGCTTTTGATCCAGCAGCACCGCTAGTCCCAGGGACAGCAGCACCGCAAAGGGTACAGCTGTCAGGGAAAAAATACCGGTATTTTTCAGCGCCAGCTTAAAGGCGTTGTTGTGGAACAGATCGATGAAGTTCTGTAGCCCGGCAAAGCTGGCCTCGGTATTGTTGTTGATAAGGGAATAATAGATCACCACCAGGAACGGGAGTATGTAGAAGGTCAGCACGCCGATGATGCTGAGCAGCATAAAGGGCATGGTGAAGACTCGCTCCTGCCTATCTCGGTTCCAGAATCGGCGGCGTTTTCGTTTTGGCTTCGTTTGCACAGCGACTGGTGGACTGTTTTCCGGTGCAGATACTTTCTTGTTTTGTTTCATATCTCTACTTCGCTTTTATTGTGGTTTGCGCTTTATGACGACAGGGGCATACAGAAAGTTCCTGCCTTTCAGCGTTTTTCCGAAATCTTTTTGATTTTTACCTATGGTTTTTTACAAATGCCAACCGTCGTTTCCGTTTCGTTCCAGCGCGCCCAAAATACGGCGATACAGCTCCCGTTTTTCCCCACAGTGGTTACCATAGCTGCGCAGGTAGGCCTGCATTGCCGCCCGTTCTGTTCCGCCATCCACCGGGCAGGGGTTCTTATATAGCGGCAGCTCCATGGCGGCAGTCAAGCGGCGCAGGTCGTTTTCTTCCGTATAGATCAGTGGCCGGATCACTCGCAGGTCGGTGTCTTCGTAGGTGGTCACAGGCATGAAGCAGGCGATCTTGCCGGTCTGCATCAGGTTCAGCATAAAGGTCTCCACCACGTCGTCCCGGTGATGTCCCAAAGCCAGAGATGTGGCACCCATTTCCCGACAGGCTCCTACCAAGGCTCCCCGGCGCATTTTGGCACACAAAGAACAAGGGGAGCTCTCCTGCCGCTCCGTGAACACGATCTGGGCGATCTGGGTCTCCACCAGTTTGTATTCTATGTCCATGCTGTCGCACCAGCGCCGGAAGGGGTCGTAGTCTTCCCTTTTCTGCCCTGGAAAGCCCGGCATGACCGAGATGGCGCACACGGTAAAGGGGATGGGATAGAATTTCGACATTGTCACAAGGGAGGCCAGCAGTGCCACGGAATCCTTGCCGCCGGACAGACCCACCGCAACCTTGTCGCCCGGCCGTATCATTTCGTAATGGTCCACCGCTTGCCGGAGTCTGCTGAGGACCTTTTGCATTTCTTTCATCTTTTTCTCCCATCTTGCATATGCTGTAGACAGATATTCCCATCATGACAGCATTCGGAGGTTCCTATGCCGCAAAAAATTTACATCGACCAAGGGCACAATCCCGTCAATCCCAATGCAGGTGCGGAGAGCAATGGCTATCGAGAACAAGACCTGGTGTACGAGATCGGGCAGCGGCTGGCGGAAATTTTGCGGGGGGACGGCTTTTCGGTGCGTCTGTCCCGCCCCTTTCCGGATACCCAGCTGGGCAGCTCCACTGCCACTTCTCTGGCCGCCAGAGTGAACGATGCCAACAGCTGGGGGGCAGACTATTTCCTCAGTCTCCACACCAATGCATCCGCTTCTCCCAATGCCGCCGGTTCCGAAGCCTATGTCTTTCAGCTGGACACCGATGCTGCTACTTTGGCAACAAGCATCCTCATCGAGCTACAGCGGGTCACGGGTCTGCCCGATCGTGGGGTCATGGCACGGCCTACGCTATATGTACTGCGTCGCACCCGGATGCCGGCGGTCCTATTGGAGCTGGGGTTTATCACCAATCCCTATGAAGCAGAGCTGATGGCCACGCAGCCGGGGCTATTTGCCTATGGGATCGCCAACGGTCTGCTTGCCTATCTGGGACTGCTGTAGGCCGCTTACTTATCCAACAGATCCGGCCGTCGTTCCTTTGTCAGTTCCAAAGATTTTTCGTGTCGCCAGGCTTCGATATTGGCGTGATGACCGGACTGTAATACATCCGGCACCTTTCTGCCCCGGAAGGACACGGGTCTGGTGTATTGGGGATATTCCAGCAGGTCGTCCGAGAAGCTTTCGTTTTCGTAGCACTCCGGCATAGCCAACACACCGTCCACCAGCCGCCCTACGCAGTCGGTCAAAATGCACGCCGGCACTTCCCCGCCGGTCAGCACATAGTCGCCGATGGAGATCTCTTCGTCCACGATCTCTTCGAGGATCCGCTCGTCCACGCCTTCGTAATGGCCGCAGAGGATGATGAGCCGGTCGTGCTGCGCCAGCCGCTTGGCTACGTTTTCGTTCAGCACCGTGCCACGGGGAGACATATACACCACATAGGTGCCTGCCGGTTTTTCCGGTGCCGGGCGGTCGTCGATCTCCGTATCCGGCACATGATCCAGCGCCGGGTCGGGGATCGCACGTTCTGCCGGTGTACCTTTGTCTGCCAGCACGGCTTCGTAGCAGCGATAGATAGGGGGTGCTGCCATGAGCATCCCACGGCCGCCGCCATAGGGGGTATCGTCCACCCGCCGGTGCTTATCTCGGGAATAGTCCCGGATCTGCCAGGTGCGAATGTCCAGTATCCCCTTGGCTCTGGCACGGCCGATGATGCTCTCGGATAAGATCCCGTCTACAAATTCCGGGAACAGGGTCATAATATCGAATCGCATCATTCCCGCATCCCCTCGATCAGCTTTACATAGATGGCAGCTTCGTCTCCCTCCGTCTCGATCCGGCGAATGAATTCCGGCACGCAGGGGATCATGAAGGTCTTGCCCTCTGCTTCCTTGACCACGTACAGATCCTGCACCCCGGAGGTGATCACTTCGTCCAAGGTGCCGTAGGTCTCGCCGGTCTCTGCATCCAGTACAGGCAGACCAATGATGTCGGCGATGAACACGTCTCCCTTACGCAGACGGAAATCGGCACGGTCGGCGTATACAGTGGTGCCCTTTAGGGGGATGGCTTTGTCTAAGTCGTCGATACCTTCCAGTGCTGCCAGCACCATGGTCTTCTGCACCGAGGCACGGGTGACCTTCCACTCCACGAAAGCACCGGTCTTATCTTTATAATACAGTCGCCGCAGCCCTGCCAACGTTTTCGGGGAGTCGGCATAGCATTCCAGCCGCACCATGCCCCGCACTCCATGGGTCCCGACGATCTTTCCGCACTCTAAATATTGTTCCTTAGGCATATCCTTATCTCCTGCTCATAGCATAGTTATACAGAATATAGTATACCATATCTGTTCCGGAAAAACAAGATAGTTCCGGGATTTTCTTATGTTCCCGATCCTGTCCTCTTGGTGTACCTGCCCATGTATGGCAGCCGATATTTGCAACATATTATGAATAATTTATTCCAAATTTTACATTTTATCCATTTTTTGTTCATGCATTCCAGCACTATATATCGTATAATATAAACAGACTCCATGTATGATAACTGACAATATTTGACAAGGAGAAACCTATGAAAAAGACTAAGCTTTTTGCACTTTGCATGGCAGCACTGATGACCGTTACGGCTATGGCTGCCACCGTATCTGCTGCTCCTGCTGTAAACGGCAGAAAGACCTGCACCGCATATGTGGCTGACATCGACGTGGATGGTAAGATCGACGACGCATGGGCATACGCTCCCGAGATCCCCGTTGACGTTGTGAAGGAAAACGCTTCCAGCTGGTTTGGTGACACCAGCAAGGTGGCCGGCGAAGACTACGCTACCCTGACCTGTAAGGTCCTGTGGGACGGCGACTCCACCCTGTACGTGCTGTACGTTGTAGAAGACAAGACCATCAGCATGGTGGGTGCCAACGACTGGCTGCGGGACTCCGTCGAGCTGTTCATCCAGATGGACAACGAGACCGAGGACGCCTCCGCTGCCAGAACCCAGCAGAGATGGTTCGCTGACGGTGCTACCAACGGTCACGACAACGAAGCCGGCTTCTCCCAGGATGGCAACACCCTGATCTACGAAGTAGAATTTGACGTTTCCGCTGTTTCCGGCGGCAATTACATCGGTATCGACTTCCAGTACAACGACGACGCAGAAGGCAATGGCGATCGTAACGTATGCCTGGGCTGGTCTGACGCCACCGACAAGGCTTCCTCTGACTCCACCGTATACGGTCAGTGCGAGCTGTCCGACACCACTGTGGCTGAGCTGATCGCTGCTGAACAGGCTGCCGCTGAAGCTGCTGCTGCCGAAGCTGCCGCCGCTGCAGAAGCAGAAGCCGCTGCTGCCGCTGAACAGGTGACCGCTCCTGCTACCGGTGACTACACGGTAGCTGCTCTGTTTGCGGCTATGGCACTGTGCGCACTGGGCGTAAAGAAGTTTGCTGTTCGCTAAATCCACATAATCGACAACCATAGATGGAGCCAAAAAAGGATCGTATCGATTTGATGCGGTCCTTTTTGCGTGTGTTTATATTTCGTGGTATGGTAGGCGTATGGTGAAGGTAGTCCCCTGCCCAACACTGCTCTCGACAGTCACGGTACCGTGGCAAATATCCATGATCCGCTTCACCAGTGCTAGACCCAATCCATTGCCCTCAGCTTTGCGGGAGGGATCCCCCTGGTAGAATTTCTCAAAGATATGCTTTTGCACCTCTGCCGTCATGCCCTCTCCGTGGTCGGTGATGGAAATGGTCAGCCAATCTTCGGTGTCTGCCATGCGAATGTCGATCACACCGTTTTCCGGGGAATACTTGATTGCATTGTCGATGATATTGCCCCACACCTGCTCCAGCAGCGCTTCACTGCCGTACAGCATTTGCCGGGGCAGTTCCATGTCAAACTGGATATTCTTCTTTGCCCAGGATGCCTCCAAAAGCAGGATCATCCGGCGAATCTGCTCGTCTAAGCGAAATTCCTTTTGGTTTAGTACCATCTCCTGGTTTTCCAGCTTCGATAAAAGCAGCATACTGCTGAACAGCTTGGACAGTCGCCGTGAATTCTCCAAAATTTTGTTCACGTAATATTCGTGCTTTATCGGAGTCAACGATGGATTTTGCAACAGCGTGGCATAGCCTTCGATGGAGGAAATGGGCGTTTTGCATTCGTGGGACACATTGGCAACAAAGTCCGTACGCAGGGTCTCGATGTGGGCCAGGTCGTAGGTCATGGCGTTGAATTGGCGGGCGATCTCCCGGATCTCGGCGATGGGTCCTTGCACGGGTACCCGTACATCGAAATTGCCGGACGACAGCTCTGTAAAAGCCGCACCGATCTGCTGGATGGGTCGAATGATCACCTTGCCAACAAACACCGCCAATGCACCACCCAGCAACAGACTGCCGCAGAAAAATACCAGCAGTGGGATCCGTCGGCCGTGAGGATCTATGGAGATGATGTCCAGCGCATAGAGCACCAACCATACAGCGGTGACCAAAAAGAACACCACTACGATGGTGGCAAAGACGATCCCGGCAAAGTATAGCCAGATATTGGAATGTCGTTTGCGTCTATTCACAAGTCTTCACCGCCTTATAGCCCAGCCCTCGTACCGTCACGATCTCGAAATCCGGGCAGTCGGCAAAACGATCCCGAAGGCGGTTGATGTGGGTATTGACCGTGCGCTCATCGGTCTCGGAAAACATACCCCAGATCTCGTCCATGAGCTGGGGACGGGTGAAGATCTTATTGGGGTAGGACAACAGCTTGTACAGCAGATAGAACTCCTTTTGCGGCAGGATGGTTTCTTTACCGTGGATGGTCACGGTCATGGCATCGTAATCCAGCACCGTTGTGCCGACCACGATCTTTTTCTCCATGGAAATTTTGGCACGGCGCAAAAGTGCTTCCACCCGCAGCACCAGCTCCTTGACATTGATGGGCTTGATCATATAGTCATCGCTGCCGGCTCGGAACCCACGCTGCATATCGTCAAACTGATCCTTGGCTGTGACCATAAGGATGGGCAGATCGTATCGGGCATCCCGCAGGGTCTTGGTGAGTGTATAGCCATCCACACGGGGCATCATGATGTCAGCCACAATCAGATCGATATATTCCCGTTCCAGAACGTCTAGCGCTTCCTGTCCATCGGTTGCCGGGATACAGCGATAGCCGCTGTCCGTGAGCACTGTGCAAAACAGTTCCCGCATATCTCCGTCGTCTTCTGCTACCAGTATCGTAAACATATTGGCACCTCCTACTGCTTCGTATCTCTATTGTAACACATAAATGTCCGCTTTGCAACCACAGATAGTATACCACAACAAGGACACGCCACGGTAAACAATGCGGCATTTTTTTGCAAAAGTTTACCGTGGGTTTATCTGCACGTGTCCGAAAGTTTATCTCGGTATGGTATCCTATGGAGCGCATGGTACGATATGCCTATGCCAAAATACATTCCACAAGGAGATTCCTTATGAAAACTGCCATTTTGTATTATTCCCAACACCACGGCAACACGAAAGCGCTGCTGGACACCATTGCAAAAAAGCACGATGTCACCCTGATCGACATCACGAAAAATCCCACACCGGATGTGTCCGACTTTGATCGGATCGGCTTTGCATCGGGGATCTATTATTCTAAGTTCCACAAATTCCTTCTGAAGTTCGCAGAGACCTCGCTGCCGGAGAACAAAGAGACATTCTTTATCTACACCTATGGTGCGGAGAAAAAGGGCTATACCGATGCCATCTCTGCGGCGGTATCCAAGCATGGTGCCAGGGTTCTGGGTGCTTTCGGCTGCTTCGGTTTCAACACCTTTGGTCCCTTCAAACTCATTGGTGGCATTGCCAAGGGCCATCCCGACAATGCGGACTTTGCCGGTGTACTGTCGTTTTATGCGGGGCTGTGATCGATGCTGCAATTGCAAAATATCGTCAAGACCTATACAATCGGCGACAATACCCAAAATGCATTAAATGGGGTGAGCGTCAGCTTTCGGGAGAATGAGTTCGTTTCCATCTTAGGCCAGAGCGGCTCTGGGAAGACCACCATGCTGAACATCATCGGCGGTCTGGATCGCTACACCAGCGGGGATCTGCGCATTGGCGGCGTGTCTACCAAGGATTACAAGGACAGTGACTGGGACTACTACCGAAACAATTCCATCGGCTTTGTGTTCCAAAGCTACAACCTGATCCCCCATCAAACGGTGCTGGCCAATGTGGAAATGGCACTAACACTGGCCGGTGTTTCTCCCAAGGAGAGAAAACAACGGGCTGTGACAGTTCTAAAAAAGGTGGGGCTGGGGGAGCATTTGTACAAAAAGCCAAACCAAATGTCCGGGGGACAAATGCAGCGGGTCGCCATTGCCAGAGCGCTGGTGAACAATCCCGACATTCTTTTGGCTGACGAACCCACCGGTGCTTTAGACTCGGAGACCTCTATCCAAATCATGGAACTGCTCAAGGAGATCGCAAAGGATAAGCTGGTGATCATGGTGACCCACAATCCGGAGCTGGCAGAGCAATATTCCACCCGGATCGTGCGGCTGAAGGATGGCTGTATTGTAGACGATACGGATCCGTATGCGGAAACAGAGGAACAGACGGCACCGGCGAAAAAGCAGAAGACCTCCATGTCCTTTGCTACGGCATTGTCGCTATCCTTCAACAATCTGAAAACCAAAAAGAGCCGCACTCTGCTAACTGCCTTTGCCGGTTCCATTGGGATCATCGGGATCGCCCTGATACTGGCTTTGTCCACGGGGATGAATGCGTACATTGAGAATGTGCAAAAGGAGACCATGGCCTCCTATCCCATCACTATCAGTGCCGAGACCATCGATGTCTCCGGACTGCTGGGGGTACGTGCGGAGGTCGTTGGTGCCATGCGGGCACAGAAGGATGGCAAGGATATCGATGGTGTCATGGTGGACTATGAGGCACTGAAGGCCAGCACCATGATGACGGCCAGCTTTGTAGAAAACAATCTGACTGCATTCAAGCAATACTTAGACGATCCGGACAGCGAGATCCATGCATATTTGGGAGAAAATGGGATCCTGTACACCTATGATGTGCAGTTCTGGGTATATTCTCACGATGCAGACGGCACCTTTGTGAACAGCGATATAGATCTGGATGGTGCGGTCACCTCCATGAACAATGTGGGGATCCTGAACCGGATGTCGGCTATGAGCGGTGGTTCTACTACGGGCGGCGCCGGTAATTTTTCGGAGCTGATGGCAGGTACCGGTGGAGAGACAGTCAGTCCGGTGCTCACCGACAGCTATGATCTGCTCTATGGCAACTGGCCGACGACGTATGACGAAGTGGTGCTAGTACTGGACAGAGGTGGTTCCCTTTCGGCGGGTACGCTGTACCAGCTGGGGCTGATCACCAAGGCACAATACGAAGATGCCGCAGACAAAATCGAAAACGGAGAAGAAGCGGATGCACTGGTGCTTTCCTACGAGGAGATCGCCGGACACAGCTTCTGTTTGGTACCCGCCTGTGATGGGTATGCGGAAAACGACGATGGTACGTTCCGGCTACTGGATGATCCGGTGCTGGACGAAGAGGAGCTGATCGCCCATGCACTGCCACTGCGGATCTCCGGGGTGGTCTGCCCGATGGAGGATGCCGCCAATGCGGATATTACCACGGCGCTGGGATACACGTCTGCTTTGACAAGCTATCTCATTGCGCACACGGATGCCAGCGCCATAGTGCAGGCCCAAGAAGCCGATCCCGACACCAATGTGCTGACCGGTATGCCCTTCACCACCACCGATGATGCCGGAAAAGCAGCAGATGCCAAAAACTGGCTCAGCGGTCTGGGGATCAGCGAAAAGGCTTCGTTCTACAAGCTCATGATGACCTATACGGCCTCCCGCGACACCGGTGCTGCTTCCAGTGTTATGGCGATGGATGAAGTGGCGATGGCGGGGGCGCTGGATATGTGGCTGGCGGGGGATCCCAGTGAAGAGATCCTATGCCGAGTATATGCGGAATACTTAGCCGGGGGCAGTTATGCAGACAACATGACCGCCTTTGGCAAGGTCAGCATCGATGCACCGGCTTCCATCAGCATCTACACGGACACCTTTGAAAACAAGGATGCTATCGCAGACTGTATTGCCCGGTATAATGAAACGGCAGACGAGGACAGCCAGATCACCTACACGGACTATGTGGCCATGCTGACTTCGTCTTTGACCACCATCATCGATGGGATCTCCTACATTTTGGTGGCATTTGTGAGCATTTCGCTGGTCGTGTCCTGCATCATGATCGGGATCATCACCCACATTTCCGTCATGGAGCGCACCAAGGAGATCGGGATCCTGCGGGCACTGGGTGCATCCAAAGCCAACATTTCCCAGGTGTTCGATGCGGAGACCTTCATCATTGGCTGTATCTCCGGGCTACTGGGGATCGTGGTATCCTCTTTGGCACTGTATCCCATCAATGCCATCATCACCCGCCTGACCGGGATCCCAGACCTACAGGCACAGCTACCGATCCTTTCCTCCGGCATTTTGATCATTATCAGCATCGGGATCACCATGGTAGGTGGACTGCTGCCGGCCAGCAAAGCGGCGAAAAAGGATCCGGTCATTGCACTGCGCACGGAGTGATCCAAACCATACAAAAAATGCCCTGCACGCAAGGTTTTCAGACGGCTCTGCGGCGGGCATTTTTCTATTCTGGATCACTGCATGAGTTCCTCGGTCAGGCGCAGGATCTCCGGGGCGATCTTTTCTCGTTCCCGGCGCAGGATATGGCCATAGAACGGATAGGCACTGGCCACTGCGACAATGCCCACGATCCCGATACCGATCCCCAACGGAATTGCAACCGCACCAAAGATCGTGCCAAACTCGGACATGAGCATACTCATACCAAGGCCCAACAGCAGCGTGCCGATGATCCCGATGGTCAGAGCGGTCGCGGTGGCTTTTTTGCCCACGTGGGCATCCAGCTGTCGGAGCTGCTCCATTTTGTCCGGTGCTTTCGGCATATATTTCTCCCGGATCTGTTGGACCTCCTGCTGCTGTTCTGCCGAATAGGTCATGCGAAATGTATTGTTATCCTTCATTCTCTTCCTCGATCATTCTCATATTTCGATTCGCTTTTACGATCATATATACCGCCATGGTCACGATCCCCACGGACACGGCCCCGCCACTCAGGGACATAAACCATCCGATCATCCGGCGTGTCATGCCCTCGCTGCGAAATGTCACAAGCATGGTAGCCTCCAGGGTCAGCATGGACACAGAGGCGGCGGTCAGGGATATGGCTTTTGCCGCAGACAGGACGGGACTGCCCCATTTGCGATACCGCACCATTTGCACGATGGCCATGGTCAGGGTGGTGAAGGTATAGGCGGCCATGGTGATGGTGGTGATCTCGTGGTGCTCCACCATGCGGTTTTCGGCCAGCATATAGAAGATCATCGCCGACAGTGCCAGGTTCAGCACCAGAAATACCCACCCGCAGGTGCGATAGTGGATCCACTCCCGCCGCAGGTTTTCCCCCGGTGCATGGGACAGGGTATGCCGCACCAAAAAGAACCGCATAAGGGCCAGGCAGCCATAGTACCCTGCCAATGCATAGAACCAGGCTGCATGGTGTACGATGCCTAGACCCAGTTGCAGGGCGGCATAGCCACTGTTCCACAGCACATTGCCTAATAGGGTGATCTGTGTCCGCAGCCGCACATCCTCGGACCAACGGCGATAATACCGGTTCTCCCGCCGTACCCGTTTGCCAAAGCGCCAGATCGCCGGGATCCGCACACACCACAGGGTCAACGTATAAGCCGCCAGCACATAGGAGCCGATCCGCCGCACATCAGTTTCCGACAGCATCAGCATACTATAGGTCAATGCACAGGTCGCAAGGGGCAGCAGGAGGATCACGATCCACATGGGTGGAAAAAGCAGGCGGCGCATCCATGTAGGCAAGTGCATATCAAGCCCTCCGGATCCGCACGGTGAAGGTGGAACCCACCCCAACGGTGCTTTCCACGGAGATCTCTCCGTGCAGGATGTCCACCACACGCTTCACCAACGCCAGACCAAGTCCGTTCCCCTGTACGGCATGGGAGGTGTCGCCCTGGTAGAATTTCTCGAAGATGTGTGCGCCCACCTCAGCCGTCATACCACAGCCGGTGTCCTGCACCTGCACAGCGGCGTATTCGCCCTCCACCATCAGCCGCACGGTCACAGAGCCGCCATGTGGGGTGAACTTGAAGGCGTTGGAGAAGAGATTGTTCCACACCAAACTGAGCAGCTCTCGATCCGCTTGTACTGTGACCTCATCGGCAATGTCCGTATCCAGCTCGATCTCTGCCGCCTCCCACACGTTTTCGTACAGCAGCAGACATTCGCAGAGCTGTTCGCCTAAATCGAATTTTTCCGTCTTCGGGTAGATCTGCTGGTTCTCCAAACGGTTTAGCTTCAAGATGTTGGTCATCATATCGGCCAGCCGTCGGGCTCCCTCAGATACGCCGCGTGCATACTCCATCCGCTCGGTCTCGGACAGATCCGGACTTTGCAATAGGGTGCCGTAGTTTTGCAGGACAGCCAGCGGCGTCTTCATCTCGTGCGACACATTGGCGATAAAATCCGTTCGCAGGGTCTCCACCCCTTGCAGCTCTCCTGCCATGCGGTTGAAGCAGTCGATGATCTCGCCAAAGGTATCATCCGTGGAAAAACCGGTGGGGATCCGCACGGAGAAATCCCCCTGCATGATCTTCTCTGCCCCGGCTACGATCCGCTTCACAGGACGTTCCACGGTGAATTTCCGGCGCAGTGCATCGATCACGGTAAAGAGCAGACCCAACAGGATCACATTGCCGAAGGTCAGCTTGGCAGCCAGATTCATGTTTTCAGCGGTCAGGTCCAGCTGGATGCTGCCGGCTAAGGTATTGAGAAACAGGATCATGCAGCAGGATGTAACGAATGCGACCAACAGGAAGAACAGCAAATATCGGTACACGCCCACTGCCAGTCGATGCAAGAAGGCGGCTTTGTTCTTTTTTCCGTTCACTTGAGCACCGCCTTATAGCCCAGGCCATGGACGGTCTTGATCTCGAAATCGGTGCAGTCTGCCAGCTTGGCCCGCAGCTTGGTCATATACACATCCACGGCACGGGGAGCCGTCTCGGTATCAGCTTCCCAGAATTCCTCCATGAGCTGGGTACGGGTGAAGGTGCGCTTGGGGTAACTGAGCAATTTATAGAGGATGGAGAACTCCCGGCTGGTCAGGTTGATCTCGGTCTCGCCCAGGTAGGCGGTATGTTCGTCCGCATCCATACGCAGCTGCCCGATCTCTAACTTTCGACTGGACACGATCCCCGCCCGCCGCAGCAAAGCACCGATCCGCAAAAGCAGCTCATCCAGCACCACTGGCTTAACCATGTAGTCATCCACGCCCAGAGAAAAGCCCAGCCGCTTGGATTCCAGATCCTCTCTGGCGGTCATGAACAGGATGGGGATCTCCTTATTGGTCTCCCGCACGGTCTCGGCAAAGGCAAATCCGTCGGTGCCGGGCATCATGATGTCGGAAATGATCAGGTCGATGGTGTGCTCATACAGGGCATCGTAGGCTTCGTTGGCATCGTAGCAGCCGATGGCCTCGTACCCGTTGCGATCCAAAAAGGCACACACCGTTTGGTTCAGCGCCCGTTCGTCTTCTAAAACCAATATTTTGAACATCTATAGTCCTCCCGTACCGGTACTGTGTTTCGTTCTTGTGGTGATATTGTAGCATAGGAATGTTAAAGATTTGTTTGTGTTCTGGGGGATCGTGAAAAAAACAGCGCTCCGGTTGGGTGTGGAACGCTGCTTTTTGGGGTTATCGGATAAACATCGCCAATGTTTGCAGTTTACATGACGGCAACTGCTTTGTGCCGGTCGGTACGCATCGTTCGGCTTTTCCGTATTCCCTCTGCATCGGCTTCTACCGAAACTACCCACACCTTACCGAACTTACACACATCAACGCCGTTTACGAGCTTGCCGTAGGTGACTGCTTTGCGGAGCGTACTCTCATTCAGCCCCCACAGCTCGGAAGCATCGCTGAAGGAAATCAAACCATCAAACGGAGTCGCCACCTGTACGCCATGCTCCCACAGCTCGTCGCAGGAGAGATCGAGGTCATCACCCCACACAATGCCATATCCACCGACATCGACGGATACACAGCCGAATACTTCGGAGCTGTCGATCAAGCTCTTGAAGATAGGCAGCTTCTCGAACAGCGGTTTCACATCGTACAGCTTGGTAACACCCTCTGCGAACTGTACACTCAGTCGATACTCCGGCAAAGCAGATACGTTTTTGATCTTGTGGAACATACGATAAACCTCCTGTGTGATTCATTCCAGTGGCGAAAGCTTCTTGAACTCTTGTGTTTTCCAAATTTCTGCCAGCTCGTCCCGGTGCAATTCTATCCATTCTCGCACCATGCTCAGTGCTTTCGGTGGCAAATAGCCGTCCAGCAAGTTTCCAGCGAAGTCGATAGCAGCAGCATCTTCATTGTAAATGGCATGAATGTGCGGTGGATTGCGATCGGCTTGCAGGAAGTACATCTGGATTGCGATCCCATAAAATCTCGATAATACAGGCTCGTGTCACTCCTTTGTGTGTTCGTGTTTTGCAAGTATATTGTATCACGTTATCGTGATTTTTGTCAATGGGCATACACAAAACAGCACTGATATTTTTAATATATGAACATAGCATCTCCAAATGAAAAGAACCGATAATGCTCGTCCACCGCTGTTTGATAGGCATCCAATATTTTTTCCCGTCCGGCCAGCGCAGAGACCAGCATCAGCAGGGTGCTTTCCGGCAGATGGAAATTCGTGATCAGTGCGTCCACCATCTTGAACCGGTAGCCGGGGTAGATGAAAATGCCTGTATCCGTGGAGACCGGGTGCAGTACGCCGTTTTCGTCCGAGGCACTTTCCAGCACCCGGCAAGATGTGGTACCCACGGCGATCACACGGCCACCATTCTGCTTGCGCCGGTTGATCTCCGCTGCCGCTTCTTCGGTCACGTGGATGTATTCGGCGTGCATTTCGTGGTCCTCGATCTTGTCTTCCTTCACCGGGCGGAATGTGCCCAGACCTACGTGGAGCAGCACCGGTACGATACCGCAGCCTTTCTCCCGGATCTTTTGCAGCAGCTCCGGCGTAAAATGCAGTCCGGCGGTGGGGGCAGCGGCAGAGCCTTCCTCTCTGGCGTACACGGTCTGGTACCGTTCCTGGTCTTGCAGCTGCTCGGTGATGTACGGCGGCAGGGGCATGGAGCCTAAGGCGTGCAGGGCTTCGTACACGGTTCCAAAATCTCCTCTGGCTTCCAAGCGCACACGGCGGCATCCACCCTCTCCCACGGCTTCTACGTGACCCAGTAGCATATCGCCTTCCCCAAATGCTAAGGTATCGCCGGGTTTGGCACGCTTACCGGGGCCGGCTAAGGCTTCCCACACGTCCTGCTCCAACTGCTTCAGCAGCAGCAGCTCTACAGCACCGGTGCCTTCTGCGGGTACTTCTCCATCGGGGGTCATTTTGCGGATCCGTCTGCCAATGATACGGGCGGGGATCACCCGGGTGTCGTTGATGACCAGCACGTCTTCCGGGCGCAGGTAGTCGATGATGTCTCGGAAAATGCGGTGCTCTACGCCAGCCTTCTGCCGATCCACCACCATGAGCCGGGAGGAATCTCTGGGTTCTACCGGGGTCTGGGCGATGTAGGACTGGGGCAGGTCGTAGTGGAATGCGGACAGGGTCAGGTCGGTCTTGGGAAGTGTATTTTTGATCATAGCATAGCCTTTCTATATATCGGGCAGAAATTTCCGCAAAAAATGTAGAGAAATTCTGCCGGGGGAATTGACAAAAGCGGGAAATCGTGATATGATATGTGTGTACCCGGATGGACTCCGGATACATACAATGAGATAGAGGAGCATCTCCGATCAGTAGCCGTTTTCGGATGGGTCTGTCTGCCCTTTCCGGAACGATCCCCGGAAATAGGAAAACGGGAAAAGGCGAGAGGTGCCGAAGGTCTGTCGGGTGGACTGCCGAGGGATCTGGGACGCTTGCCGAACAGGAGGCGTACTGTCACTCTTTCGCTTGCGGAGAGTGGAGCGCTATCTGTGTATTGGATCCTGCTTTTCCTCTGGCAGGAGGGTGGTTGCCCGATGGACCATGGGCGTACACCTATATTATAGTACACAGTTAGCCGGTTTGCAAGCCGGTTTTTTATATTTTTACAATTTCCATCCAAAAAAGGAGCATGTGATAGTATGGCAGCATTTCAGAAGGATATGATTTTCACCGGAGCCGCTACCGCTCTGGTAACACCCTTTACCGCAGAAGGCGGTGTAGACTATGAGGCATTCGGCAGACTGATCGACTGGCAGATCGCCGGTGGGATCGATGCGCTGGTCATCTGCGGCACCACGGGCGAAGGATCTACCTTGACCGATGCGGAACACCGGGAGTGCATCCGGTTCGCTGCGGAAAAGATCGCCGGTCGGGTACCCATGATCGCCGGGACCGGCTCCAACGATACCGAATACGCCTTTGCCCTGTCCAAATACGCCTGTGAGGTAGGGGCCGACGCGCTGCTGCTGGTGACACCCTACTACAACAAGGCTACGCCAAAGGGGCTCATCAAGTCCTTCCTCGACACCGCCGACCGCACGAACAAGCCCATCATCCTGTACAACGTCCCCTCTCGTACCGGTGTGAACATTCCCATGTCTGTATACCGGGAGCTGGCCAAGCATGAGCGGATCGTGGCTACCAAGGAAGCCTCCGGCAACATGAGCCAGGTGGCAGAGATCGCAGCGGAGCTTTCGGATTCTCTGGCTATCTACAGCGGCAACGACGACCAGATCGTGCCCATTCTGTCTCTGGGCGGCAGCGGCGTGATCTCTGTGCTGTCCAATGTACTGCCTAAGGAGACCCACGACATCTGCGCCAAGTTCTTTGCCGGGGATGTGATCGGCTCTCGGAAGCTGCAGCTGGATCTGCTGAAGCTGATCAATGCGCTGTTCATCGAAGTCAACCCCATTCCGGTGAAGACGGCATGCGGTATGCTGGGTATGTGCAGCGACTCCATGCGGCTGCCCCTGTGCGAAATGGACGAAAAGAACAAGGCCGTTCTGGCAGAAGCACTGCGGGAAGTTGGTCTGCTGCACTAAGACAGCGTAAGTACGAAGGCATTATTGTACCAGCTTAAAAGCATACCTGCTTGAAAGCATACCTGCTTTGGCATTCTTGGCATGGCACACATGCCATATAGAAAGGACGTTACAACACATATGATCCGTATCGTATTATCCGGTGCATCCGGGCGGCTTTGCTCTACCATTGGCCGTCTGGCTGCTGACCGGGATGACATAGAAATCATTGGGGGGATCGACGTGCAGCCGGCCGCCGGATCTCCCTACCCCATTTGGACTGATTATGCTGCCCTGCCGGAGGTGCCGGATGTGATCATCGACTGCTCGCACCACACGGCGGTCGGCAAGCTGCTGGATTATGCCGAGGCACACAAGGTACCTACGGTGATCTGCACCACGGGACACACCGACGAGGAGACTGCACGGATCCGGGAAGCCGCCGGTAAGATCCCGGTGCTGCATTCTCGGAATATGTCTCTGGGGATCAACCTGCTGTCGGAGCTGGTGAAGAAGACCGCCGCTGTGCTGGGAGAGGATTACGACATCGAAGTGCTGGAAATGCATCACAACAAGAAGCTGGATGCCCCCAGTGGTACGGCTCTGATGCTGGCAGAAGCGGCGGCAGAAGGCAGAGATGGGGAGAGCGAATTCGTCTACGACCGGCATGCTGTGCGGAAGGCCAGAGAAAAGAAGGAGATCGGCATTGCCAGCATCCGTGGCGGCACCATCGTAGGCGAGCATGAGGTGATCTTTGCCGGGACGGATGAAGTGATCAAGCTGTCTCACAGTGCCGGGAGCCGGGATCTGTTTGCCGTAGGTGCCATCAAGGCGGCCTTGTATCTGGCCAAGCGGGAGCCGGGGTTCTACACCATGGCAGACGTTTGCCGGGATATGCTCTGAGGCGGTGACCTATGCTGACACCGGGACTGGTTTCGGTCACATTTCGTCCGCTGTCCAAGGAGGAGATCTGTGACCGGATGGAAACATGCGGGCTGACCGTGATCGAATGGGGTGGGGATGTCCATGTGCCATCCGATTCTCCCCAGGACATTGCGGATGCCTGTTCCCTTTCCGTTGCCCATGGGATCCGCACCGTGGCCTATGGTTCGTACTGGCGGGCGGGAGAGATTTCGGAAGCTTCTCACGAAAAATTCCGACAGGAGCTTGGCTGTGCCCGTGCGCTGGGTGCGAAGACCATCCGGGTCTGGGCGGGGACAAAGGGCAGCGGCGACTGTTCGGCTGACGAGCGGCAAGCGGTAGTGGCTACGTTGCAGGATGCGTGCCGTGTGGCTGCCAACAGTGGGTTGACGGTGAGTTTGGAGTGCCACGGCGGTACGCTGACCGATGACTGCGACAGTGCACTGCGGCTGGTGGACGAGGTTGCTATGGATGCCCTGCGGCTGTACTGGCAGCCCAACCAATACCGGGATCACCGATACAATGTGGACACGCTGCGGCGCACACTGCCTTATGTGTCCAATGTACACGTGTTTTCCTGGGAAGGAGCGGCCCACTATCCTTTGGTGACACATGCAGATCGGTGGCGGGAATACATCGACATTCTATCCGGTTCCGGGCGGGATCATAGTCTGCTGCTGGAATTCATGCACAACGATAGTCCGGCGCAGTTGCCCATCGACAGTGCGGTGCTGCGGGACTGGGTCGAAGGAAAATGAGGCATACAAGAGGGAAAGCGGTTTTTGGCCGGACTTTGCCTCTTGTTTTTTGCGTCGAAATCTGGTATACTATATGGAGAACACAAGATAGGAGCTTTTGGAAAACACATGGACAAGTTTGAGGCACTTTCGCAATATTTCGGGTATGATTCGTTCCGGGAAGGACAGGAGCCGGTGGTAGATGCCATCCTGTCCGGGCGGGACGTTTTGTGCGTGATGCCGACCGGTGCAGGCAAGTCCATTTGCTACCAGATCCCGGCGCTGGCTTCTGTGGGGACCACGCTGGTCATCTCACCCCTAATCTCTTTGATGAAGGACCAGGTGCAGGCACTATGTGCCGCTGGAGTACCGGCTGCGTACATCAACAGCTCCCTGACCTATCCACAATATCTGCGGGTGGTACAAAATGCGGCTGAAGGGCGGTACAAGCTGATCTATGCGGCACCGGAGCGGCTGCTTTCCGAGGAATTTTGTGCCATCTGGGACAAGTGCAAGCTATCGGTGGTGGCGGTGGATGAGGCGCACTGTGTCTCCCAATGGGGGCAGGATTTTCGTCCCAGCTACTTGAAGATCATCGAATTTGTGGACAGGCTGCCTACCCGGCCCACGATCGCTGCGTTCACAGCCACCGCTGCCCACCAGGTGCGGGAGGATATCCGGAATCTTCTGAAGCTGCGGGAGCCTTACCAATGCGTCACAGGCTTCGACCGACCCAATCTATACTTTGGGGTGCTGCGACCTAAGCATAAGAAGGACACGCTGCTGGAGCTGCTGCGGGATTACCAGGACAAAAGCGGGATCATCTATTGCCTGTCTCGAAAGCTGGTAGAGGATGTATGCGATATGCTGCGGGAGAATGGTCTGCCGGCCACCCGGTATCATGCGGGTTTGGAGGCAGAGGAGCGGCATGAGAACCAGGAGGATTTTCTCTACGACCGGAAACCCATCATGGTGGCCACCAGTGCCTTTGGCATGGGCATCGACAAATCCAATGTTTCCTATGTGATCCACTACAACATGCCCACGGATCTGGAATCCTATTACCAGGAGGCCGGGCGAGCGGGGCGGGATGGGGCACCGGCAGACTGCATTCTATTGTTCTCTCCCAGCGACTACCACACCTGTCTGCGGCTCATCACGCCATCGGAGCCCAATCCGGAGCTGACACCGGAGCAACAACAGGTGCTGTTCCAGCGGGCGCAAAACCGGCTCAGTGCCATGTACAACTATGGCAACAGTAACGAATGCCTGCGGGGACGGATCCTGCAATATTTCGGGGAAAGTGCGTCCGACCACTGCGGCAACTGCTCCTACTGCCTCTCCAACCATGTGCGGCGGGATGTGACGGTGGATGTGCAAAAGCTGTTGTCCTGCATCCGACGCAGTGGAGAACGGTACGGAGGCGCTGTGGTGATCTCGGTACTGCGTGGCGCCAGCTCCCCCAAGATCAAGGAAGCGGGGCTGGATACCCTCTCCACCTGGGCCATCATGAAGGAGAATACAGCGGATTATCTATGGCAGCTGGTGAATTTCTGTCTGGAAAAGGGACTGATCGAGAAGGACAGTGCCTATGGCAGTCTGGTGGTATCTGCGGAGGGATGGAGCTTTCTCAAAAACGGTGGTCAGCTGACCATGTCTCTGCCGGAGGATTTCCCGGTCACATCGGCCAGCGGCGAGAAGAAAAAGTCTGCCAAGCTGCAAAAAAGCGGACCTGTGGAGCCGGTCAACGAGGAGCTCTATGGGATACTCAAGGATCTGCGCAAGACGCTTGCGGAACAGGAAGGCTTGCCGCCGTATGTGGTCGCCACCAATGTACTGCTGAACGAAATGTGCATCCATTTGCCGGAGACGGAATCGGATATGCTTGCCATTCACGGGATGGGCAAGGTGAAGTTCGAGCAGTACGGCATGGCGTTTTTGAAGGCGATCCAGCGTTGGCGGGCAGAAAACCCGGACTATGTGCCACCCAAGGTCGTGGATACACCGGCTGTAGCGCAGCAGGAAAAAAGTGTACGTGAGAAGCCGGTCAAGCTGGCTATCCCCAACGATGTTGTGCCACGGTCTGCCAAAGCGAAGCAGGATCCCCCCACGGATGCGCCCAATATGTTCACCAAAACAGAGGCGGTACCCTGGTCCATCGTGGAGGATGAGGCGCTGCGGGATGAGGTGCGGCATTACACGCTTTTGGAGATCTGCAAGCGGCACAACCGTGCCAGCATGGATGTATTTGGTCGGATGCAGATCTTAGGGCTGACCATTGTCAAAAAGGAATAAAAACAGCTGTATGGAGGCTCTTACCCTCTGTACAGCTGTTTTTGTCTTCTCTCACCCTTGTCGGATCCGTCTGGCCATATCGCCGATCCGAGCGGCGTTTTCCGTGAAGAACGTCTTATAGGCTTCACAGTACCGGTTCAGGCCGATACCGCCGTCTTCGGTTTCCCGGTGTCGTCTGCATCCACCGCGGCAGATGGGCAGGCAGGGACATTTCCGGCAGGCTGGCTCTATGGTACCAGACATATCCACAAAGGCCTTTGCCACCGGCGAATGGAGCAGCTCCGGCAGGGGATCAGTGGCGATGTTGCCGGTTTTCCATTTGTCGAGTACATAGAAATCACAGGGGTATGTACTGCCGTCTGCTTCCACGATCAGGTTGGCGTGGCAAATGCCGTCCATACCGCAGCATTCGGTGGGCATACCGGCTGCCAATCGGATAAAGTTGTCGAACTGGCGGACACTGATGTACTGCCCACGGCAGAAGTCCTCGTAGTACAGCCGGAAGGTGGTGGAGAGGAACTGGGCGTACCGCTTGTTCGACAGGGTAAAGGGATGGCTCTCCCCTTCTCTGCCAAAGTCCGGCACATAGGGAATGAACTGCACGAACTGGAACTGACGGGAGCGGAAATATTTGTACACCTCTGCACCCCGTCTTGCCACCGGCTCCGTCACAACGCACAGGATGTTGTAGTCGATGCCATGTGCTTCCAGCCGATCCAGCGTTTCGTTGACCCTTCGAAAGGTCCCTTCACCGGCAGCATCCGGGCGCAGACTGTCGTGCAGTGCCCCCATACCGTCCAGGGACACACCCAGCAGGTAGTGGTGCTCTGCTAAGATCTGCGTCAGCTCGTCCGGCATATGGTAGCCGTTGGTCTGCATGGAGAAGGACACGGGGATATTTTTGGTGTTGTATTTGTCCACCATGGCGTGGAAATGCCGGAAATAGGCGGCACCGGCTACGGTAGGCTCCCCGCCCTGAAACGCAATGGCTACGCTCCCTGTGGCATGGGTGAACACATTTTGCACCATGGCCTCGGTGGTTTCGGGAGACATGATGCCATAGGAGGCCGTATTCCGGTTTTCGGCAACATCGCAGTAAAAACAGTACCGGCAGCGCATATTGCACAGGGAGGAGGCCGGTTTGATCAGCAGATTGACGGGTGGCATGGTGGATTCCTTTCGTGAGGTGATATGATAGAAAAAGCGGCGTTCCTTATGCAGGTACAGGCCGCTTTCTCTGTGTATAGATCCTACTTTGGAATGGGCTTCAGCGCACGTAATAGGTGATCCGGTCGATCTTGACCGTACCATCCTTATCTTCGTACAGCTCAAAGTACAGCTTCTTGGATGCGTCGCTGTCGATGTCGTTGCGGAAGGTACCATCGTTCCGGTGGATCTTATAGGCAACGTCAAAGGCATACAGGGTGGATCCATCGTTCTGGGGATCCTGCGACAGCATCTCGATCTGGATGTCGTACAGCATCTGGGGCGCAAAGCGTTCGTGGGGCGCATTGGTCTCGTAATACAGGTCGGAGAAATACGTATTGTACGTATCCGCATCTCCGGCGATCACGGTCTCAAAATACTGCCCAAAGAACACCACTGCCCCGTTGTAGGCGCTGTAGTTTCCATCGGTGATGGTAAAGGTCTCGCTGCCGGTCTTGTAATGCACATACCGGTCCAGACCCATATATTCTTCATCGGCGGTCACATCCAAATCGTAGTCCGTGGGATAGAAGGAATAGCTGACGATCCGGTCGGAATACATGGAGGTATGGGCATTTGTCTCATGCTGCACCTCGAACCACTGAGGGTTCTGGAGGCACACCGCACTGACCAGTCCCAGACCGCACACGACCACGAATCCAACGATCACCCGGCGTTTGTTCCGCTTTCTAATATCTTCTTTTCCCACATCCGCTTTCTCCGGCACGGGCTGGTTATTTTGCTCCATCCATTAACCGATGAATCTCTTCAGGTTTTCCAGACCCAGCTGGATACCCTTCAGGTTGTCTTCCATGCCTTCGAATTCTACGGTCACAAAGCCATCGTAGCCGTACTTCTTCAGGATCTGGATGCTCTGGTAGATGTGTGCTTCGCCGTGACCGATGATGGTACCACGGATGTAGTCACCGGCTCTGGTCTGGAACCAGCCTGCACCGGGAGCGATCTCCATGCCGCTCTTCTTGAAGAAGTCCTTGGCATGCACGTGCTTGGCGTAGGGAGCCAGAACGGAAACGGACTTCCAGGGATCTTCGTCAGCGCACATGAAGTTACCCAGGTCAACCAGCGCACCGAAGTTGGGGTGAGACACGGTGTTGATGAGCTTTTCTACACGCAGCACGTCCTGAGAGAAGTAGCCGTGGTTTTCGGTCATGGTGCCAACGCCCTTGGATGCAGCATATTCGGCAACTTCACGGATCGCAGCAGAGATGGTGGGCAGGCAGTCGTCGTAGCTGATGTTGATCTTGCGGCCGGTGGGCTGGCTGGCTACGTCGTGACGCATGTTCTTTACGCCCAGAGCAGCGGCCTTGTCTACCATGCCCTTTACTCTTGCCACTTCAGCAGCGGTATCTCCGCCGGAGCCGTTCACAAAGTCAGCACCAACGCAGAAGGAAGCCAGTGCCAGACCCTTGGAGGCTGCATATTCGCCGATCTTCTTCAGCTCGTCCAGAGAGGTGTTGGACCAGCCGGATTCTACGAATTCGATCCCGTCAAAGCCAAATTCGGCAGTCTTGTCGATGACACCATAGATGCCCAGGCTGTCCACGTAGGGACCAAAGCTGTAAGTAGATACACTTGTTTTCATATTCATTCTCCTTTTGTCATGGAAGTTTTCAATTTGACAGTTTTCATGCTACCGCAGATCGGGACACTTTTCCCTATCGGGTTTTCTGTACTTTTTATATTATACCCTATAGCTGCGCTTTTTTCAATACAAATTTGAGAATAATCTGAAAATTTTTGAGAAAATGCTTGACAGAACGCCGTTTGACCACTATAATAGTATATGTATGAGCGCTGGTCGAACCACCGTCTGGACCGTCCGATGTGGAGGATCCTGCATGGATGACCCGGCACAAAAGAAAATCATGTTATTTACAGGAGGAACATAAACCATGTTTGATGCAGTCAAGGCACTTTTGGTAGAAGAGCTTTCCATCAATCCCGACGACATCACACCTAAGGCCGAGCTGGTAAATGATCTGGGGATCAACTCTCTGGAGCTGGCTGACCTGGTGCTGCTGTGCGAAGAAAAGTTCAACATCGAGATCGGCGATGACGTTGTACACAAGTTCATCACCGTTGGGGATGTTGCAGATTATCTGGCTGAAAACGCTTGAGGCTGAAACGTTACGACAGGACAGCACAGGGAAGACGTGTCGCAGGGTCACACCGGTGGCACGTTTTTTTGCAAAGCCGGTGCTGTTCGGATTACCATAGGAGGTAGTATGCAGAATGTGGATACACATGTCCAGGTGCGGGGGCTGCGGTTTGACAATCTGACTGTAGCGGAGACCATGGCGTGCTTATCGGAGCGGCTGGAAAACGGGATCCAGACGGCGGTGTTCACCCCCAACGCAGAGATCGTGCAGGCCTGTATCGATGATCCGTCTCTGTATCCGGTGATCGGCTCGGCAGACCTGCTGGTGCCGGATGGGATCGGGGTCATCAAGGCGGCTAAGATCCTGGGCACACCGCTGAAGGAAAAGGTCGCCGGGGTGGTCGTCGGAGAAAAGCTGGTGGAAATGCTGTCCCATGCACCGGCGCACAAGCTGTTTCTGCTGGGAGGAAAGCCGGGGGTTGCCCAGATCGCCGCGGAGAAGCTGACTGCGAAGTATCCGGGATTGGTGATCGCCGGGCTCCACGATGGGTATTTCCAGAAGGAAGGTGCCGAAAACGAAGCGGTGCTGGCAGAGATCCGGCAAAGCGGGGCCGATGTATTGTACGTTTGTCTGGGTGCGCCGGCACAGGAGAAGTGGATCTATACCAATCGTGCTGCTCTGCCGGAGGTCACACTGCTGCTTGGTCTGGGCGGTTCTGTGGACGTGTATGCCGGAACGGTCAAGCGGGCACCGAAGATCTTTATCAAGCTGGGGTTGGAGTGGTTCTATCGCCTGTGCAAGGAGCCACGTCGGATCGGTCGGATGATGAATCTGCCCCGGTTCTACTTTGGCACCTGGCTGTACAAGCTGCGTGGAAACAAGGAAAAATGACCATACAAAAACACCGCCGTGGCGTTTTCCATAGCGGTGTTTCGTTTTTTATTCTTTCACAAATGTGAACTGTTCCCAGGGGATGTTCACCGGCTTCTTTTCGGTCAGGATGCTGTCCACGTGCATGAGCAGCGGGAAATCGGCCAGATCCACTTCCCCACGGGCAGCCTTGACCTTGAGTGCCTCTGCCACACGAACGGCGACCACCAGCGATTCCAGCGTGACACCGGCCAGCTCTGCTTTGGCGGCATCGATGTCCAGACCACGACCCAGCAGGATCCCGATCTGTCTGGTTCGGCCACCGTATACGGTCACGTACAAGTCGCCGGCACCTACACACAGGTTGTCCAGCGTACCGGCGCCCTGCATGGTGAGCAGCTGCTGCATCTCCTTGACGCTCTGACCGAACACGGCTGCCTGGGAATTGAAGTGCAGGGTGTCGTCCCCCATTTCCTTCTGGTTCAGACCAATGGTCAGTGCGATGCCCAGTGCGTAGCCGTTCTTCAGCGCAACGGCACTTTCGATCCCCATCACGTCGGTGGTGATGCTGATGTGGTAATAATCCGTGTGCATGATGTCCCGCAGCTTTTTCAGTGTGGCGATGTCCTTGCCGCAGAATGCTACCTCGGTCTGGTCGTGTGCCACCAGTTCATAGCTGGTGCAGGGGCCGCCTACTGCGTTCAAAGACAGCTTTTTGCCCAGTGCATCCAGCTTCTTCTGCCACACCATAGGGTACGGCAACAGTTCGCCCTCCGGGGTGTTCCACAGGCCCTTGGTGACGGTCAGCACCGGGATCTCGTCGGGGATCTTCGGCAGCACATAGTCCCCGAACCAGTCCACGCCAAAGCTGCTGACACCACCGATGATCATGTCTGCCCCGGCAATGGCTTCCTCCATTTCCTCGATCTGGTAATAGGTCACGCCGGCGGGAAAATCCCTTGTGAATTTGGGATGTCTGCCCGTTTTTTGACAGGTGTCGATGATCTCTCTATCCAGATGGGTACCCACCAGTCTCACGGTGTGTCCGTTTTCTCTGGCCGGGAATGCCAGTGCTGAGCCCATCATGCCGGAGCCGATAATTGTTACGATTGCCATATAGATTCCTCCAATAGTATTATGCTTCTTCCAATAGTGTCAGCAGTGTCTCCATATTCTCCTCGGAATACTCGATCTCGCTGGAATATAGTCTTGCCAGCTCCACCACATTGTCCCCATGCTTGGCCAGCAGTGCATACAGATACGATACGCTCAGCACGCAAAACGCCGCTCGTGCCGCCAGCCGATCGTCGTCCAATGCATCGGCCAGGTGCCGGAACGTGAAATACAGTGCCAGGTTTTCCAGCGGCATATCCCAGATCGTCTCGCCTATCGGCAGCTGCAGTGGTGTATCGTCCGCAGCCAGTGGGGACAGCAGCTTGTCCCAGGTGGGATCTAACTGTTCCAACGCTCGATAGATCGCCGTCCATGCACCCACGGTTTTCTGCGGCAGGCGAGCATGGCATATGGTCAACATTTTGTCCAGTCGTGCGGACAGGGGTGTTTCCCGATCCTGCAAAATGGCGTATATCTGCTCCCGCCGTGTGAGAAAATCGCATTCCTCCGGGGTACAGGTGTCTGCTATCCCATCGTCGTCCAGCACGATCCAGCGCACGTGGTCGGCGTGCAGCATACGCATAGCGGCGGCTTCACAGCACAATCCCAGCCCGATCTCGGTGCGGTCGGAGAAATAGTTGCGGAACCGGGGATGGTCGGCGCAGATCTGGCACAGGCTTTCCTCCCCCATGGTCTGGATAATGCGACACAGACCTGTGGATGTCAGAAAGGGACAGCGTTCTCTCTCGTCCAAACGAAAATGGGGCGTGTCTGTACTGCGGTCGATGTGCTGCTGTAATGGTTTGTATAGTGGTATATGGGGATCGTCGTACAAAGCCATGGTGTCTTCGTCAATGTCGATCTCCCAGCCCACGCAGCAGCTATGTTTACATTTGTCGGCGATGCAGCGGAATCCTGTATAATACGACGGTACGACCGTGCGCATCAGGACCACCGCACTTCCTGCACGGTACCGCAGCCGGTGGAATGGCCGTCCTCGTTCACGTCCTCAAATTTGGTCACGCAGACCAGGCTGTCGTCGTGCTGCACCACTTCCCCATTGACCCGGATGTTTTGTAGCTCGATGGTGCCCACATGGGAGGTCAGATAGGGGTCGAAAACCTCGGTATCGCCGTTTCGAATGGATTTGGGACCCACCATGACCAGGTACGACAGCGGGTAGATGTCCCGGTGCAGGGTCAGGTCGATGTCGGTGAAGGAGGCGTAGCCAATGTGAGAGCCCAGCTCAAAGGCGGCAAAGTGGCCACGGATCGGGTCGCTGTTTAGGTAAGAGGCAAACCGATCGATGGGACCGGCCAGATCCACGGTGATATGCTCGAAAAACAGGTTGTCCGAAGAGCCCACGCCGCCCCGCTCCGGTTCTGTTCCGATCCGGTAGGCGGGGGTCTGGAAGTACATTTTGAAGGTCATGATGCCGGTGACATGGCTGATGATGGCGTTGGACAGGCCGCAGTCGGTGGTGGAACCGTCGGCATAGGTGTAGATCCCCGGCTCGATCCGCAGGGCTTTATACAGGCTGCTTTGCGCCAGGTGCAGTTCTTCGCAGAGCACGTTGCGGGTGGGTCCAAAGGTAACGGAGGAATTCTGCCAGTCGTACATATTGAGCGCCACCAGATCGTCTCCCACTTCTCCATGGATGCTGTACACATACAGGTTGGTGCTGTTGCCGTTGATGTGCAGTCCATCGGCGTAGCAGGATTCGAAGGTGATATGTTCAAAGACACCGTTTGTCAAATTTCCCACCTGCACACCAAAGCCTGCCGTATGGGCAAAGGTCACATCCCGCAGGGTCAGACCGGTCAGGTTGTTGAACAGCATACAGGTGGACACGCCGTAGAAGGGTCTGCGCTCGCCCGGTTTGTCTTCGGCAAAATGGGTGTACCGCCCGCTGTGTCCGTAGCCGCCACGCTTTGTATGGCTTTCCTCCCACCGACCGCCGTGGATGGAGATATTGTGGTCGGCTGTACCCGGTGCGATGGGGGCAAAGGTGCCGTCGGTGGTGTGTTCGTTCCGCAGCATCAGCACCTCGCAGTCCGGCGTCAGCCGTATGATGGCACCGGTGGCCTCGATATGCCGATCGGATGGGATCACCACGGTGTCATCGATCCAATAGACCGTTTCTGCCGGGGGGATCACCACGACGCTATGCTCCCGCAGTGCCCTTTGCAGTGCCGCTGTCCAGATGGTATGGCCATCCTTTTCTTCTGTCCACGAACGGTAGCCGGTCAGAAGGACACGATCGGTCAGTGCTTCTGCCGCTGCTATATTTTCTTTCCGCATTTCTTCCAGAGAGCTGCGGATCTGCTGCTTGATCTCGGTTTTGGTTTGCATCGTCCTACTCCTGCTTGTATTGATGATATTTATGATACCACATTCCGGCGAAAAATGCAATCCGGTTTCAGAAAAAAGCCCCGCAAAAGTATGGAAAGCTATACTGCAATACAAAAGAGCAATAGCCTTCCGCAAAGGAAAGGACCTGTGTGCCCTGACGGAACCACAGATCCTTTGTTGTTTTTTCACCTATTTCCCAAAGCCGAAAGTATCTCTGCGATCTCTTTGTCCACCGACAGGATCTCTTCTCGAAATTCTCTTGCCGACAGCCGCAGGACACCGGAGCGTACCGCTTGCAGCTGGATGAGTCCGTCGGAGGTCACCACCCGCACTGTGTGGTCCTTGCCGATCTGATTCACCAGCTTTTCGATGTAGGTGTCACCCAGCTCGTTTTCTTTGGTGTAGACCACGTGCAGACCCTGGTAATCCAGCTTTCGCTCCACCGAGCCCTTGACGTTATAGGCATCGAACACAACGATCATGTCTCGCTTCGTGAAGGCTTGGTAATTGGCTAAGATCTCGCACAGCTGCCGCCGGGCGTTTTCCAGATCCGTTTGGGCTATGGCGGACAGCTCCTCCCAGGCAAAGATCACATTGTAGCCGTCGATGATGTAGAGAGAACGGCGGTTCCGGTGGAGCTTGGGTTCGGCAGTGACGAGCTTTTTGCCTTCGCTATAGACCTTGCGTCGTATGGGCCCGAACTCCCGCTCCATGATGGCCTCCAGCTCCTTTTCGTCCAGATCTAAGTTTTTCCGGATCACCTTGGGTGTCTCCACCACCGTTGCCCCTTGTCCTTTATCCTTTACAAGTGTAGACTCCAAATGCATATGGGAACGCACCTGCTCCCACGGCACCACAAACCCCGCTCCATGGGCACAGAACACCGAATCTGGTGTATTGTCCATATCCGCTTCCGGCACATAGGCGGTCGCCTCGATGACAGCGGCGGCGTTGTGGCAGGGATAGTAGCCATCCATGCGGCAGGAGAATTTGCCCTTGCCATGGGTATAGGCTGCCACCTCTTTGGCGTATTCTCCAATGGTGGAGACCGGCGCACGACCTTGCAGCACCGACACGCCCGGTGTGGCTTCATGCTCATCGTAGGTACCGTCTTTGGCTAAGATGTCCGCAATGGCTCGACCCACACATTCCCCCGGCACCTCTAAGCGAAAGGCGTACCAGGGCTCCAGCAGCACCATTTGTCCCGCCGCTCTGGCCTGCATCAGCCCCTCTCGCACCGCACGATAGGTGGCCTCTCGGAAGTCACCGCCCTGGGTATGCTTCTGGTGGGCACGTCCTGCCGTCAAGGTGATCTGCATATCGGTGATGGGGGCACCGGTCAGGGTGCCGATGTGGGTCTTTTCCTCCAGGTGAGTCAGGATCAGGCGTTGCCAGTTGCGGTCTAAGGCGTTTTCGCTGACCACGCTGTCAAAGACCAATCCCGATCCCACCGGCAGCGGCTTCATCACGATGTGAACCTCCGCATAGTGCCGCAGGGGTTCAAAATGGCCCACGCCTTCCACGGTTGCTGCGATGGTCTCCCGGTACAAGATGCGGCCGTCTGTGAAGGTGATAGGCACGCCGTACCGTTCTTCCACCAGCCGCACCAGCACCTCCGTCTGCACCTCGCCCATGACCTGTGCATGGATCTCCCCAAAGCGTTCGTTCCATAGGACGTGGAGCAGCGGTTCTTCCTCTTCCAGCTCCTTCAGCTTGGGCAAAAACAGCCGAGGATCCACCTCCTTGGGAATGGCAAGGCGGTAGTGCAGGACGGGTTCTAAGGCAGGCGGCAGAGCGGTATCCTCGTCACCCAGGCCTTGGCCTACGTAGGTGCCGCTCAATCCGGCTATGGCGCACACGTCTCCGGCAGATACCGTATCGGCTGTGGTGTATTTGGCACCGGAATACAGCCGCAGTCCCGTGATCTTTTCCTCCCGTCCTTCGCCTTTTTCGTCGGTGTAGGCAAGAGGCTGGCGCACGGACAAAGCTCCGCCGGTGAGCTTGCAGTAGGTGAGCCGCACGCCGCTGGGGTCATGGGCGATCTTGTACACCTGGGCACCGAAGGCAGCGGGGTATTCTGTCTCTAAGGTATACCGGTGCAAGCCATCCAGCAGTGCTATGATCCCGGTATTTTTCAGGCCACTGCCAAAATAGCAGGGGAACAGCTTTCGTTCTGCCACCAGATCGGCGATGTCTGTGTCGGTGATCTCACCGGTCTCCATGTACTGCTCGAACAGGTCTTCGTCACACATGGCGATCTGCTCGGCACGGGTATCGCTGTCTTCGGTATCTGTGAAGTCCACGCAGCCGCTATGGAGCTCTGCCGCCAGGGATCGAAGCACGGCTACCCGGTCACTGCCCACCATATCCATTTTGGTGATAAAAATAAACGTAGGCACATGGTAGCGTTCCAGCAGCTGCCACAGGGTCTGGGTATGGGCCTGCACGCCCTCGGAGCCGCTGATGACCAAAATGGCATAGTCCAGCACCGCCAGCGTCCGTTCGGCTTCGGCAGAAAAGTCCACGTGTCCCGGTGTATCCAGCAGGGTCACAGACAGATCCCCATAGGTGAACAGCGCCTGTTTGGAGAAAATGGTGATCCCCCGTTCCCGTTCTAAGGTGTGGGTATCTAAATAGGTATTGCGCTGATCCACCCGCCCTGGTGTTTTGATCTTCCCTGCCGCATACAGCAGTGCTTCCGATAGGGTGGTCTTTCCGGCATCCACATGGGCCAGCACCCCAATGACCTGTTTTTTCATGCTTGTTCCCTTTTCTGCAAAATAATACTTTTTATTATACCATAGGATCGCCGCCGATGCAACCGGGAAAATGTAAAAAGAGATGTGTATGGATACAGAAATAGCACCCGCACCGATCCGGCACGAATGCTATTCGATCATCATACAAAAACGGTGGGATGTAGCTCTCTCCTACTTAGCTGCAAATGCTCCCCACCCATTCTATTTACTTCCGTCTCTGCCGCAATACCTCATAGGCCAGCATAGCTGTAGCCGATGCGGCTGATAAGGATCCCGCAAAGTCTCTGCCGTAATCGATCCGCACGACGGTGTCTGCTTCGTCCAGCAAGGCTCTGGAAATGCCACGCTTTTCTCCACCGACGACGAGGAAAAGAGGACAGGTCAGGTCTGCGTCGAACGAGGACACCGAATCCCGGATGCCTGCACAGCAGATCTTATAGCCACGCTGCCGGAATAGCTGCGCTGCGGCTACCCCATCGCTGGTGTACAGCGGCAACAGCTCTGACGTACCGGCAGACGAACGGCACACGACCCCGGCGGCACTCATCCAGTTTCGGGGAGACAGCACGATGCCGTCCACGCCACAGGCATACAGGGAACGCAGGGCATACCCAAAGTTATACGGATCCTCGATCCCTTCTACCAGGACGAAAAAGCCGTCATCCGGGATCGCATCTGCGGTCAGGGTGGGAATGGTGCGGTCGGTGCATTCTGCCACGATACCGCCGTGGGTAGAGCCGACCGTCAGCGCATCCAAAGCTTCGCTGTCCACTTCTTCCAGGGGAAAGCCGTGCTTCTTGCCCATGGCACGCAGATAGCCCAGCTCCTTCCGCTTGCTCTCAGCCTTTGCACCATCGTACAGCACCCGCAGGATCCGTCTGTCGTGGAGAGAAGCCTCCATGGCGTGTATGCAGGCTCGGAGAGAGGTCATGCCCTCGAACAGCGTAGAGTCGGCGTATCGGGTGATCTCTTTTTTCATCTTACTTTGCAGCGTTCATCTTCAGGTACGCATTGATGAAGCCGTCGATCTCCCCATCCATGACTGCCTGAATGTTACCGTCTTCGTAACCGGTACGGGTGTCCTTTGCCAGCGTGTAGGGCATGAACACATAGGAACGGATCTGTGCGCCCCATTCGATATTGGTCTTGTTGCCCTGGATGTCCTCGATCCGATCCAGCTTTTCCCGTTCCTTGATCTCCATCAGCTTGGATTTCAGCATCTTCATAGCCGTTTCCTTGTTTTGCAGCTGGCTACGCTCGGTCTGGCAGCCTACTACGATACCGGTGGGGATATGCAGGATCCGGATGGCGGAGTCGGTCTTGTTGATGTGCTGTCCACCGGCACCGGAGGAACGGTGTGCGGTGATCTCCAGGTCTTCGTCCTTGATCTCGATGGTGTTGTCATCGTCAAATTCCGGCATCACTTCTACCGAAGCAAAGGAGGTGTGCCGTCTGCCGGAGGAGTCAAAGGGGGAGACACGCACCAGTCTGTGTACGCCGTTCTCGCTTTTCAGATAACCGTATGCGTTTACGCCTTCTACCGTGATGGTTGCGGACTTCAGCCCGGCTTCTTCCCCGTCCAGCCAGTCGATGAGCTTGACGGTGTAGCCATGCCGTTCGCCCCAACGGGTGATCATACGGTACAGCATCTGGGCCCAGTCCTGTGCTTCGGTCCCGCCGGCACCGGGGTGGAAGCTGACAATGGCGTTGTTGCGGTCATATTCGCCGGAGAGCAGGATCTCGATGCGCAGCCGTTCCTCTTCCTTTTCGATGGCCTTTTGCTCTGCCAGCACTTCCTCTACCATGGATTCGTCGTTTTCTTCACTGCCCAGCTCGGCCAAAGTAATAGCATCCTCCAGCTTGGCGCACAGGTCGTCGTAAGAAGCGATCTTATCCTTGAGCTGCTTCACCTGCTGCAATACCTTACCGGACGTGGCCTGGTCGTTCCAGAATTCCGGATCCGATGTTTTCTCTTCCAGCTCTGCCACCTGTTCCCGCAGCATGTCGATCCGCAGGGCACTGCCCAGCTCCTTCAGGTTTTCTCTAAAATTGCCCAGCTGATATTTTGCATCTTCCAGTGCGATAATCAATTCTGTATCCTCCAAATATTTCTTTAATATCTATTCATTTCTGCCTGTTTTCCAAAATATTCCATCATCGCCGCTACCCATAGCAGCGTATCCAAAAGCATTTCCCCCTACCGGGGTCACAATTCCACCAGTTCCACCGACGGCAGCTGTAGCGGGGGAGCGGGATCCCGTTTCAATGGATCGTATGCAAATCGGCGGCAGCAGCCCCCTGCATCCACCACGCCATGCTTCCGGCACAGCATCTGATCCGGATCGGACAGAGCGGCGGCGTGCGCACAATATTTGCAAAAACGCTCGATCTCTGCATTATATCGTTTTTTCATCGCTGGATCCCCCTTTCCTATCGTTCGTTTTTCCGAATACATCCGCAGACACGGAGACAGAAAAACTGCATTCTATAACATTATATAGGAAAATCGGTGGAAAATCAAGTCCTTTGCCAAAAGATTTCCAGCGTACTTTGTATTTTTGGAACATTATTGCGCTCGCCAGTCTCCCCGCCGTACCACATACCACAGGATGCCCAATAAGAACCAAAAGCAAACCAGCCCCCCCCCACCACTCTGCTGCATCGCTCCACCGGTGGCATAGCGAACGGACAGCAGCGCCGGGTGTCTGCTTCCCCACACCAGGGAGGCAAGACCCATGAGGAGCCCGCAGGACAGCTTCCATAGGACATAGGGGCGCAGAGAGATGCCGGTGTCTTCCAGCAGGCAGGCCGTTTGTGCCAACACCGATAGGCCGCCAAAGCCCACTGCGAAGCCGGTGCAGAACAGCCCAGCCAACCCGCCCATGCCGGCTGCCATACG
This sequence comes from uncultured Ruminococcus sp., assembly GCA_964463375.1. Lineage (GTDB taxonomy): Bacteria > Bacillota > Clostridia > Oscillospirales > CAG-272 > UMGS1696. Next base: position 104,472 of record CAYXBQ010000002.1, on the reverse strand, counting down.
GGTGCCGGTGGAAAACTCCAATATGGCGGCAAGCAGAGGAGACAGCTTTTCCGGCAGAAGGGGGGCTGCTATGGTCACAAGCAGGGTGAAGGATACGATATAGCCGCCGATGAACAGGGTCTGCCGGGTGCTGTCTACCACGGCATCGCAGAAGATCCGGGCAAAGGGGGGCGTAGCTTGTGATGGCTGTTTGGAGAGGCTGGTATGATCGTGCCTTAGCCAGAGCCTGGTACCGAGCCAGCCTATGGTCAGCTGGGCTACAAGCAGGAACACACCGTAGCCGGTGCTGTGCCAAAGGTCGCCGCCGATGCTGTGGAGCAAAAAGGCCGGGCTGGCACCACTGGAAAAGGCACAGAGCATGGCAGCTGCTCCCGGATCGAGCCTGCCCTGCTGCACCATTTCTCTGGTCATCTTCGCACCCATGGGATAGCCGCAGAGCTGGCCTAAGAAAAATACCGTGCCGTTTTCCATGCCGAGACCGGTGAGACTGCCCAGTGGGGCGAGGAGCTGGTAGGTCACGAAAAAGCGGGAGAGCACCATATAGGGGAACAGCACCGGGATCAGCTTGGTAACAAACAGCTGCATACCCCGGATCACCGCCGCCGATGCTGTCTCTGGCTGTAACAACAGAGCGCAGAACACCAGCATGGTGCCGGCACCCGGTAGAAATGTACGCCAATTTCTTGTTGACATGGATGGCCTCCTCTCTGCATACCATACAGAAACAGATGGATCCGATCGAAGGGACGATCCGGGTCCGTGGGTACTATATGTATGCACGTGGAGGTGATACTTTGCCGATCACGCAAAAGATCCGGCAGCATATGGCACATGGGCTGTCTACCTGGACGGAGCTGCCGCCGGAAGGATTTATCGATATGCCCATTCTCCTTTGCCGGGGAGACACAGAGATACAGGTGGAAGGCTGTCGGTCGATCTTGGCCTACGGGGACAACAAGATCCGACTGCGGCTGCACGGGTCGGAGAAGGTACTGTGTATAGAGGGTGCGGGACTGCGGATGTCCGATTTTCACCAGAGATGTTTGACCGTCCGTGGCAGGATCACCGGGATCGTCTGGGAGGTATAGGATGTTAGACTGGCTTTGGCATATGCTGGCAGGCTGGGTGGAGGTCTTTGTACCGCTGTCGGACAAAACGGCTCTTTGGGACCTGCTATGGTGCTGCGATATTCGCTTTTGGCAGGAGACTATACACGAAACAGAAAATACGGTATCCGTGCGGATTTTCGAGAAAGAGCTTTTGTGCTTGCAAGAGGCGGCCTGTGACCGGTGCATTTCGCTGACCGTGGAGCGACGGGGCGGGATCCCGGTGCTGCTGCGGTTTTGCAAGATACGGCCGGGGCTTCTTGTGGGGACGATCGGTCTGGTGCTTTGGTGCCTGTATGCGGAGCATCTGATCTGGCGAGTGGAGATCGATGGGTGTTCTGTTTTGTCGGAGAAGGCGGTTCAGGAGATCTTAGCGTCCCACGGCTGCGGCATGGGGGACTACATCCCTGCCATCGACTGTGATGCGCTCCATGCCACGGTGAAAGCGGAGCATCCGGAGATCGCCTGGATCTCGGTCTATCTCCACGGCAACACGGCAGAGGTACAGCTGCGAGAGACCAAATTTCCCGATGCCCGCGGGCATAAAGCGGGTACCTATGCCAATGTGGTGGCGGCAGAGGCGGGAGAGATCGTCAGTGTGCGGGTCTATGAAGGGGAGGCGGTGGTATGTCCGGGAGATGTGGTACTGCCGGGGGAGATGCTGCTCTCCGGCGTGATGTCTATGAAGGAAGAAGGACAGAGCCGGTTGGAATATGCGGCCGGAGAGGTGCTTGCCAAGGTCGTGCGGCCGATCTCCGTTGCCATCACGCCGGTACAGGAGAAAACGGTGTACACCGGGCGGCAGATCACCCAGCGCACCGTTGCTGTGTACAAGTGTGAATTGGATCTGTTCCGGGAGAGGGAGATCCCCTATGCTGCTTATGAAACGGAGAAGACAGTGGAGGATGTGCGGCTGTTTGGGCGGTATCCCATCCCCGTGACCATCACCACCACGATCCATCGGGAGGTGGAGACTGTGGAGGAGGTGCTTTCGCCGGAGGAGGCGGTGGACAAAGCCATGCAACAGCTACGGGCAAAGATGGCAAAGGCGATCGAGGAGGGGGAGCTTTTGGAACGCACCCTATCGGCCACACTGGAAGAGGATGGCACATACCGGATCGATTGTCTGTTGTATCTGCTAACGGATATTGCGCAGGTAGAGGAATTTACGGTACAGGAAATGGGGGCAAACGAAAAAAGATAGCAGCGCGGCACTGCTACCTTTTTGTTTGGTTATAGGATCAACTGGATGCTCAGCCTTGGGTGATCCGGTCGCTCAGGGCAATGATCTCGTCCGCGTAGGTGTTCCGGCGGCTTTGCAGAATCTGCTTGTAGATGGGATAGTTCACGATGGCAATAGCCATGCCCACCAGTCCCAATGCGATGCCCGGCACCATGGTGCTCTGCATGCCCAGTGTGGTGCCGATGTCGGTCATGACCATGCTCATCCCGGCTCCCATCACCAGTGCGCCGATGGAACCAAAGACCCAGCCAAAGATCTGCGCCGGTCTCTTGACTCTGGTATCCAGATCCTTCAGCTCGTCCAATGCGGTGTATGCCTTTTCGGTGTACTGGGTGCGGATCTTCTGTACAAGATATTCTTTGTCGTTTCTGTTCATGGGGATGTTCTCCTTTTATGGTTCTCTTTATTTTTCGTATTGTTAGGAGTAGGGGCACTCCTCATTGGTGTGGCTATAGTATACCCGCCGGATGTTTGCAAATGTTTTGCGATATGTTTGCGTTTTGTTAACGGTATACTTTTTTTGAAAATGTGGTCGCCTATACCAATGAGGAGCGCTTGCCTGCCGGGGAGAAATGCAAATTCACTCTTGACAAAATGCGGGGGATATGGTATAATTCTTCTTGTGGAAAGGGTTTTGATACGGAGAGTTATCGAAGCGGTCATAACGAGGCGGTCTTGAAAACCGTTTGAGGGCAACCTCACGTGGGTTCGAATCCCACACTCTCCGTGACAGGTCGGACATCTTTATCTGGTGTCCGGCTTTTTTGTTTTTCTACATGGGTATCGGGAAAAATTACAAAATCCTGCGTTTTCTGCCACAGGTGGGTCACATTTTTATGGTATGCTAACTGAGTTACATTTTGTGTAAGACGGAATCTTGCTTGTATGAGGTGAATATATGTCAATTGTAGAGCTTGTCGTTACGTTTTTAGCCGGTGTAGGTGCCGGGCTGGGGACGGGGTTTGCCGGCATGAGTGCGGCTGCGGTGATCACGCCCATGCTGGTGACCTTTTTGGATATCCCCACCTACCAGGCCATCGGGATCGCTTTGGCCTCAGATGTGCTGGCCAGTCTCATCTCTGCTATTACGTATAAGAAGAATGGCAATTTGGATGTAAAAAACGGACTTGTCATGATGGTGACGGTGCTGCTGTTCACCACGGTGGGGAGCTATGTTTCCAGCCTGGTACCCAACACCACCATGGGAAACTTCTCCGTTTTCATGACCATGCTCATGGGTGTCAAGTTCCTTGTGAAGCCGGTCATGACCACACGAGAGGCCATGGATGCGCTGGATCCCAAGAAGAAGCGGATCAAGTCGATCCTGTCCGGTGTGATGGTGGGGTTCATCTGCGGCTTTGTGGGGGCCGGCGGCGGGATCATGATGCTGCTGGTGCTGACCTCTGTGCTGGGGTATGAGCTGAAAACGGCTGTGGGCACTTCTGTGTTCATCATGTCCTTCACGGCGCTGACCGGCTCGATCTCCCACATCGTCATCGGTGGGGTGCCGGACATTTCGGTGCTGGTGCTGTGCGTCCTCTTCACCCTGCTTTGGGCTCGGATCGGTGCTGTGATCGCCAACCGGTCTACACCCATCGTGCTCAATCGGGTGACCGGCGTGATCCTGATCGTGCTGGGCGTGGTGATCTTAGGCGTGAATTTCTTTGGTTAAAACAAAAATACCGGGATCTCGGCTGCATACTGCTCCGTTTCCCGGTATTTTTTTGTTTAGATCAAGATCCCTTCCAAATGGTCCATTTCGTGCTGGATGATCTGCGCCGTCCAGCCGGTGTAGGTCTTCTGCCGGATCTGCATGCGCTCGTTCTGGTACTGCACCTTGATCCGTTTGTATCGCTTGGTGGCCCGCACACCGTCCAGCGACAGGCAGCCCTCCTCGGTGTCATAGGGACCTTCTTTTTTTAATAGAATGGGATTATAGAAAACGAAGATCTCTCCCTCGTCATAGAAGGCGATGATCCGCTTCCCTTCTCCGATCATGTTGGCGGCCATGCCCACGCAGCCATCCTTATGGGCCTCCAGAGTGTCCCGCAGGTCTTTGCCGATGGACAGATCTGCCTCTGTTGCCATTGCAGAAGACCGACCCAGCAGGATCACGTCCCGGTTGATCTCTCGTACCATAGTTTTCTCCTTCGCATGAAAAACAAAAACAGCCACCATATCGGATGACTGTTTTATGGAGACATGGGGACTCGAACCCAAGACCTCTCGGATGTGAACCGAACGCTCTAACCAGCTGAGCTATGCCTCCGTGGCTTGTTCCTTGGAACCTGTTCTCTTGGAACGTGTATATTATAGCACTTCCGTTTTCCTTTGTCAAGTGGTTTTGGGAAATTTCTTTGGTTTTTTTGCGTTATTTTTACCGGATACGGTTTGCCAAGTGCTTTTTGTTCTGTTTCAATATGTTTATTACTTTTTGTAATCAGAATTATAACACGTCACAAATGCCATATCCGTAGCCGTTTTTGCCGTGGAAATCGGCCAAAAAGCGGGCGAATACAAAAAAATCTCGAAAAAATGCAAAAAAACTGTTCAAAAGCTCTTGATTTTATCCGACAAGTACGCTATAATTAAGGTGTCTTCCAACGGTGCCACTTTTTGCTCGTTGGTCGTACCGCGTGCGATGCTATGTATCGCATATGAAATTGAAACACCCCGAAACAATGGAGGATATATTATGGCATTACCTGTAGCTGTACAGCTGTATTCTATCCGGGACAGTGTGGAAGCCGACATGAAGGCCGCTCTGGCAAAGGTCAAGGAGATCGGCTATGACGGTGTGGAATTTGCCGGTCTGTATGGCAACAAGCCTGCTGACATCAAGGCATGGTGTGAGGAGCTGGGTCTGACTCCCATTTCCGCACACGTTCCGCTGGTCGATATGATCGCCGACACCGAAGGCACCCTGTCCGCTTACAAGGAGATCGGCTGCAAGTTCGTAGTCGTTCCCTATGTGACCGAAGAACGCCGCCCCGGTGCAGAAAAGTTTGAAGAGACCATCGAGGTCATCGCCAAGATCGGTAAGCTGGCACACGAGATGGGTCTGACCCTGCTCTACCACAACCACGACTTCGAATTCCAGAAGGTGGACGGTGAATACGGTCTGGACATCCTGTACAAGCGTGTACCCGCCGATTACCTGCAGACCGAGCTGGATACCTGCTGGGTCAATGTTGGCGGCGAAGAACCCGCTGCGTATGTACGCAAGTACACCGGCCGTGCGCCTGTCGTACATCTGAAGGACTTCTTCATGAGCGGCAAGCTGCCGAGCCATCTGTATGCCCTGATCGGTATCGAAGAGGAAGAAAAGGAAGAAGAAGAATCTACGTTCGAATTCCGCCCCTTCGGCTCCGGTATGCAGGATATGCCCGCTATCCTGGAAGCTTCCGTAGATGCCGGTGCTTCTTGGGTAGTTGTAGAACAGGATGAGCCCTCTATGGGTCTGTCCAGAATGGAATGCATCACCAAGGCCAGAGAAAACCTGGCAGCCGTTGGTTGGTAAGCCGTTCCTACCCTAATTTATTCCAATTGTCTTTTCTCCGGGAAAGCCATTCCCGGCAGGATATATAACTCATTCACGAAAGGTGGACATTACAATGTCTGATGCAGTACTGAGCCAGTTCAAGCAGGCTACCACAGAAGAAAAGGTTTACGACACCGATCACAAGTTTAAGATCGCTATCATCGGTACCGGTTGGATCGCAGAATCCCACATCCAGAGCTACAAGAACCAGCCCGACGTTGAGATCGTTGCTGCCGCTGACCTGATCCCCGGCAAGGCTGAAAAGTTCATGGAAAGATTCGGCGTGGAAGGCGTTCGTTTCTATCCCAGCCACAAGGAACTGATCGACAACGAACCCGACCTGGATGGTATCTCCATCTGTACCTACAACACCCAGCACGCTGCTCCCGCTATCTACGCTATGGAGCACAACATCCCTGTTCTGCTGGAAAAGCCCTTCACCGTAACCCTGGAAGAAGCTGAAGCTGTTTGCGCTGCTGAAAAGGCTTCTACCGCCTTCATTTCCGTTGGCTTCCAGCCCCGTTTCGATGCCAATATGCAGATGATCAAGAAGATCGTGGACTCCGGCGTTCTGGGTAAGATCTACTACATCCAGACCGGTGGTGGCCGTCGTCGTGGTATCCCGGGCTCTACCTTCATCGAAAAGTCCACCGGTGGTATCGGTGCTCTGGGTGACATCGGTTGCTACTCCCTGGATATGGTTCTGAACGCTATCGGTTATCCGAAGCCGCTGACCGTTTCCGGTTACACCTCCGACTTCTTCGGTAAGAACCCCAAGTACAATGGTGCTGACGCTGCTCGTTTCTCCGTTGACGACTTTGCTGCTGCATTCGTTCGTCTGGAAGGCGGCATCATCCTGGACTTCCGTATCGCATGGGCTATGCACGTAAATACCCCCGGTGACACCATCATCTTCGGTACCGAAGGCGCTCTGCGTATTCCTTCTACCGACTGCTGGAATGGTTCCGTTGGCGGTGCTATGACTCTGTACCACGACATCGCCGGTCAGAGATTCGACACCGTGATCCCGATCCTGGAAAACAAGGGTGCTGGTCTGTTCGACAAGAAGATCCGTTCCTTCCTGGATGCCATCAAGACGGGTGGTCCCGCACCGGTTCCCACTTCTCAGATCCTGTACAACCAGGCCATCATCGATGGTATCAACAAGTCTGCCGCTTGCGGTCACGAAGTGGAAATCAAGTTTGCTGACTAATTTCGTCTGCACGCCGTGCTATGTCTGCGCATAGTGTTACGGCTGGAACAACCTACAGAAATGTGGGTTGTTCTTTTATTACCACGGATCCCCCCGGTGTGTCTTTTCCGGAGATATGCCGGGGATCCCGGTACTCTTTGATACTTTTATAATGTTCAGTCTCGATGTATTTCACACTCTGTTGTGTCTATGTAGCGCAAAATGTACATATATAGACGTTTGTTCCCGTTTCCACACAAAAAAAAGAATGGGCGACCCTGTGAGATTGTGCGCTATAGCCATTGACAAAAGGTGCTTTTTTCTGTATAATTTCTATTTAATAGGCAGTGTTTCTTTTTACAGAAAACGAGTGCTTCTTTTGTTCGCAACGAGTCTATGGAGACTGGCAAGAAAGAGGTATGGTATGGAAATTGGTGTTTGTGTCCACCTGAATGGGTTGGATGGCTTTGCGGAGCAGCTGGCTGCCTTGCAGGAGCATGGATTTACTTCCTGTCAGCTGCTGTCCTTTGCCCCTGCCCTATGGACAAAGGAAAACGCCGAAAAGGTGCGTGCTCTGTTGGAGGCATATCATGTGCAGCCCTCTGCATTCTGGTGCGGCTGGGGTGGCCCGGCGGTCTGGAATTTCACCGAGGGACCCAAGACCTTAGGGCTGGTGCCGGAAGCCTATCGGGCGGAGCGGGTGCAGAATCTGTGCGACGGTGCGGATTTCGCCCACTGGCTGGGGCTGACCGATGTGATCACCCACATGGGCTTTATCCCGGAAAACCCCAACGATCCTGCGTTTTTGCCCTTCTGCGATGCGGTACGGACTGTGGCACTGCATCTGCAGCAGAATGGACAATATCTGTTGTTCGAGACCGGGCAGGAAACGCCGGTGACGATGCTAAGGTGCTTTGAGACGGTGGGCACGGACAATTTGGGCGTGAACTTAGATACCGCCAACCTGATCCTGTACGGCAAGGCAAATCCGGTGGATGCGCTGGATGTGATCGGCAAATATGTCCGCAATCTCCACGCCAAGGACGGCTTCTATCCCACCGATGGGACCCATTTGGGTGCAGAAGCACGAATCGGCGATGGCAAGGTGGATTTCCATGGTGTGCTGGCCGGTCTGAAGAAGCTGGGCTACGATGGTGCTATTACCATTGAACGAGAGATCGACGGTGAGCAGCAGACAAAGGATATCCTGCACGCAAGAGCATATCTGACGGATATTCTCGACCACTTAGCTTGACGTGGCAGCTAAGCTTGACGTGGTAGCTATGCATGACGTAGCAGCTATGCGTGACACTGCGGCTCGTTTTATACTACGTTTACAGTATATGTAATCCTATAAAAATCTATAAGAAAAGGTGAGGTCAAAACCATGCAAAACAGCGTTATGGCAAGCAAGATCGCTTACGAAGGATTGACGTTCGACGACGTGCTGCTGATCCCGCAAAAGAGCGAAGTCCTGCCCCGGGACATCTGTCTGAAAACGCAACTGACAAAGAAGATCACCCTGAACATCCCGCTGATGAGTGCGGCTATGGATACGGTCACGGAGTCCGCTCTGGCGATCGCTATGGCTCGAGAAGGCGGCGCAGGTACCATCCACAAGAATATGTCCGTGGAGGCTCAGTGTGACCAGGTGGAACGGGTAAAGCGCAGTGAAAATGGCGTTATCACCGATCCTTTCTTCCTGGGCGCAGACAACTATGTCTACGAAGCAGATGAGCTCATGGGCAAGTACAAGATCTCCGGTGTGCCGATCTGCGACAACGATGGCAAGCTCATTGGTATCATCACCAACCGTGACCTGCGGTTCATGGACGACTTCAACGTGCCGATCAAGGATGTAATGACCAAGGAAAACCTGATCACCGTTCCCGTGGGCACTACCCTGGATGAAGCCCGGGAGATCCTGCGACACCACAAGATCGAAAAGCTGCCCATCGTGGACAAGGACAACCGTCTGAAGGGTCTGATCACCATCAAGGACATCGAGAAGGCCGAACGGTATCCCAACTCTGCCAAGGACGCACAGGGTCGTCTGCTCTGCGGTGCTGCCATTGGTGTGACCGCTGACGTGGTGGAAAGAGCCGGTGCGCTGCTGAGAGCCGGTGCAGACTTCCTGGTGCTGGACTCTGCCCATGGTCACTCCCAGAACATCATCAAGTGCGTAGGCAAGGTCAAGGAAGCATTCCCGGATTGCCAGCTGATCGCCGGTAACATCGCCACCACCGAAGCTGCCGCTGACCTGATCGCTGCCGGTGCAGACGCTATCAAGGTGGGTATCGGCCCCGGTTCCATCTGTACCACTCGTATCGTTGCCGGTATCGGTGTGCCCCAGGTTTCCGCTATCATGAACGCCTACGAAGTGGCTGCAAAGGCCGGTGTCCCGGTGATCGCCGACGGTGGTATCAAGTACTCCGGCGACCTGACCAAGGCTATCGCTGCCGGTGCAGACGTAGTCATGATCGGTTCCCTGCTGGCTGGCTGCGAAGAATCCCCCGGAGACACCGAGATCTACCAGGGTCGTAAGTTCAAGGTGTACAGAGGCATGGGTTCTCTGGCCGCAATGGAAAAGGGCTCCAAGGACCGGTACTTCCAGGAAAACCAGAAGAAGCTGGTTCCCGAAGGGGTAGAAGGTCGTGTTCCCTTCAAGGGTGCTGTGTCCGACACCATCTATCAGCTGGTTGGCGGTCTGCGTTCCGGTATGGGCTACTGCGGCACCAAGACTGTACAGCTGCTGAAGGAAAACGGCAAGTTCGTGAAGATCACCGGCAACGGTCTGCGGGAATCCCATCCCCACGACATCAGCATCACCAAGGAAGCACCCAACTACTCTGTACAGGTACAGTAAGTTTCGTATACGATTTCCATATCAAAACAGGCATGATTTTCTACTTCATGCCTGTTTTTGTTTATTGTACAGTTGTTATGCTTGCTCCACCAGATAATATCCTACGATGGTTTGATCTGCGCCTTCTTTTAACTGAAGGGCAACCGCTTCGTTGATCATTTTCAGGTTGTCGTCTGCTTTGAGGAAAACAAAGTGACTGCAATAGACGATGTCGCCGATCCGAAACATGTTCATCGGGTCATAGCCGTAGATCTCAGCGTCATTTGTTTTGCAGCAGGCCTATTCATCCCAGCATCCCTTTGTACACGCCGGGGGACGAGCCTTCGATGACGGTGGCACCGCAGATCTTTTTATAGAAGTCCACGGGGCCTGCGGAGCCGATGATGCCGTAGCCGTAGCCTTCCTCCCACATGGCGTGGAGACACAGCAGCAGCAATGCCGCACCGATCCCCTTCCCTCGTTCGGCTTCATCTACGCCGGTGGGGCCAAAGAAGCCTTTGACGGTGGCATCGTAGCAGGCAAAGCCCAGCATCCGGGAACCTTCGTCCGTCTCTCGGAGAGCGATATAGATCCCCTTGGGCGAGCGGAAGAAGGCGTTCTCGGCCTCCCCTGCCCAGCCGGCACCAAAATGCTCCCGGATCCATTGGATGACGGCGTAGTTCTCCGGACCAATGGGACGACGGAGGGTGATCCCCTGTTCCTGCACCTTTTGGACGTAGGGGGTGATGTCGGGCAGATCGTACAGTTTTACAAGCAAATCGGACATGATGATACTCCTTTGCATAGGTTAATCTCTCTGGCTACAGTATACCGGATTTTGGTCCATTTGTCAATAGATGTACACGGAAAGCACTGCCATTTTTTTGCAAGAATTTCCGCCAAACCTATTGACAAAGCTGCGTAGATGTGGTATAATTCCTACATACTCTATAGGATATATAGGAGGCAAAGAGATATGCGTATTTATGGATCTGTGACGGAGCTGGTCGGCAAGACACCGCTGGTGCAGCTGGGGCGATATGGGAAAGAATTGGATGCGGTGGTGCTTGCCAAGTTGGAGAGAGCCAATCCGGCGGGCAGCGTGAAGGATCGTGTAGGGCTGGCCATGGTAGAGGAAGCGGAAAAGGCGGGGCTTTTGCAGCCGGGTACTGGAAGCGTGATCATCGAGCCCACCAGCGGTAACACCGGGATCGGGCTGGCTATGGCGGCTGCGGTCAAGGGCTACAAGGTGATCCTGACCATGCCGGAGACCATGAGCGCAGAGAGACGGATGCTGCTGGCTGCCTATGGTGCCGAGATCGTGCTGACCGACGGCAAGCTGGGAATGGCCGGTGCCGTGGAAAAGGCGGAGGAGCTGGCAAAGGAAACGCCGCACAGCTTCATCCCCGGTCAGTTCGTGAACCCGGCCAATCCGGAAGCACACTACCGCACCACGGGTCCGGAGATCTGGGAAGATACAGACGGCAAGGTGGACATTTTCGTAGCCGGTGTGGGCACTGGCGGCACTATAACGGGCGTTGGCCGGTACCTAAAGGAAAAGAACCCGGCCGTGCAGATCGTGGCTGTGGAGCCGGAGACGTCGCCTCTGCTGTCCACCGGTAAGGCTGGTCCCCACAAGATCCAGGGGATCGGCGCCAACTTTGTACCGGACATTCTGGATCGTTCCCTGCTGGACGAGATCCTGCCCGTTGCCAATGAGGATGCCTATGCCGCCGCCAAAGCGTTGGCCAAGACAGAAGGGCTGCTGGTAGGGATCTCCGCCGGTGCTGCTGTTCACGCCGCTGCTGTGCTGGCTGCACGTCCGGAGAACCGGGGCAAGATGATCGTAGCGCTGCTGCCGGATACGGGAGAACGGTATCTGTCCACTGGCGTATTTGATTAACAAAACGCCACGTATTTGATTAACAAAACGCCACGTATTTGATTAACAAAACGCCACGTATTTGACTGAGCAAAACGACACGTATTTGATTAATAAAACGCCACGTATTTGATTAATAAAACGACACGTATTTGACTGAGCAAGAACGCCACGTATTCGGTTAACGCAGAACAATGCGTATTCGAGAACGTGATCCACTTGAGGTTTTTGTAGAACAACAAAAAGCACTGTCTATCCACCGAGGATGCGTTTTGGTGGATCGGGCGGTGCTTTTTCTTATGTGCAGAAACAGAGAAAAAGGAGACCAACTCGATATGCATCGAACCGATCTCCTCATGTAAGCTTACAGAAAATTACTTATACTTGCGCTTTCTGGCTGCTTCGGACTTCTTCTTTCTCTTTACGCTGGGCTTCTCATAGCATTCTCTCTTGCGAAGTTCAGCCTGAATGCCCGATCTCTGGCACTGTCTCTTAAAACGACGAAGCGCACTATCCAGAGATTCATTTTCCTTAACTCTTACTTCTGCCATCCGTTTTCCCTCCCTTCGCGTCAGGCGACCGAGGAAACCCCAACGGAATTACCTCTTGTATATTATACAACATTCCACCTGATTTGTCAATAGGATTTTCAAAATTCGTTGGCAGAAATCTACTCTTTTCGCCGGGATTTTTTATTTCGCCACGATATTGACGATCTTGCCGGGGATGTAGATCTCCTTGACGATCTGCTTGCCTTCCAGTGCGGCGGCGATCTTCGGGTCTGCCTTGGCTGCGGCAATGACGTTATCCTTGTCTGCATCGATGGCGATGGTGATGGTACCTCTCAGCTTACCGCAGATCTGCACGGCGATCTCCACTTCGCTGTCCACGGTCTTGGCTTCATCCCACTGGGGCCATGCTGCCATCGACAGGAAGCCCTTGCCGCCCAGGTTCTCCCAGATCTCTTCGCACAGATGGGGTGCAAAGGGACACAGGATGGAAATGAAGGAGATCAGCTCGTCACGGGTCAGGGAGCCCACTTCGGCAATGTCGTTCACCAGAGACATCATGGAGGCGATGGCGGTGTTGAACTTCATTTCTTCGATGTCCTGGCTGACCTTCTTGATGGTCTTGTGGAAGGAGGAGGCCAGCTTGGGCGTTTCGCCTTCGCCCTTGACCATATCCGGCAGAGAGGCCACACGGTCTAAGAACCGCTTGCAGCCCTTCACGCTGTTTTCGCTCCACGGTGCGGCAGAAGCATAGTCGCCCATGAACAGGATGTACACACGCAGTACGTCTGCGCCGTATTCGTCTACCACTTCGTTGGGGTCTACCACGTTGCCCTTGGACTTGGACATTTTTTCGCCGTCGGGACCCAGGATCAGACCCTGTGCAGTCCGCTTAGCGTAGGGTTCAGCCACCGGTACCACACCGATGTCGTACAGGAAACGGTGCCAGAACCGAGAGTAGATCATATGCCGGGTCACGTGCTCCATACCGCCGTTGTACCAGTCTACGGGGAGCCAGTACTTCAGGTTCTCCGGATCGGCCAGAGCTTCGGTGTTGTGCGGGTCGGTGTAGCGCAGGAAATACCAGGACGAGCCGGCCCACTGGGGCATGGTATCGGTCTCCCGCTTAGCAGGGCCGCCGCACTTGGGGCAGGTGCAGTTTACAAAGGATTCGATCCGAGCCAGCGGGCTTTCACCGCCTTCACCGGGTTCAAATTTTTCCATATCGGGCAGGCGCAGGGGCAGCTCTTCGTAGGGAACGCCCACCATGCCGCAGTGGGGACAATGGATGATCGGGATAGGCTCGCCCCAGTACCGCTGCCGGTTGAACGCCCAGTCCTTCATCTTGTACTGTACGCCCTTTTCGCCAATGCCCTTCTCGCCGAGGTATTCCAGCATCTTGGCGATGGCTTCCTTTTTGGTAGCGATGCCGTTGAGGAATGCGGAATTCACCATCTCGCCGTCGCCGGTGTAGGCTGCTTCTGCGATGTTGCCGCCCTTGATGACCTCGATGATATCGATGCCGAACTTCTTGGCAAAGTCATAGTCCCGTTCGTCGTGGGCAGGTACAGCCATGATCGCACCGGTACCGTAACCCATCATAACGTAGTCGGAAATGAAGATCGGAATCTCCTTGCCGTTGGCGGGGTTGATGGCACGGATGCCTTCGATACGCACGCCGGTCTTATCCTTCACCAGCTGGGTACGCTCGAATTCGGTCTTCTTGGCACATTCTTCCTTGTATGCGTTCAGCGCATCCATGTTGGAGATGCGATCTGCGTACTTTTCGATGATGGGATGTTCGGGAGCGATGACCATAAAGGTAACGCCGAACATGGTATCGCAGCGGGTGGTGTAGATCCGCAGGGTATCTTCGCAATCGTTCTGACCATCGATGGCCAGCGCAAAGTTCACAAATGCACCCTCGGAGCGGCCGATCCAGTTTTCCTGCTGGAGCTTCACATTGGGCAGATAGTCCACGGTTTCCAGACCCTGGAGCAGCTTATCGGCGTATTCGGTGATTCGCAGATACCAAACGTCCTTGGACTTCTGCACGATGTCGCTGTGGCAGATGTCGCACTTGCCGCCCTGCGAGTCTTCGTTGGACAGCACTACCTTGCAGTGGGGGCAATAGTTGACCAGCGTGGTGGCACGGAATACCAGCCCGGCATCGAACATCTTCCGGAAGATCCACTGGGTCCACTTGTAGTAGCCCTCGTCGGTGGTATCTACGACTCTTGTCCAGTCGAAGGAGAAGCCAACGCGCTTCAGCTGGGAGGAGAACTTTTCGATGTTCCGGTCGGTCAGGATCCGGGGATGGGTGTTGAACTTGATAGCGGAGTTTTCGGTAGGCAGACCGTATGCGTCAAAGCCGATGGGGAACAGCACGTTGTAGCCCTGCATCCGCCTCTTCCGGGATACTACTTCCAGACCGGAGTACGCCTTGATATGGCCTACGTGCATACCGGCGCCGCTGGGATAGGGGAATTCTACCAGGCCATAGAACTTAGGCTTGGTGTGGTCTTCCTTGGCGTGGAAGATACCCGCTTCTTCCCACCGATCCTGCCACTTTTTTTCAATACTTGCAAAATCGTATTTCATGATGGTGTCCTTCTTTATATTTTTGAAATGATCTCATTCTTCCTGCAGCAGGCCGGAGATGTCCTGCTCGGTGGTGTCCATGTACAGCTTATCCAGCTTGTAGAAGTCTCTGGAGTCTCTGTTGAAGATATGGACGATGACATTGCCGAAGTCCTGCAGCACCCAAATACCGGTCTCGGCACCTTCTGTGTGCATGGGCGCGATGTCCACCAGAGACAGCTTATATTCCACTTCATCGGCCAGCGATTTGATCTGGGTACGGGAATTACCGGTGCAGATCACGAAATAGTCGGCGATGACGGTCTGTTTTTCTACGTGCAGCAGCTTGATGTCCTTGGCTTTCTTGCTGTCCAGGATCTGTACGATGTATTTGGCCAGTGCTTCCGGCTCTGCCAGCTCCTCTGCGGTGATCGTGTTTTCCATAGTTTCTTCCGGCTGCAGTACGTTGTTTTCGTTATCCATGTAGCGTTCCTTTCTGTTTTCTCGATATATCTATTCTTGTTTGTTTTCCAATGCATATATAAATAATATATATAAAAAATCCCCCGTCCCCATCGAAATACGACAGAGACGAGGGCAATAAGCTCCCGTGGTACCACTCTGGTTGGTGCGTATACACCCACTCCGGCAGACTGTGATGCCGTCTCTCGATAACGGTGGAGGACCGGCAGACCCTACTGCGGCTGATACACAGACCATGTTCGGGTCGGCTGCTAAGGGACCAGAGGATACGGGTTCTGCCCCTGCCTTGCACCTACCGGCAGTTCTCTTGGCGGCGTAGCTCCGTTCCGTTTCCCTATGATCGCATTTCATACTATATAGTTAGTGTACCACATTTTCATGCGTTTGTCAATGGGGTAATTTGTACAATTTTGTTTTACTGTTCCAGGGCTGTCACCATCAGTTCGCTGGTGTTCATGTCGTAGACCAGCTGCAACAGGTATTTGTCCCCGGCATGCTGGGCATACAGCTGGGTCTCCACATCCGACTGAACGGTGCTTTCCATAGCAGGATAGCCCATATCCGGCAGGGTTTCCTCTGTGTAGGTCTTGTAGTCCTGGAGGTTCACGTTCTTCATGCGGATATTGACAGAGTTCATTTCTGCATATTTCCAGCCGGTATCGAAGTCGCCCGGCGGGGTCGGCACGCCATCCAACGACGGGATCGCATCGTAGTGGATGACCTCATCGCCATCGGACTTGCCGACAATGATCGCTGTCGGTCCATCCGCACCGCCTATGATGCCGAGGTCTTCGTTGGATGTGCAGCCGGTCAAAAGCAGTGCCAATAGCAGCAGGCAACAGATTCGCTTCATGATTCTATCCTCCTTACGAAAGATTCGGGATATAGATGGAATTATCGTTCACATCCTGGGCATTGTAGGTACCATCCAGTGTGGTCTCTGCATCGGCGTAATAGTACGGCTCCAGCAGATAATCGTCTAAGCAAAAGATGGTGTTCCGGTCAAAAATGCCGTCGATGATCTCCGTATCGTAGATGTTGTAATACTGGTTGATGGCAGCCAAAGTGGCAGCACGGTTGATGACATAATAGGAATGTCCCCGGCTGTCATAGGCGGCGTTTCCGGGAATGGTCAGCATATTCATATTGGCCAGATCCACCTGTAGCAGGAACTTTGCGTAAAACAGGATGTCCGAGACCTTCATATCGGTGTGCAGGTTCTTGAACACTTCCTCTGCTACTTTTGTCAAAGTACCGGTATTGGTGATCGTGAAGCTGCTCTTGACCTTTTGGAATAGCGCCGTCAAGAAGATCTTCTGGGCATTGACACGGCCAAGGTCGGCCTGCACATAGCCGGAACGGAACCGAACAAAGCATTCGGCCTGGGCACCGTTCAACGTCTGGTAGCCTTCCGGAATGTTGATATACAGATCCTGCTCCGGGTCGTTGTACACCATGGCCTGTGGCACGTACAGCTCCACGCCGCCTAAGGCATTCACGATGTTCACCAGGCCGTCTAAGTTCAGCACGGCGGTATGGTGGATCTGGATGCATAGATTTTGTTCCAGCATAGAAGCAAAATCCTCTGCTGCGATCTTGTAGGGATCCACGGAGTCGTCATCCCGATATTCCTTTAAGGCAGCATTATAATAGGTGGAAAAAGCGGCGTTGATCTTGTTGGTGACAAAATTTTCCACGCAGGTGTCCCGGGGAAGCTGCATGACGGTCACATCGCCGTTTATGGTATCGCAGTTGACCAGCATGATCACATCTGCTAAGGAGGCTGCCCGGTCATGTCCCACCACCAGGATATTGTACATACCGTCCTGTACCAGATACCCACCGCCGGTCGGGACCTTCTCCGTTTCTGCCACATCCGTAGTCTCATCTGCTGCGTTCGGTTGGTCCACCTGCTGCACCGGATTGGTATCAAAGGGGATCTGGGTCTCATCTACCCCTGTGCTGGGTCGGTAGAAGATCATCCAGGCAGCGGCACACAGCACGACGGCGTACACCACAAAGATCCCGGTGATCAGGGCACGTTGGGAGCGAGTCATGCGTCCCCGTTTCCGGCGGAGCTTTTGCTTTTTCTGTAGCAGTGCTTCATAGCTTTCGTCGTCGTCAGCCATGCTGGCATAGTCGCCATCCGGGTAGTATTGTGCAATATCGTCATCGGTCTCCTGTGGGAGCTGCAGGGCTTCGTTTTCGTCTTTCGAGGGTTTGTTGGACATTTCAAGGTACCTTTCTCTGTCAGCATATCTGCATTTTTAGCGGCAAATATCCGAGAATTTCAATATATAGATCCGTTCGTTTCTGGCATCAAAGGTGTCTTTTCCAATGGGTGCGCCTTCTTCCAGCAGTCCCCGGATGGTCATGTCAAAGGACATAAGCAGGGTCTCCTGCAGGACCTTTTGTTTTTCGCACGCTGTTTCCGCCTTGGCAAGATTCGTGTAAAAATACTGCCGCAGGGTCACGCAGTCCGGGAAGGTGCGGGTCTCTTCGATATAATCGGCCAGGTACACCAGAGACTCAAAGGTGGTCATACCGGTGTGTCCGGTGGTATGCCAGCGAATGCCATCGATCACTTCCGGATCGGCATAGTCGGCAAACTCCCGTGCTGCTACAGCCGCAGCCGTGCGGGCATGGAAGGTCTTGGGGGCGCATTTGTCTTCCGCTGTCACCGGCAGGCCGTAGTCGGCGCAGTATTGCAGCTGGGTCGGCAGGTCTGCCTTTTTGGTGATGTCGTGGAGCAGAGCGGCTGCACGCAGCTTGTTTTCCTGCTCCGGCAGATAGATCTTTGCCAGTGCTGCTGCTTCCTTCTCTACAGCCAGAGTATGGGCATAGCGTTTTTCCGTCAGCCACGGCCGGACCAGTTCCCGGAGCGTGACCAGCATTTCTTCTGTTATGTTCATGATTCGCTTCCTTTGTACAGGTTTTCCCGCTGCAAAATCGCTTCTACTGCCGGGGGCACATAGGGATCCAGCGGTGCGCCGGTCTGGATGGCCTCCCGGATCTGGGTGGACGAGATCTCCAGCGGTGCATCCGGCAACAGGATACAATGGGCACCAAAGTTTTTCTCGTACCGCAGGCGGGTCTGCTCAATTTCCTCTGCCTTTTCTGCCGTGCGGGATACGCATACGATATGCGCCAGCCGGAAGATCTCCTCTGCTTTGTACCAGCGTGACAGGGTCAGAAACATATCGGTGCCGCAGAGCAGGTAGATCTCTCGATCCGGCCCAGTCAAGTGCCGCAGGGTCTGGACGGTGTAGCTCACGTCTCCCCGGTCGATCTCGTAAGAAGATACGGTGACACCGGGGATACCATCGAAGGCAGCGTGACACATTTCCAGCCGCAGTGCCGGAGTATCTCCCGTAGCCTGCACCTTATGGGGTGGCACGAACGTAGGCATGACCAGCAGCTCGTCCACCGGGATATGTGCCAAAAATGCGTGTACGGCGTGTACGTGGCCAAGGTGCGGCGGCGCAAAGGTACCGCCATATAGTCCGATCTTCTCCATGGAACTCTCCCCTCTCCTCTACCCGGTCGGTGCCTGCCCGTTATTACAGCTGTGCGGAGATCTTTTGATGCTCCGGCTTTTCGGCTTTCTTATACAAAATGATCTTACGGCCGATCACAGCTACCACCTCGGAATCCGTGGCATCGGCGATCTGGTCGGCAAAATCTCTGGCAGCTTCGGCAGCGTTTTCCAGCACGCTGATCTTGATCAGTTCTCTGGCTTCCAGGGCATCGTTCAGGGACTTGCACATGGCTTCGCCGATCCCGCCCTTGCCGATCTGGAAAATGGCGTCTGTCTGGGAGGCGATGCTCCGCAGGGTTGCTCTCTGTTTGCTATTCAGCATGGCTTATCTCTCTCCTATATGCATTTCGGTCAGTGCCTCTCGGAGCAGCTCTACGGCGTGTCCCCGGTGGCTGACGGCGTTTTTCTCTTCTTGTGTGATCTGAGCAAAGGTGCGTCCTTCATAGGTGGGACAGCAGAACAGGCTATCGTAGCCAAAGCCGCCTTCGCCCTGTTCGGTGTAGCCAATGGTGCCACGGCATTCTCCCCGCACGGACAGCACGCAGGCCGGATCCACACCATATTTAGCAGCTATGTCCCCATCGATCCGGTACTTTTCCGGCACGGTGAGACCTAAGCTTTTTGGGAATACCATGGTGATCACGCACACAAAGGCACCACCACGTTTGTCGTCCGGCACATCCCGCAGGTTTTGCAAAAGCAGCGCCCGGTTGGCGGCATCGTCTCCATGTTCTCCGGCATATCTGGCGGAATAGATCCCCGGTGCGCCGTCCAGTGCATCTACGGTCAGACCGGAGTCGTCGGCCATCCCGATCTTGCCCATGGCGGCGGGCACCAATGCTTTGATCAAGGAATTCTCCGCAAAGCTGTTGCCGTTTTCCTCGATCTCGGCCGTATATCCCACTTCTGCCAGGGTATGTATCTGTATATCAGACGAAAAAGAAGTCAGGATTGTTCCAAATTCTGCAATTTTCTTCCTATTATTGGAAGCTAACACAAATTCCAACATCATTCTGCATCCTCTTCTGTGTCTTTTGCCAAACGAGTGTCCTCAGCCAGCAGAGCATCGGCGAACATCTGGGCATCAAAGGGCTGCATATCGTCGATCTGTTCGCCCACGCCAATGTACTTCACGGGGATGTCCACTTCTTCCTTGATGGAGAAGATCGCACCGCCCTTGGCAGTTCCATCCAGCTTGGTCAGGATCAGACCGGTGATGTCTGCGGCTTCCTTGAATTTCTGTGCCTGCATTACGGCGTTTTGTCCCGTGGTGGCATCCAGTACCAGCAAGGTCTCCCGAGAAGCGTCCGGCAGCTCTCGACCAATGATCCGGTTGATCTTGGCCAGCTCATCCATGAGCCCCACCTTATTGTGCAGTCGGCCGGCGGTATCCACGATCAGAACATCTGCCTTTCGCTTATTGGCAGCGGCAATGGCATCGAACACAACGGAAGCCGGATCGGAGCCTTCGCTTTGCTTCACCAGCTCTACGCCCGCTCTGTCGCACCACACGGCCAGCTGTTCGATAGCGGCGGCACGGAAGGTATCGGCGGCGGCTACTACAACGGTCTTGCCTTCTTCCTTCAGGTGATGGGCGATCTTACCGATAGAGGTGGTCTTCCCTACCCCGTTGACACCGATCACTAAGATCACGGAGGGTTTGGTGTCCAGGTGCAACGGTTCCCCTTCGCCTACCATATCCCGGAGGATCTCCGCCAGTGCTGTTTTCACGTCGTCGGCATCCTTGATTTTTTCTGCCTTGATCCGATCCCGCAGCTCGTCTAAGATCCGTTCGGTGGTGGTGGCACCCATGTCGGCGCAGATCATCACCTCTTCCAGCTCCTCCAGCAGCTCTTCGTCCACCTTGCGGAAGGACTTGACCACTTCGTTTACCTGTCCGAATACGGCATTCTTGGTTTTTTCCAGTCCTGCTTTCAGTTTGTCAAAAAATCCCATGTGTTTGTCTACCTCATTTTTGTTAGTTTCGTTTGCTCAAGACAGCAGCGCATCCCGGTCGGTGGTCAGATCCACGGTGGTGACCTTGGATACACCGGGCTGGGGCATGGTCACGCCATACAGGGTGTCGGCGATCTCCATGGTGCCACGGCGGTGGGAGATCATGATGATCTGCATTTCGCTGGTGTATTTTTTCACATACCGTCCCACACGTGCCACGTTTGTCTCGTCCAATGCCGCTTCGATCTCGTCAAAGATGCAGAAGGGAGACGGGTTGACCTTGATCAGTGCGAACAGCAGGGCAATGGCGATAAAGGCCTGTTCCCCGCCGGACAGCAGATTCAGGTTTTTGATGGTCTTGCCGGGCGGTGCTGCGTTGATGTCGATGCCGCAGGTCAGGGGATTTTCCGGATCGGTCAGCACCACCTCCGCATGTCCCCCGCCGAACAGCTCCCGGAACACCTGCCCAAAATAGGTGTTGATCCGGGCAAAGGCAGAGAGGAAGATCTCCCGCATTTCCTGCTCGATCCCGGCAAGGATCTTTTCCAGCTCCTCTTTTGCCCGGTTCAGGTCATCCATCTGCGCTTTGATATAATCGTAGCGGGTCTTGACCTCGGTGTATTCCTCGATGGCGGCCACGTTGACGTGTCCCAGCGAACGGATCTCGTTTTGCAGTTCTTTTTGCGTCGCCAGGGCGGCAGTGCGTTCGTTTTGCCCGATGGGAGCGGTCTCGGTCTCCTGCATCCAGCGCATGGCTGTGGCGTAGGACAATTCATATTCGTCCCACAGCTTTCCCGTCATTTTATCGTACTCTGCCTGCAAATTGGCAAGCCGGGTCTCGTTTTTGTTGTGAGACACGGACACCAGCTCGATGGTGCTGCTCTGCTCCTTCAGCTTACCTTGCAGCTGGGCAAGCTCTTTGTCCAGTGCATCGCCGGAACGCAGCAGCTCCTGTTGTTTCCCTTGCAGCTGTTCGATCTGTTCTGCCAGCTCTGCCGCTGCCTGGGTCTTTTCTGCGATCTGCTCTTCCAGCACCCGGATCTCGTCCCGGTATGCCCGGATATGGTCGCAGCTGCTTTGGATGTTCATGCGCACGGTGTCCAGTCGTGTTTGGCTATCGGCACGCAGGGTGTCCAGGTTTTCTTTGTCCCGTGCCAATGCCGCCAGCTGGATCCGACCTTCCTGCCACCGATCCTGCCACAGAGTCAGCGTGTCTTCCATTTCGTGCATCCCCACGGCGATCTCTTCCCGGCTCTTCGCGATGGCGGCGATCTCTTCTTCTAGGATCGTAGTGCGCTCCGCCAGCTCTGCTAAGTCTGCGGTGCTTTGCTTTTCGCTTTCCGTCAGTGCCGCATTGTCTTTTTGCAGGTTGGTGATCAGGTCTGTGATAAAATCCTTTTTGGCTGTGGTCTCCTGCCGGTGCGATTGTTCGGCTTGCAGGAGGGTTTGCAACATGGATCGTTTTTCTTTTTCCGTTTTTTCGGCGGCTGCGGATGCCTCTGCCTGTTTTTGCAGCTTGGCCAGTGCGGCTTTGCTGGCTTGCAGCTTAGTATCCAGGCTTGCCAGCTCTGCTTCCATTTGGTCGATCTGGGAGGAGCGGGTCAGGATGCCGCTTTCTCGTTTGGACTGACCGCCCGTGAAGGAACCGCCCGCATTGATGATCTGTCCATCCAAGGTCACGGCACGGATCCGCCAGTTTTTCCGTCTGGCAACATCGGTGGCATGATCCAGCGTGTCGAACACGGCGGTGCGGGCCAGCTGGGAACGGATGATATTTCGGTAGCGGTCGTCGCATTCCACCAAACTGTCGGCATACCCGATAAAGCCCACACCTTGCTCCACGCCGTCGAACTCCCGACCACGCTCCATGGGACGGATGGTGGTAATGGGATAAAAGGTGGCTCGACCGGCGCCGTGTTGCTTCAGCAGTGCAATGGCGGCTTTGGCGGCGTTTTCGTCTTCGGTGATGATGTTTTGCAGGGCGCTGCCCAGTGCCGTCTCGATGGCGATCACATAGTCCCGTGGCACCTTGATCAGGTAGGACACCGGCCCGTGGATCCCCCGCAGATGGCCTGCTGTTGCCTGGTTCATAACGAATTTGATACTGGTATTGTAGCCATCGAAATGCTCCTGCATTCGCTTGATGGCACCCATGCGGCTCACCAGACCTTCTCGTTGTCCCAGCAGTGTGGTCAGCTGATTTTGCGTGGACTGCATCTCCTGCGCCAGCTTGGCTCCTGCTTCGTCGGAGGCAGCCAAAGAGACGGAAAGCAGCTCCAGCTCCCGGCGATAGGCAGCGATGGTATTGTCGCAGTCGGCGATGGTGGCGTTGTAGCCCGCTTCTTCTTTTTGGTATTTGGCGATCTCCTGCCCAATATCCTGCTGTCGCTCTGTACGGTTGGAGGCGGTCTGTTCCAGCACATTGCGCCGTACTCGGATGTCGGTCAAGGTGTTTTCCTTTTGCTTTTGCTCTTGCAGCAGCGATTCCAGCTTGTCTCCTGCCGCCAGCCGTTTGGCTGTGTACTGTTCTACGTTGTCCTTCGCTGCGGTAGCTGCTGCTTCGGCGGCGGTGACCTGGGCTGTCAGTGTCTCCTGCCGGGTCTGTAATTCTGCCATGCGGTCAAGGATGGTCCGTTCTTCCTGATGAGACAGCTGCTGGGAGGCTTCCTCCGCCGTGATCTGGTCGGCTTTGTGCTTGCGTTCGGTCTGTGCCACCTGCACCTGTCCTTCCAGTGCCGCCTTTTCACCGATGGCAGTGTTGTAGGATTCGTGGGTGTGCTGGGAGGCTTCTTTATTGGCACGGGACTGCTCATACAGTCGGTCGATGCGATCCTCGGTCTGCTTTCGGGAATCCTCTGCCATCTCCAGCTCATGGGCAGACATTTTGGTATCCCGCTCGGCTTTCTTGATGTCGTCCGTATAGGTATCGGCATCGTACAGCCACAGGGCAATGTCCGTGCGTTTCTTTTGTTCGTATAGCTCTAAATAGCGTCTGGCTTTGGCGGCATCCTTTTCCAGAGGACCAATGCGGGCGGCCAGCTCCCCTTCGATGTCGGCGACCCGTTCCATATTGGCGGTGGTCTCCGTCAACTTTTTTTCCGACTCCAGCTTCCGGTACCGGTACTTGCTGATCCCGGCGCTTTCCTCAAAGGCAGACCGGCGTTCTTCGCTCTTTTTGGAGATGATCTCGGCGATCTTCCCCTGGCCGATGATGGAATACCCTTCTCTGCCGATACCGGTATTCATGAACAATTCGTAGATGTCCCGCAGACGGGCTCGTTTTCGATTGATGAAATATTCGCTGTCTCCGGAACGATAGTACCGGCGGGTCACGGTGATCTCGTCGTAGCCGGCGTTCAGGATCCGGGGTTCGGTGCTGTCGTCAAAGGTCACGGAGACCTCCGCAAAGCTCATGGGCTTTTTTCCATCGGCACCGGCGAACACCACGTCTTCCATTTTGCTACCGCGGATATTTTTGCTGGAAAACTCCCCCAGTACCCAGCGCATGGCATCCGTGATATTGGATTTGCCGCTGCCGTTGGGGCCGACGATGACCGTTGCACCATCATGAAATTGCAAGATCGTCTTTTCCGGAAACGATTTGAATCCGTGAAGTTCCAAGGATTTTAAGTACAACCGTCACGCCTCCTTTCCTGCTTTGTTTTGGTGTATGCACTTAATGTAATATTATACCGTATCTGCGCCGGGTTTTCAAGAAATTTCCGCAACTTTACTGTGTATTTTCTCTCGATCGCCAGCGCATTCTCCCGTTTTTGTCCCACCACGGCAGAAACCTCTCCCTGCGGTACATATACCACAAGCTCTCTCTGCTCCGGATGGGAGGCTGTCCACGCTGCCACGGCTTCGTCCAGTTTTTGGCGATAGAGCCTACTGCGCACCAGCTCGCCCATAGCAGGATGCACCGGACCTGCCAAACAGGATGCCGGATCGTGCAAGCTTTCGCTATCGCACAGACCGATCCGCAGACACTCCACCCCCGCTTTCTCAAATACCGCCAGCACCTGGGCACTGCGTACCACCGCTTCTTCTACGGTCAAAGGAACGTAGCTGCCCTCTTGTGTCCAGGCTGCCAGCTGGGTCTGGTGCAGCACGATGGTGGGGTAGATCCGGCAAGCCGTGGCTCCCATGGCGCAGATCTCTTCGGCACAGGTGATCTCGTTCTCCGGCATAGCACCCGGCAAGCCGATCATCATTTGTCCCACCCAGGGGATACCGGCTTCCCGCAGTAGCGCACAGGCCGTTCTCGTTTGGGCAGCGGTATGTCCCCGCCGACAATATGCCAGCACGTGGTCGTCCATGCTCTGGATCCCCAGTTCCACGGCGGCTATGGAATAGGGAGACAGCAGCGTCAGGATCTCCGGATCGATATAGTCCGGGCGGGTGGACATACGGATCCCATCGACTCTGCCGCTGTTCACGTAGGACTGTGCCAGTGTGAGCAGATCCAGCATGAGCGTGCGGTCGATCCCGGTGAAGGAGCCACCGAAAAAGGCGATCTCACAGGGCGTATTCTCCGGCACAGTGGCCAACACCGCTTCGATGGTCTGTCGGGCATCTTCCCGGATAAAAGCACAAGTGCCCGATATGGTGTGCTGATCACAGAACACACATTGGTTCGGGCAACCCATATGGGGGATAAACAGGGGGATATTGATATGCTTTTTCATGGATCGGTCAGGTCTGCTCGCCGAACAGCACCAGTGCTTCCTTGGCGGCATTCTGCTCCGCTTCTCGCTTGGAATGGGCACTGCCCTTGCCGATCACATTGCTGTTGAGCCGTGCTTCTACGGTGAAGATCTTATCGTGATCGGGACCTGCTTCGCCCACCAAAATGTATTCCAGCCGTTCGCCTTCCACCTGCTGGACGATCTGCTGCAAGGTGGTCTTATAATCCACGAACACGCTGTTGGAGCGCAGCACGTGCAGTTCTTCCTTGATATAGGGCATCAGGAAGGCTCCCACCGGCTCGAAGTTTTCGTCTGCGTCCAAATAGATGGCGGCCAGCAGTGCTTCGAAGCAGTCGGCTAAGATAGAGGGGCGGTTGCGGCCATTGTTCATGGATTCGCCGTGTCCCATGTGCATATACAGCCCCAACCGGATCTTTTGGGCAAACCGGGACAGTGCCTTTTCGCAGACCACAGCGGCCCGGATCTTGGTCAGCTCGCCTTCCTGGATGTCGCTATAGGATTCGAACAGGTAGCTGCTGACCAATATCGACAGGACGGAATCTCCTAAGAATTCCAGCCGCTCGTTGCAGGGGAGCTTGGCACCTTTGTTGCGCTTTTCGTTGGAATAGGAGGAATGGGTCAGCGCCTCCCGCAGCAGATCCTTGTTCCGGAAGGTATAGCCGATGGTTCTCTCCAATTCCTCCGACGGCAGTGCTTCCTGGAAGGGTTTCTGGACGGATGCGTGGTTTTTGCTGTCATGTGTCATGTATTGCTCTCCTTCTGTGCCTCCTCGACCGGTTGGCTCCGCAGCACAGATCGATCGTATTTTTTCATTTGCTTTTCCATTTCGCCGATCACACCGGTGGAAATAAAGGTCTCAGCCTGTCGTACTGCGTTGCGGATGGCTCTTGCATCGGAGCTGCCGTGGGCTTTGATCACCGGCTTTTGCAGACCCAGCAGCGGTGCGCCACCGTACTCGGATGCGTCAAAGGAACGCTTGAGTCCACGCAGCTGCTCCTTCATAGCCAGATACGACAGCTTGGTCATCATGTTCTGGGAATACAGATCCTTTAGCTGACCAAAGAAGAACTTGGTCATGCCTTCCAGCATTTTCAGCGTGATGTTCCCGGTGAAGCCATCGGTCACCAGCACGTCGCACAGGCCGGACGGGATCTCCTTCCCTTCGATATTACCATGGAAATGCACCGCTTCGTTTTCCTTGAGCTTCTGGTATGCGTTCACCTGGATCGGTGTGCCCTTGCATTCCTCGGTACCGTTGTTCAACAGGCCCACCACGGGATCCTTCACCTGCATAACGTGCTGCATATACAGGGAGCCCAGAATCGCCCACTGCTCTAAGTAATCTGCCGTAACGGTCACGTTGGCGCCGCAGTCCAGCAGCAGGCAGGGACGTTCGAAGGGCAGCAAGGTGGTGATGGCAGAACGCTGCAAGCCCTTCACCGGTCGGATGATCAGGGAGGAGCCAGCGTGCAGTGCGCCGGTATTGCCAGCGGAGATAAAGGCATCGCCATCCTCCTTCAGCAGCCGCAGACCCACGCCCATGGAGCAGTTTTTTTTGGCTCGCAGGATGGACAGGGGATCGTCTTCCATGGAGATGGTCTCTTCGGTATGGACGATCTCAAACAGGCGGGTGCTGGTCTGGCATTCCTTTAGGCATTCTTCGATCTTGGCCTGATCCCCTACCAACACCAATTTGGATTCGGTATGTGCAGCAGCTTCCACGGCACCCCGCACGATCTCTCTCGGTGCGTTATCGCCGCCCATTGCGTCTATGATGATCTTCATTGCAGTTCCACTCCGTTATCTTCGTTCTCAGTCCCCTGGTATCTGCGTAGCGTCGCAGCTGTCGTATCGATGGTCTCCAGTGCGCGAGCTGCCAGGGCTTCGTTGCGGGCCCGCTTTCCACCTTTGACCTTTTTGGCAAGCGGCGGTACGATCCCGAAATTGGCGTTCATGGGCTGGAACAGGGTCTGTTCGCCGTGGGAGATATACCAGGCCATGGACCCGATCATGGTCTCCTCCGGGAACAAAAAGCGCTCTTCTTCCTTTGCCCGTAGTGCCGCATTGACCCCTGCCACAAAGCCCGATGCTGCGGATTCGATATAGCCTTCCACACCGGTCATTTGGCCGGCAAAATAGGTATTGTGATTGGTACGCAGTGAATAGTCGCCGTCCAGCAGGTCGGGGGAACAGAGGAAGGTATTCCGGTGCATCACGCCGTACCGCAGGAATTCTGCGTTTTCCAGACCGGGGATCATGCGGAACACACGCCGCTGCTCCGGCCAGGTCAGGTGGGTCTGGAACCCCACGATGTTGAACATGGAGCCACGCTGGTTTTCCCGGCGCAGCTGTACGATGGCGTAGAATTCCTCACCTGTTTCCGGATGCCGAATGCCCACCGGCTTCATGGGGCCGTACCGCAGGGTGTCCTCCCCTCGGCGTGCCATCACTTCCACAGGCATACAGCCTTCGAACACGGTCAACTTTTCGCCTTCATCGAAATCGTGGAGCTTGGCTTCCTCGGCAGACAGCAGTGCGGCATAGAACGCCTTGTACTCCGCTTCGGTCATGGGACAATTGATGTAGTCGGGAGAGCCCTTGTCGTACCGGGTAGCCCAGAATGCCTTGGTCATATCGATGGATTCGTAGTCCACGATGGGGGCGGCGGCATCAAAGAAGGACAGGCTCTTGCCGCCGATCTTCTCCTGGATCGCAGCGGCCAGACCTTCAGAAGTCAAGGGACCCGTTGCCACCACGGTGATCTCGTTTTCCGGGATGGTGGTCATTTCTGCTTCGATGACGGTGATGTTCGGGCAGGAGCGGATCTTCTCGGTGATGTAGCCGGAGAACTGCTCTCTGTCTACCGCCACTGCACCGCCGGCCGATACCGCTGCCACGCCGCAGGCCTCCATGATCAGGGACCCTAGTCGGCGCATTTCTTCCTTCAACAGTCCTGCCGCATTGGTGATCTCCCCGGAACGCAGGGAATTGGAGCAGACCAGCTCCGCAAAGGTATCCGCATGGTGCGCCGGGGACTTTTTCTTTGGTTTCATTTCGTACAGCCGTACCTGCACACCCAGCTTAGCTGCCTGCCATGCCGCTTCACATCCGGCAAGACCGGCACCGTATATATTGATCTCTGCCATATATCTGCTCCGTATTCTTTCCTTTAGTATTATATAGTAGTGTCGTTTTCTCCGATGGCTCCGATCGGTTCTTCTACCGCCGTTTCCTCCGGCAACTCCGTTTTATAGTCACATTGTGCATTGCGGCATACCAGCAGATGGCTCTTGCCCTTCTTGCGCATCAGCATATCGCCGCACTTGGGACATTTTTCGCTTGTGGGCATATCCCAGGAGGAGAAGGTGCAGGTGGGGTAGTTTTCGCAGCCGTAGAACATGGTACGGTTCTTGCCGTACTTGGTCACGATCTCGCCGCCGCATTCCGGGCATTTTACACCCAGCGTCTTGACCTTCTGCTTGGTGAATTTGCATTCGGGATACCGGGAGCAAGCATAGAAGCTGCCATACCGGCCGTTGCGCAGGATCATATCGGCCCCGCACACCTCGCACTTCATAGGAGCGATCTCCGGCTTCTTTTCCACCAGCATATCCCCTTCTCTGGTCAGCGGGCGGGTATTCTTGCAGGCCGGGTAGTTGGGGCAGGCGGCGAACTTGCCGAACCGTCCATTCTTCACGACCATTCGACTGCCGCAGTGTTCGCAGATGATGTCGGTGACTTCGTCCGGCACATCGAACTCTTCCTTGGACACATTTTCCATAGCGGCATCCAGCTCTTGCTTAAAGCCACCGTAGAAGTCGTTCAGCACGTCCAGCATGGTGGTATTGCCGTTTTCGATCTCGTCCAGGCTATCCTCCATATGGGCCGTGAACTTATAGTCCACGATGTCCGGGAACTGCTCGCACATGATCCGGGTGATGACCTCGCCCAATTGGGTCGGCACCAGGCTCTTCCCTTCCCGCTTCACGTAGCCGCGGGAGATGATCAGGGTGATGGTAGGCGTATAGGTACTGGGACGGCCAATGCCTTCGTCCTCCAGGAACTTGATCAGGGAGGCTTCGGTGTATCGTGCCGGTGGTTCGGTGAAGTGCTGGCTGGGTGTGATCTGCAAAGCCGTCAGTGCGTCGCCCTCTGCAAACTGCGGCAGGCGTGCATTGGGGCCGTCTTCGTCATTCTTTTTCTCGTCGGTGGATTCTTCGTACACTGCCATAAAGCCGGGGAACTTCACGGTATGACCGCTGGTACGATAGATGTATTTGTCGCACAGCAGATCCGTCTGTACCGTGGCAAGCTCTGCCGATTCCATCTGGCTGGCCGTGAACCGATCCCAGATCAGCTTGTACAGCTTATACTGATCGGAGGACAGCAGCTTCTTGACGCTGGCAGGCTCTAAGGTGGGGTCAGCCGGACGAATGGCTTCGTGGGCATCCTGTGCGCCCGCCTTAGCCTTATAGATCCGGGGCTTGGCAGAATAGTATTCTTCGCCGTATTTTTCGCAGATATAGTTCTTAGCGATCTCTCTGGCTTCCTCGGAGATCCGCAGGGAGTCGGTACGCATATAGGTGATCAGACCGTGGGTACCGCCGAATTCGCTACCCAGGTTCAGACCTTCGTACAGCTCCTGTGCCACCTTCATGGTCCGCTGGGACTGGAAATTCAGCTTTCGAGAGGCTTCCTGCTGCAAGGTGGAGGTGGTGAAGGGCGGAGCGGGGTTCTTCAGCTTTTTGCCATTGCGCACCTCCTGCACCACAAAGGGCTTGCCCATGCAGTCGTCCACGACCTTCTGGGCTTCCTCGGCGTTATTCAGCTCCAGCTTCGTTTTGGCATCGGCCATGCCCCAGAAGTGGGTCTGGAAGGTCTTGCCTTCGCCGGTTTGCAGGTCGGCATCGATGTTCCAATATTCCTTGGGCACAAAGGCACGGATCTCGTTTTCCCGTTCCACGATGATACGGGTAGCCACAGACTGCACACGTCCTGCCGACAACCCGCTCTTTACCGTCTTCCACAGGAAGGGACTGAGCTTATAGCCCACGATCCGGTCTAAGATCCGGCGTGCCTGCTGGGCGTTGACCATATCCATATCGATGTCTCTGGGCGCTTTGATGGCATTTTTCACCGCCGTCTTGGTCACCTCATTGAATGTGATCCGGCGTGCCTTTTCCGGGGGGATAGCCAATGCGGTCATCAGGTGCCAGGAGATGGCTTCTCCTTCTCGGTCGGGGTCCGTTGCCAGGAAGATACGGTCGGCCTTTTTGACTTCCTTCTTCAGTTCCCGGATCAGCTCGCCCTTGCCCCGGATATTGATATAATGCGCCTCAAAATTATTCTCCAGATCGATTCCCAGTGTGGACTTGGGCAGGTCCCGCAAATGCCCCTTACAGGCTACCACTTTATAGGTGGAGCCCAGATAGCTGTTGGCTGTACTTGCCTTTGTGGGAGATTCCATGATCACCAGATTGTACATAGTTCTGCGCTTTCCTCATCTTTCTGTCGTTTCCTGTACGCTGTAGAACGCTGGTACTGCTTCATACTCTATCATGCTTTTCCAGCGTGTTCCTCCAGCTCGCTCTCCTCCACCAGTGTCACCGGCATATCGTCCGGGTCTGTTCGCATAAAGTACCCGCCACTGCCGGCCTCGATGGCACCTGCCATTTCCAGCATGGTCATAGCTGCCATCACCTCACCAATGGAGAAGCCGCCTGCCGCCACCAGCTCATCCGGTGTCACGGGCACGTTCGGCTTCATACTATTATATACCCGCATCTCGCTTTCAGCAAGCCCGTTTGTGTCTATTTTGCGTACAGGCTGTATCTTTTCTGTTTCTACAGGGGAATTTTTACCTTTTTTTAATTTTTTCTTCTCATCCGGCTGCATATCCCGCCGTTCGGCAGCTTCTTTCTTCTCCGGCAGTCGGATGCCCCAGCCACCCAGCAGTGACCGTTTTTTCTTCTCATGCGCATCGGTCGTTTCGGTGGGAACTGTTGGCAAGGGAGCTTCTGTTTGTGCAGGCTTGTCCTGCCCTACGGCGTGTGCCGCTGCGTCCCGATACCAATTTCCCACCGGCAGGGGGGTAGGCTGGCTGGGCGGCATGGTGCTTGGATCCGGCGGCAGATCCGGGAAGGGGGAGGCGTGGCTTCGTCCGCCATAGGTGCCTTCGCCCACGAAATTCCGTGTGTTCCGCACCTGTACGCCGCTGTTGCGCATGGCCTCCTGGGACTGTTTGGTCACGTCCAGGCTTCGATAGGCACGATGCGCCGCTTGGGTATATACGCTGTCCGGGTACATATACTCAAACTCGCTCAAAATATCTTCTGCTGTCAAAACGGGCAATGCACCGCTGCGGATCAGGTCATTGGGACCCTCCGAGCCGGGCTGCCCCACCTGTCCCGGTACGGCAAAAACCTTCTTGCCCTGGTACACCAGATGCCGGGCTGTGATCAAGGAGCCGCTTGTGGCATTGCCTTCCACCACCACACCGCAGTCGGCCAAACCGCTGATGATCCGATTGCGTATGGGGAAATTGCGGCCCATGGGACGGGTGCCGGGGATAAATTCGGATAGGATGCACCCACCTGAGGCTAAGATCCGTTGGTACACCTGGGTATGCTCTTTGGGATAGATCACGTCCACGCCGCTGCCCAGCACCGCGATGGTGACACCGCCGGCATCCAGCGCACCCATCATCGCCATACTGTCCACGCCCAGTGCCATGCCACTGACCACGATGGCGCCGCCCGCAGCCAAGCCGTAGCCCAGCCGATAGGACATATCTCTGCCATAATCCGACATGGTGCGGGTGCCTACCACGGCGGTGGTCAGTCGGCCATCGATCCAGGGGAAGGTGCCTTTGCAGTACAGCAGCAGCGGCGCATTGGTCAGGCTACGCAGGATCTGGGGATAGATATCGTCGGTCAGGCGCAGGATGTGGATGTCCTTGCGTTGACAATTGGCAAGCACCTGTTCCGCACTTTGCAGGGAGCGGCTACTGAGCAGGGTGAAGGTGTTCTCTCTGTCGCTGGACGAAAGAAAGTCCCAGGATGCCACACTCTCCGGCTTTTGGCGATAGATCTCCTGCGGGGAACCAAACTGACGCAGCAAAGCATTTCCTAAGCTGCTCCCGGCACCGCAGTTGTCTGCGAGCCATACCCAATACAACATTTCTTCATATAGATCCATATGCACGCCCTCCCATCAGACATCGCGGATCACAGACCATGTTTTTCTATCCTATTGTATTTTCTTAAATTCCAAATGTGCGATAATATTCCCAAAGCAGGACGGAGGCAGCCACAGAGGCGTTCAGGCTTTCCGTCACAGCCTGCATGGGGATCCGGAGCACACCGTCACATTGTTCGATAGCTGCCGGAGACACGCCATGGCCCTCATTGCCAATGACGACGCAGTCGTTCGGTCGCAGCTCTGCCACACCGGCAGTCAAGCTATTTTCGCCCAACGCCGCTGCTAAAACTCTGTGTCCATCCTGCTGCAATTCTGCAATGGTACGGCACAGGTCGTTCGTGATAGTGATGGGGCAGCGGAACAGGGCTCCCATAGCGGCACGCACCGTTTTGGGTCCGGTGGGATCGGTGCAGCCATAGAGGAGCAGGCCATCCACACCGAAAGCTACGGCAGAGCGCAGGATGGTACCCAAATTGCCGGGATCCTGGATGGTATCCAGCAAAAAATATCGACCTGTTTTTGTGAAAGCTGCGTCGGCATGGCTCTTTCGCTTCAGGACAGCTATGATCCCCTGGGGTGCTTTTTCCGTAGAGACCTTGGCGAAGACCTCGTTTGTGGTCAGCTTGATGGGGATCTGCTTGGCATGGGCATTGTTCACGCAGGCGACGATCCGTTCGTTATCCAGCCCGTCCTCGCACACCAGCACCATATCGATCTCGACACCGGCAGCCAATGCTTCCTCGGTGAGCTTCACGCCCTCTGCCAGATACAGGCCGTAGGTGTCCCGGTACTTGCCATCCTTGAGCTTTGCCAGCATACCCACCGTCGCACCGGTGCGGGAGGTGAGCATTTCAGCCTGCCAGGCTGTCAGGTATTCTTCTTTCGTCATGTAGGTTCTCCCTTTCTCCGCTGCACTGGTTTTATCTATACTGCACAAATTTTATCGGGATACAAGAAATGGGTGTCACAATCCGCTGCAACACCCATATGGATATGTTCGATTACAGGGCAGCCTTTGCCTTTGCCACGATCTCAGCAAATGCTTCCTTATCGGAAACGGCGATCTCAGCAAGCATCTTTCTGTTCAGCGTGATACCAGCCTTCTTCAGACCGTTCATCAGCTGAGAATAGTTGATGCCGTTCACCTTAGCCTGGGCAGAGATACGAGTGATCCACAGTGCGCGGATCTCTCTCTTCTTCTGCTTCCGACCGATATAGGCATAGTTACCGCTCTTCATTACGTCCTGCTTAGCCATCTTGAAGTGCTTGCTCTTGGAACCCCAGTAGCCCTTGGCGGCCTTCAGATCTTTCTTTCTTCGCTTGCGCGTCATCATCGCGCCCTTAACTCTTGCCATCTCTATTTATTCCTTTCTTTACTTCTGTCTTGTTCCGATCTCGTGTGATCAGTCCTTGTTGATCAGTCTCTTTACGTTGGCGGTCATAGCGCCTGCCAGGATCTGGCTGCTACGCAGATGTCTCTTTCTCTTAGCATCCTTCTGACCCAGGTTATGACGGTGATCGGAGTGATAAACCTTTACCTTACCGGTACCGGTAACAGCAAATCTCTTGGCAGAAGCCTTATGCGTCTTAATTTTTCCCATTTTTGTTATTTCCTTTCGATTTGGTATGCGATATAGGAACGAAACAGTGGTCGCTGTCTCGTTCAGCCTATGGCAGGGTGGCGAACTGCACTGCCCCAGGAGACAGACGAAACGCCGTCTTACTTGGCATCCTTTCCAGCGGAAACGGGAGCCATGAACATGGTGAGCTGCTTGCCTTCCAGGACCGGCTTTTTGTCTACGGTACCCACTTCGGAACAAGCCTCGGCAAACTTATCCAGCATTTCCCGACCCAGCTCCTGGTGCGCAATTTCACGTCCCTTGAACTTCAGCTTGACACGTACCTTGTTGCCTTCGGAGAGGAACTTGATGGCACGGCCGGCCTTGGTCTCGAAATCGTGGGTGTCGATCCGGCAAGAGAGCTGAACCTCTTTGATCTCCACGACCTGCTGTTTCTTCTTTGCTTCCTTTTCCTTCTTGTCCTGCTCGTAGCGGTACTTACCGTAGTCCATGGCACGGCAGACCGGCGGCTGGGCAGTGGGCGCGATGAGGACCAGATCCAGTCCCTTATCGTAGGCATAGGTTTTGGCATCGTTCAGGCTCATAATGCCCAGCTGGCCATTGTTTTCGTCCAGCATACGGACTTCCTTCACCCGGATGTCGTCGTTGATGTACAGTTCTTTTGCGCTAATAGTTACGCACCTCCATATTTTCAAAACAAAAAGCGTGCCGGAAGCTATATTCCCGCACGACACAACACACCTGTATGAGGCAAATTGTATTGACCGGATGAGCTCTTTGGCTGTCCGGTGAGAACGGGAAGTTCTGCTTCTTTTTCATTCCTGTAGATTATACACCCAAAGCGCACTTTTGTCAATAGGTTTCGGAAAAGTTTTTGGGATTTTTCAAGATTTTTTCGACCGGGAGCTGTGCGGGAGAAATATATCGAAAACGGGGGCAGTTTTTGGGAAAGCACTTGACAATACGGGGAGAAGGCGGTATAATATGGAATATGTGGTTTATCAAAATAATTCCATATGGAGGGACATAATAGAAATGAAGAAAAAGTGGTGGCTGGGACTGCTGCTGACGGCGGCCTTTGTGGTGCTGCTGGGCATTGGGGTTTCGGCGGAGACCGTAGCGGAGGGCGTCTGTGGGGATGATTTGACGTGGGTTTTGGATGATGCTGGGGTGTTGACCATCAGCGGGAGTGG
This sequence comes from uncultured Ruminococcus sp., assembly GCA_964463375.1. Taxonomy (GTDB): domain Bacteria; phylum Bacillota; class Clostridia; order Oscillospirales; family CAG-272; genus UMGS1696. Next base: position 68,915 of record CAYXBQ010000002.1, on the reverse strand, counting down.
AAACTTCATCGGCTTTGAATACTATACAGATGCGCCTTGGCATCCCTATGCAAACAGCGTTACTACTGTTTATTTGCCGGACAGCATCATTATGCTTGGGCAGGATGCATTCCGTGGCTGCAGCAACCTTACTGCTATCAACCTGCCGGACAAATTGATCGCAATTGGTGATCGCACTTTTTTTGAGTGCCATTCTCTCAATGAAATTGTACTGCCTTCGAATTTGAAAACGATCGGGAATTACGCATTCGCCTATTGCACAAGCCTGGCGAGTATCACTCTCCCTGACTCTGTTTATCGGATCGGTGAAGGCGTGTTTTATATGTGTACCAGTTTGAAAAGCGCATCTCTTTCCCATGGTCTTGATGCGATCAGCCGTGAAGCCTTTCGGGGATGTCACAGTCTCGCCAGCATTTCTATTCCAAGTGAAATTTCTATGATCTGGAGCAATGCTTTCCGGGACTGTGCCAGCTTGAACAGCATCATTTTCCCTGATTCGCTTACGACACTGGGCGAAGGCGTGTTTCAGGATTGTGATAATCTGGAAACGGTTGTCTGCAACGATGGACTGACAGTCATATCGCCTTTTACGTTTGCTTTCTGCAACAATCTTAAAAATATAACACTGCCGGACACATTGACTACGATCGGAAGCAATGCCTTCACGAACTGTACCGTTTTAGATACGATCGTATTTCCGCAATCATTAGAGCACATCGGCCAAAATGCGTTTCGCCGAACCAGCATCGCGTCTGTTGTTTTTCCAGAAGCTCTGACCTATCTGCCTTGGAATGCTTTTTATGCAAGTGCCACTTCGACAGTGACATTTTCCAATGACAGCCAGATCCGGTATGATTTTATCCAAAACACAGGCAATATAACTACAGTGTGTCTGACAAACAATATTCACAACATTCCGCAAAACGTTTTGACATTGGACACGATCGGGACCTACAATGTAAAGGATACCGACGGCGAAGGATACGTATCCTTTGATGGTATCTTATATACATATGATCCGTATTTGGAAGCATACACATTGGTACGGTATCCTGCATCCAAAAATGGAGAAAGTTACCGTGTCTTGGAAGGTACTGAAGCGATCGGTGCCTATGCATTTCAAAATTGCCAATTGAAACAGATCGATCTGCGTGATCGTATCACATCGATCGAAGAATATGCGTTCTGTGGTTGCGGCGATCTGACAACTCTCTGTATCAGCAGACTCGAATGCAATGTTGACGAATCCGCTTTCTGTGATACAAACATTCAGTATGTAGAACTTGGCAACATCAATCGTTACGCAAAGGATACTCACTTTATAAACTTTCCGTCTATCATAGCATACTCCGTGCAAGACACAGATAACATGGGGTATCGTGCTATAGATGGCGTCCTATTCTTCTTCGATAAAAGCACACAAAAACTGGAACTGGTGGACTATCCACTACAGCGTGAAGGCACGCAGTACATCGTTCCCGACGGAACATATACGATTGCTGACAATGCATTTTCCGACACAACAAACTTGAAGGATATTGCATTGCCTTCCTCACTCTATGCTATTGGCGAGAATGCCTTTCTTCATTGCACTTCTCTGAAAAGTATTCGTTTTCCTGCAACAATGACCTCCATTGGTTCTTCAGCTTTCGAAGGCTGTACAGCACTGGAAACTGCCACACTCCCGACTGCACTTTCGAATATGGGAGCCAATGTATTCAAAAACTGTACTGCTTTGCAAAGTATATATCTCCCACAAAATTTAGAGTACATAAATAATTGCGCATTTCAGAATTGTACACATCTTAAGGAAATCTCACTTCCCAAGACAGTGGCATCTCTGGGGTATTCCTGTTTTGCAAATTGCACCGCTTTACGCCGTGTATACTTCTATGGCAATGTTCCATCCATAAATTCCAACGCCTTCTCTAACACCCATTCCACCTTCACGATCTACTACATTGCCGGCAAATCCGGTTGGACTTCGCCCACTTGGAATGGCTACAATACCGCCACCTTTGTGCCCGCCGGAAATCCCACCTTGACCCTGCTTCCTTCCTCTCCGTATAGTATCACCAGCGGTACCCTATCGAACGTGCCTGCTGCTACTACGGTATCTGCGTTTGTTGCTCAGTTCGATACGGATCACGCCATCACCATATCCACCCCCACCGGTACTTCCCTCTCCGATACGGCTTTGGTGGGTACCGGCTGCGTGGTCTCCCTAACGGTGGACGGCGCTGTGGTGGATACGCTGACGATCGTTGTGACCGGCGACCTGAGTGGCGATGGTCTGTCGGATCAAACGGATCTGACGCTGCTACGGCAATACTACTGCGGCTACGACGTTGCTATCGACTACCCCGCCGCTGCCGATTTGAACGGAGACGGCAACATGACCAGAGCCGATGCCATGGTGCTGGCTCGTCAGCTGGCCGGTTGGGCAGATGCCATGACACCGCCGCATAGATCATAACACATACCGATAAGGCATACGGTGCAGCGATCGTATGCCTTTTGTGTTTACAGCACCCGCCTGATCTTTTCCAGTGCCGCCTTTTCGATCCGGGACACGTATGACCGGGAAATCCCCAGCATTTCTGCCACCTCTCGCTGTGCCACCGGCTTTTCTCCCGTCAGCCCGTATCGCAGGGTGATGATCTGTCGTTCCCTGTCGTCCAGGTTCTTTGTGATGAACGCCGCCGCTTTGCCGAGCTTGATCTTGGCATCGATGTCGTCGGCGATGGTGTCGTCTGTGCCCATGATGTCTGCGTAGGTCAGCGGATTGCCGTCTCGATCCGTATCGATGGTATCGTGGATGGACACCTCTTGGGACAGCTTTTTTCGGGAACGAAAGTACATGAGGATCTCATTTTGTATACACCGTGCCCCGTAGGTGGCAAACCTGGCGCCGTTGTCCGGGTCAAAGGAATCGATGGACTTGATCAGGCCGATGGAACCAATGGACACCAGATCCTCTTTATCCGGGCTGGCGGCGTAGTATTTTCGTACCACGTGGGCTACCAATCGCAGGTTGTGCTCGATCAGCTTTTCTCTGGCTGCCATGTCTCCGTTCTCCCGCCATTTTCGAAATAAGATATCCTCTACCGATTTCTCCAGCGGCGGGGGGAACTGCTGGCCCGGAGATGCGGATAGGGCTGTGAACGAGAAACCGGCTAAGATCGATAACAGGTATGCAAGCATGGTATGCCTCCTTTGCCTTTGTAGGATACTATACCATATGCGGCCAACGGTGCAAAATTTCCCATAACCGGCAGGTATTTCCATGGAGTGCGTGCGTATTCTGCTTGTGTTCGGGACATACTATCCTTGCATCCAAATTTCATTTACGCTTGAAAGGATACGATCATATGCTTGACAGAATTGCAACGATCCTTGTGATCATTGGGGCACTGAACTGGGGCAGCGTGGGACTGTTCCGCTTTGACTTTGTCTCCTGGGTCTTTGGTGGACAGGATGCGCTTTGGGCACGGCTGGTCTACGGTCTGGTGGCACTGGCGGGACTTTGGTGCATCACACTGCTCTTCCGTCCCCGGGTGGAGCACGCATAACCACGCAAAAAACGACAGCCCAACGGAGCAACGAAGGACTGTCGTTTTTGTTTTTGTCTACATATTATTTAGCAAAGGCATCCCGCACGAACTGCGGCACCTTTCCGGCCAGGAATTCGCCGGCAATGCTTCTGCCATCGGGTACGGTCATTTTGCCATCCTTGAGGTTATCCGTGGAGTATTTGCGTGCTACAACCAGATAGCCCTGCTCCACCTTACCGGCGGAACCATACACGTTGGTCAGCGTGGTCATCTCTAAAATGTCCGCGGGATCGTCGATGTACAGCGCACGACCGGTATCCGCTTCGATCACATATATACCGGTGTAGTGGTCCGTTACCCAATCCATGACCGTCTCGCCGCTTTCGTACAGCGTATAATCCGTATACCGGAGCTGGTCGTAATACTCTCGCATACTGCTGGCAAACATCACGTCTGCGGGAACACCGTAGCTTGAGAGGAAGGACGGCATTTCGTCCCAGAAGGACAGCCACTGGTTCCAGAACGGAGTCATCCCGGCGTACAGGGGATACGTGGTATAGCTGCCACCATAGCTGATCTGCAAGGTACCGATCACAGGGGTATTCGTCATAGAGGTGTCAAACTGTCCGGCAGCATGGATCAGCTCTTCCAGCTTCTGGTAATAGGCAGCGGAGGCCTCCGGGAAATCGATCAGCGAAGAGCCCAGCATCAGCCACATGGATTCGTCTGCAAACTCGATGCTCAGATCGTATACTGCATCCATGGACACCGTTGCCAGATCGAGATACTGATTCTGGTAAGCGGTCATTTTTTCGAGCTTATCAAAGATCGCTGCATCCGGGGAGATCTCCTTGCACCGCATCCAACGATGGACCGGCAGACCATGCTCCGGATATACGCTGACCTGGAGGCGATAGTTCGTATAGCTGTAGTCGCCGCCATACTCGTGGTCGTACCGATACTGCACGCTTTCCCGCACAGCCTCGGTTTCTGCTACAGCTGTTTCTTTCCGGACAACATCGATGTCGTCTATATAATACAGTTCATCAAACAGTGCACCGCTCATCCAGCTGTAGATCCCCTTCTGAGTCGTGCTATCGACAGCGGTCAGGTAACGATCCTTGTACAGCGTTTTGAGCATCTGCTCTGCTTCGCCGCTGTCCTGTCCGATCACCTTATCGGTGTCGATATAGAATGCGGTCAAGTCTGCGTATCTGCTATCCACTTCGCTGTTTTCGCCTGTGGTCATGTTTTGGATATACGGCATCACGGCGGCAATGTCGTCTTCGTCGGTCAGCTCCAGGGTCATGCTGTTCCACTGGATCGTGACGGATTCCACTTTGTCGGTGGGATACATGAATGTATCAAAGTCGAACACGTCGTACATGAATACCGCCAGGAACACAGCAACTACCACGGCCGTTGCCCCCAGTCCCGGCAGACCCTGGAACATACTTTTGGTGTTCCGGGCGATCAGGACGTTCATGAGCAGGAAGGATAAGATCAGTCCACACAGGCAGCCAAACAGTGTCCAGGAGCCGCCGGCACCCATGAGCGCCCGGAAGAACAGCGCACCTCCGGCACCGCCCACAAAGATCACCGGATACTTGACGATGGAACGCAGCTTCTTCCAGATCAGCGAATTCTCCGACAGCTCACTGCGGCGGATCCGATGGAAGTAGTAGCCAAGGCCGTAGTAGACAGCGGCGGTCAGATACAGGGTGCCCACCTGTGCCAGTGCTTGCAGGCTCGTGTAGAACGTGTAGGCTGTGGTGATCTCATCGATCTCTCCGGCGGCGGCAAAGAATACGTAATAGAGATTCACCGCCGGGCACAGGAGTCGCATGGTGGTATCGCTGGTGTAGTTGTCTACTACAATGTGATCCATGCCATATCCCACCGCCAGGATCACCAGCGCATACAGCAGGATCGGCAGGAAGGCGATCAGTCCGGCTACGATGAAGCGGAAGATGGCGGTACCGGTGAGAGCGCCGGACAGCTGGAACAGGCTGAACACCACCAGATACCCACCGATCCCGGCCAGGAGCAGCAGCATGCCTTTGCCAAAATGTTCGCCGTCTATACCCAAACGGATGGCGATACACAGTGTGCCGATCAGCATGGAAGCAAGGCCGGAGACCAGATAGTAGATCCCCTGCACGGCACTGCCGGTTACGTACAGCGCATCTCTGGTCAGAGGCAGGCTATGGTAGCAATGGACGGCACGGCGGGAATTGACGTACCCGGTGGCGCTCATGCCGGCGAACACGCCCAGCACACAGGACACCACCGCAAAGATCGCCGACACTTCTACGAACAGCCTGCTGCCACGCAGTATCGCCGTAGAGCCACCGTACCGGCGCAGGTCGGTTACTTCACTGTCCACACCGATGATACTGGTGACCACGCAGGCCAGCAGCATGACGATGGCGTAGAACATGAACTGCTGCCAGTTTTGTTTCAGTCCAAAGCGGAGCCAGGACATATGGTTTTTCGGTTTATCCAAGGATCTGACTGGTGAATTCATACCCTCTCTCCTCCATTTCCGTAATAAATATCTCTTCCAGCGTCATGGGAATATATTCGCAGAACAGCGGCGACGTTTCCCGGAACCAAGGAGACAGTCCTTCCTCCGAGCCACGCAGGATCAGCGTAAACAAGCTGCCCCGGCGTTCCATGGACGATGGCTGTAGTTCCCGCAGCTTTTCCGCCATCCGGTCGCAATCGTCCTTACGATAGGACACCTGCACCTTGACCATGTTGGTGCGAATGTCGTCTAGCTCTCGCTCGAACAGCAGCTCGCCCTTGTGCAGTAGGCCAATGTGGTCTGCCATATCCTCCATTTCCCGCAGGTTGTGGGAGGCCACCACGCAGCATAGATCCCGTTCCGCCACGTCCTCGATGATCAGGCTTTTCACCAGCTGCCGCATGACCGGGTCCAGACCGTCAAAGGTCTCGTCGCAGAACATATACTGCGGCTGGCAGGACAGTCCCAGCAGCATGGAGGCCTGCTTCTGCATCCCTTTGGAAAAGGTAGCGATGCGGCGGCGGGGATCCAGACCAAATTTCTCCGTCAGGCTCTGGTACCGCTCTACGGAAAAGGCGGGGTAGATGCTGGCGTAAAAGTTTTTCATATCATTCATGGTGCAGTGGGGGAGAAAATACGGGTCGTCGGAGAGATACACGATCTGTTGCTTCACGGCGGTATTCTCCCACACCGGCTCGCCTTCGTACTGTATCGTCCCGCTGTCCGGCTGGTAGATCCCGGCCAGTACCCGCATGAGTGTGGATTTGCCGGAGCCGTTGGAGCCGATGAGCCCATAGATGCTGCCATCCGTCACAGAAATGGAAACATTCTGCAAGCTGCGCACGATCTGGCTGCCGGCTGCTTCAAAGGTTTTACATATGGATTCTGCATGGATCATTGCTCTTCCCCTCCTTCGTTTTTCTCTTGTGTTTCTACAATAATCTTGTTATTCTCCCAGGCTCTCTTCGCCAGTTCGAGAAATTCCGCTTCGGTGATGCCGGTGGACACAGCTTCTCTGGCGATGCTCGACAAGGCTTCTTCGGTCATAGCCAGCTGCTCCTTGCGCAGATCCCCTGTTTCTGCCAGCACCACACTGCCTCGTCCCGGCAAGGTCAGGATCACGCCCTGTCGTTCCAGTTCGTTGTAGGCCTTCTGGATGGTATTGGGGTTGATGCACAGCTCCTTGGCCAGTGCCCGAACAGACGGCAGCTTTTCTCCGGCGGTGATCTCCCCGGACAGGATCAGCTTGCGAATATTGTCGATGAGCTGCTCGTACAGCTGCTTTCGATCCCGCAGATCTACGGTGATATACTGCATATTCCTGCTTGCACTCCTTTCCTCTATTCTCCACGCACAGTATGTTGTATCATCCGTGTCAACTGTACTATGCGTATTAGTACAGTTGGATTATACCATATCTTCCGGCGGCTGTCAAGGGGGCAGGGCCATATTTTTCCGGCAAGGCAGATTTTTTTGCAAATTCCGGAAAGGTACTTGCTTTTTCGGCAAAAACTGGTATACTATTGGTACATGACACAGAAGCGGGAGGACGATATGGATCCGCATTACACACGATTTTTGGGCGCACTGACCGGCGAGACGGGAGATCCGGTTTTGTTTGAGCCATTTATTCCGGTATATCTGACGGAGCAGCTGATCTGGCGGCGGGGCGAGCATCTATGGCAGACCATCCCGTCGTATTTGGACACCCTGTCGTCTCTGCGGGAGCGGACCTATGCCGATGTAGTGGTCGCCGATATGCGCCGGTTCGGGGATGGATCGGCTGGAGAGATGGCTGCACAAATGGCTGCACTGGCCACCGATGCGATCCGGTTCGTGGCGCTGTGCGATTCTCCCATCCAGATGGAGGCAGCAATAGCGTCCCCCGGCGTATGTGCGGTAGGGCTGTATGGCTGGGGAGCTTGGCTGACAACTGTGCCGCAGGCTGCTATCGCCATGGACGGAACCATCGAGGATGCCGTGCAGCGTGGCTTTGCAGGCTGGTATTGTCCCGGTGGTGCGGAGGAAATGTGGGACAAGTGGCAGTCGCAGATCGCCATTGTGGGCGGGCTTGGCTGTGACTGGCTGCGGCAGGGGCAACCGGTGGAGATCCACCAGCGATGCGAAGCCCTATTTCGGCATACACGAAACAGTCGGTATCTGATCGGCTCCGGCGGCGAAACGACCAAAGAGGATTATCTCTCCCTGATCTCGCTGCTGGGGATCTATCGAAAGTATCGGTGAGATCGATTCGCCATCTATGGCAAAAATGAAATATCTGTGAATTTCTTCCGTTGCACCTTGCAAGATGGCGTGGAATACGGTATAATATATATTTGAATGCTACTGAAATCAATTTAGGAGGAAAAATCATGTACTATACGCTGGAAGCCACGACACAGGATGCTGCCAACAGCGCACAGCTGCTGTCTACCATCATCATGCTGGTGGCGATGATCGCCATTTTCTACTTCTTTATGTACAGACCCCAGAAGAAGCAGGACAAGGAAACCAACGATATGCGCAATGCTTTGCAGGTCGGCGACGAGATCACCACCATCGGCGGGATCATCGGCAAGATCGTGTCCATCAAGGATGAGACCGTGCTGATCGAGACCAGCAACGAACGGAACAAGATCCGGATCCTGCGCACTGCTGTACGCAATGTGGACGTACACGCTGAGGATGCGGAATAAGACTGCCTAAGTCGCAGCACCCCACAGGAAAGGAATATTCCGTACCGCCTCCGAATATAGTTGTCTGGAACACCATACACATTCGGAGGTTTTGTATATGGAGAAATATCGAAACCAAAGCAGCACTTCCCTGCGCTGGATCGTGGGACTGGCGAAGGCACAGGTGGTATTCTGGCTTGCCGGGATGCTGCTTTTGCTGGGTGCCACAGCCATTGCCTGGTGTCTGGAGGATCCGGCATCGGTGCAAAAGCCGCTGGCCTACACGGCACTGTGTCTCTCGTCCCTGGTAGGAGGGATCGCTGCGGTGCGGTTCACAGAGGATGGGCTGCTCTCCGGGCTACTTTCCGGCACGCTGTCTCTCGGTCTGGTACGGCTGCTTTCCCTGCTGCCACTGCCGGAGACGGAAATGGAAATGCCGGCGTTCGTATGCCTTCTTTGCCTGATCCCGGTGCTATCTCTTTGCGGGGCTGTGGTGGGCAAACGGCGGAAGAAGCCACACCATCGAAGAAAACGGAAATAAAAAAACGAGGTCCTGAAAACCTCACGAGGTCGTGCTCTATGCTTTACACTTGCAAAAAAAATGGTGTCCGGGCGGCGGTGCATACACGTTCCGGAAAAACACATCTATTGGATAGTTTGACTTATGATATGCTTGGTCAGTTTCTCGACAGCACCGATCTGCCGGAGGAGCTGCCCATGGGTACCCGGTATTTCTTTGCCAAATACGATTCCGGGGATCTAAAGCGTTCCTATGCCATCGTGCGGGAGATCATAGGGGCAGAAATGTCCCCTTGTGCGGCGGCCGATACGGTCACAGGTGCTGTGCTGACACCGGCTGTGCTGGGCGAGCGATATGGGGAGCTCCTGCGTACACTGCCTGCGGATGCGTCTTTGCTGCTCTCCGTTTCGGCTGGAGAGGATGTGGATGCGTATCTGTCGCTGGCACGAGAATATGTACCGGCGGGAAAGATCACCTTACGTGCGCCGATGGAGCTGTGTCACGGCGCCGATGGGTATCAGGTCGTGGTGGGGGACATCACAGCCTTTGCCGGTGCGGCTCTGCCGGAGAATAGTGTGGTACTGACGACCTTCGCCGGGGACACCGATCTGTCTGCCGAGGTCACAAGATTGCTGGACACCGGGTATGCGGTGTGTGCGGTGCCGGCTGTCGGCATGGATCCGGATGCGGCTGTCAAGGCATACGATGGTCTGTCCCGCACGCTGACCCGCAGAAAGCGCACCGATACGGCTTTCCGTTTCCTACCGTTTATACTGGGAGATATGACAGGTCGCTGGTTGCTGGAAGGCGAACCGGTCGAGGCAGATCCTGACACGCTGCCGGGTGCATTTTGGCAGTATGGCGCACAGATGCCGCTGGCCGGGTGTATCGCTGCACCTGCGATCCTGCGAAGCTTAGTGGAATCTGCGATCGTGCTGGAACAGGCGTAAGCTACCCAAAACAGAGCGTGGTATCTTCGGATGCTGCGCTTTTTTGGTGTACCCAAGAACGCAAAAAAAACGACCCATTTTACTGGATCGTCTCACCATGCGGGCAAGAGGACTTGAACCTCCACCGGTGCAATACCGACTAGAACCTGAATCTAGCGCGTCTGCCAATTCCGCCATGCCCGCATATTCTGTTGTGCTGTGTCGGTGTTCCCTGACAGCTTCTACATTATACACCATTCGTCCGGATTTGTCAACCCCTTTTGCAAAAGTTTTTTCACTTTTTTCCACTTTTTTGTTTTCTCTTGACTTCTATCCTCACACATGGTATAATATTCTCAAAAAAACGAATATCCACGGAGGATCTATATGACAAATCACGAGTGGTTCAAGAAAGCCGGTTATGGGATGATGGTGCATTTCGGGCTGTATTCCCTGCTGGCCGGTGAGTACAAGGGTAAGAGAGTGAAGTCCTATGCCGAATGGGCCCAGTCCAGCTTTGCCATTCCCAATGCGGAATATGAACAGCTGGCACATGTTTTTAATCCAATTTATTTTCATGCAGACGAATGGATCTCGCTGGCCAAGCGGGCTGGAATGGAGTATTTCGTCATCACGTCCAAGCACCACGAAGGCTTTGCCCTGTTCGACTCTGCGGTGGATGCTTTCAATATGAAGCAGGCAACGCCCTTTGGCCGGGACATCATCGCCGAACTGGCAGAGGCTTGCTACAAGTACGGCATCAAGTTTGGTCTGTACTATTCTCAGGAGCTGGACTGGCATCACCCCCACGGCGGCGGCTACAATCACACCACGGATTGTGCCGGTGTGGGCTGGTATAACTGCTGGGACTTCCCCGGCAAGGAAGGCAAGGATTTCTCCATTTGCTTTGAAGAAAAGATCAAGCCTCAGGTGAAGGAGATCTTGACCAAATATGGGGATCTGTGCCTGATCTGGTTCGATACACCCGGTGTCATCACCAAGGAGCAAAGCCTGGAGCTGCACAGCATGATCAAAGAATACCAGCCGAACTGCCTGATCAACTCTCGGATCGGCAACGGTGCCTACGACTATGTTTCCCTGAACGACAACGAGATCCCCGCTGCCCTGCCGGAGAAAATGCCGGAAGCAGACGAAGGGGACATGAACAGTCTGGGTGGATTTAAATATTCTCCCTACGGCCTGTACGAATCTGCCGGGACGCTGAACAGCTCCTGGGGATACAAATACTACGACCAGAACTGGCGCAAGCCGGAGGAGATCGCCGCCAACCGCAAGCACCTGAACGACATGGGCATCAACTACCTACTCAACGTAGGTCCCGACGGACTGGGCCGGATCCCCTCCTTCAGCGAAGAGATCCTGCTGAAGGCTGCGGAGATCTACGGGAAATAAGCGTCGGACAAATAAGGCACGGTATCAAAAACAAAGGAGGAACGTCTATGCAGCAGCTGAAAATGATGAAGCGGATGGGAGACGTGAAGCCCTACCCGCTGCACGCAGACTATTTTATCCGGAACATAAACGAAAGCACCCCCGGTGAGATCGACACGTGGGTGGAGATTTGCAAAAATCAGCTTCTGGGCGAGGATGCCAACCGGGATGCCTACACCAATTGTATCACGAATATGCCCCTTTTGGTGCCGGAGACGGATGTGTTTCTGGTGTGCGAAAAGGCTACGGGGCGGCCGGTAGCTACGCTGACTGCCCATATTCGGGACACCGGCGACGGATGGATCCACATGGTGGGATCTCTGCCGGAGGTGCGGGGGAAAGGGATCGGTCATGCCATGCTGGCCCACGGACTACAGCGGCTGGCAAAGGCGGGTGTGCCTCGTGTTTGGCTGACCACCGACGACTGGCGCAGACCGGCCATCAAGACCTATCTGACTGCCGGGTTCCAGCCGGTCATTTTCGAAGACACCTCCGAGGATGCGGTGCCGCTGACAGATCGGTGGGACGTGATCCTGAACGAAATGGGCTGGGACAATCGGGAATACCTGATCGCCGGGGAAGACTGCTAAAAGCACAAGAACACTGTACAGAGCTGTATGGTGTTCTTTTTTCACGCACTGCCCTGCTCTGTGCATATACTATCGGTACGATCCCACTTTTTGTATCGAGGAGGAAACATATGCTGCACAAGATCGCGGTGCTGGGGGGAGACAAACGGGTGGAGACGGTGCTTTCCGGGCTACATCAGGCATACCCGGACACGGCATTGGCTGTGTGGGGCACGACACATGTGGTACTGCCGCCCTATGCTGTCGCTGCCAAAACCTGGCAAGAAGCTATGTCCGGTGCCCAGGTGGGGATCCTGCCCATTCCGGTGACACGGGATGGTGAGCACCTTTCTGCCGATCCCCACGCCAACCAAACGGTACCATTGGAGGCACTGTGCCAATTTTTGCGACCGGGCAGTCTGCTGCTGGGAGGACTGATCCCACCGGTGGTCGTGCAGCTGGCACAGGAGAATGCCGTCCACTTTTTGGATTATTACGAAAACGCCGTGGTGCAGACACTAAACGCTGTTCCAACTGCCGAAGGTGCCATTGCCATCGCCATCCGAGAGCTACCGGTGATCCTACCGGAAACCACAGCGGTGGTCACGGGCTACGGCCACTGCGCAAGGGCTTTGGCTACCCGACTGCATCTGCTTGGGGCCCGTGTGATCGTCACGGCACGGCGACCGGAGGCTTTGGCAGAAGCGGCCTGCGACGGTTGTGAGACGATGCTGCTGGCGGCTTTTCTCACCGCCCCACCGCCCTGTCAGATTCTATTCAACACCATTCCCACACCGGTGTTTACGAAAGATGCACTGACCTCTCTTGCCGAAGGATGTGTTTTTGTGGAGTTAGCCCACGGACTGCCGCCTGCCGAGGCGATCCCGGAACATATCCGTTTGATCCCTGCGCCGGGACTGCCGGGGAAGATCGCACCCCACACCGCCGGCCGCATTCTATGCGATGGGATCTTAGAGGCCATTGGGCGTTGGCAGCGGGCAGACACACCCCTACAGGGACGGAGGGAACGGCTATGAAGATCGGGTATGCCCTATGCGGGTCCTTTTGCACCCATGCGCAAAGTATGGCGGTATTGGAGACCTTGGTGAAGACCTATACGGTGGTGCCTATTCTCAGTGAACACGCAGCGTACACCGACACCCGGTTTGGTAAGGCAGCGGATCTGCGACAGAGGCTGACCGTGCTATGTGGTCGTGCGCCCATATGCACCATTGCCGATGCAGAGCCACTGGGACCTGCGGAGCCGCTGGATCTATTGGTGATCGCACCCTGCACGGGCAATACGCTGGCAAAGCTGGCACACGGGATCACGGATACGGCGGTGACCATGGCGGCAAAGGCACACCTGCGTGCGGATCGACCACTGCTTTTGGCGCTGGCCACCAACGATGCGCTGTCTGCCAATCTGGGGAATATCGCTGTCATGCGGGAGCGAAAGCATGTGTACTTCGTGCCGCTGGCCATGGACGATCCGGTGAAAAAGCCCCATTCGCTGGTGGCAGATTTTTCGGCCATTCCACGGGAGATCGAACGGCTTCTGGGTTAGGGTGCATGTACGTGTCAAGGGGACGAAAAGGCGGCAACTTTCTTCCCTTTGGCACGATCCTTTTTTGTTTTCCCCTTGACTTCCCTCGCCATCCATGTTATAATGTGCCTGTACAAAATACAAATTCGGAGGTATTCCTCATGCGTCTCAGACCCCCTTCTACACCGCTGATCACAGTGGATCCGTATTTCTCCATCTGGTCTCCGGCAGACAAGCTCACCGACAAAGTGACCTGCCATTGGACCGGCAAGCCCAACACCATCGTAGGTACCGCCACCATTGACGGACAGGCCTATCGGTTCATGGGCAAGCTCCACGCCAACGATGACACCCCTGTGCTGGAGCAGGTCGCTTTCGATTACGATGCCCTCTCCACCTATTACACCTTCGTAGGTGCCGGTGTACAGCTGAAGTTGACCTTCACCACGCCCCTGCTCATGGACGATCTGGCTGTCATGACCCGTCCTGTCAGCTACCTGCTGATCGAAGCTGCCCCTGCTGACGGCTGCTGCCACGATGTGACCGTCAAGCTGGCTGTCAGCGAAGAGATCTGCCTGAACACCCGTTGCCAGTCTCCCGTGGTCACCGAGATCCTCGACGTAAACGGCAAGCCTACCGTAAAGATGGGCAACAGCGTACAGAACGTGCTGAACTGCTCCGGGGACGACGTGCGTATCGACTGGGGTTACTTCTACCTGACGGCCTGCCATGGCACCGCTGCGGTAGAGACCATCAACGTGCCCTACTGCCCTCATAAGATCGGCTGGAACAAGTGGTCCGAGGCCCCGGAAGACTACAAGGAAGAGACCACCTTTGTGTCTATGACCATGCCCATGCACACCTGCCACGACAACAAGACTCTGGTGACCTTCGCTTATGACGACATCAAGTCTATCGAATACTTTGGCGAGCAGCTCAATTCCTACTGGAACAAGGATGGCATGACCATCACCGAAGCCATCGATGCTGCCTACACCGACTATGCGTCTCTGGCTGACCGTTGCCGTGCCTTCGGGGAAAAGCTGTTCCACGATGCAGTACGGGCCGGCGGCGAAAAGTATGCCGAGATCTGCGAGATCAGCTATCGGCAGGCCATTGCTGCCCACAAGCTGGTACTGGATACCGAGGGCAAGATCCTGTTCGTGTCCAAGGAATGCTTCTCCAACGGCTGTGCCGCTACGGTAGACGTAAGCTATCCGTCCACGCCTCTGTTCCTGCTGTACAATCCGGAGCTGGTACGGGGCATGATGCGGCCTGTGTACAAGTTCTCCCGCACCGACAAGTGGAAGTTCGACTTTGCACCCCACGATGCCGGTCGGTATCCGCTGCTGAACGGCCAGTTCTACGGCGACAGACTGGAATCCCAGATGCCCGTGGAAGAATGCGGCAACCTGCTGGTGATGGCTGCGGCTGTTTCGCTGGCTGACCACGAGACCGCCTTTGCCGAAGAAAATATGGATCTGCTGGAAGCATGGGTGAAGTACCTGATCGCCAACGGCTACGACCCGGAAAACCAGCTCTGCACCGACGACTTTGCCGGTCACTTAGCACACAACTGCAACCTGTCTCTGAAGGCCATCATGGGTATCGCTGGGCTCTCTCTGATCTACCGGATGATGGGCAGAACCGAGGATGCCGATGGGCTCATGACCGAAGCCAAGAAGATGGCTGATTCCTTTGTGGCAAGAGCCTCCAATGGCGATGGCAGCTTCCGTCTGGCCTACGACCGTCCCGGCACCTGGTCTATGAAGTACAATGCCGTTTGGGACAAGCTGTGGGGCACCGGTCTGTTCGATCCCATGGTGATGCAGTCTGAGTTCGCTTCCTACCGCAAGCACGTGAATCCCTATGGTATGCCTCTGGACAACCGCTCCGACTACACCAAGAGCGACTGGCTGATCTGGACTGCCACCCTTGCCCAGGAAAAGGACGACTTTATCGACTTCGTAACACCTTTGTGGAAGAGCTATCACCACTCCGAGAGCCGTGTTCCTGCCACCGACTGGTATTTCACCACCACGTCCCTCCAGCGTGGCTTCCAGCACCGTTCCGTTGTGGGCGGTCACTTCATGAAGCTGCTGGAAGCAAGCGGAAAGATGAAGACCAAATAAGAATATGCGCTGACCCAGTGACTTTGTCTGCCACTTGTATCGGGCATTAACCAAATAAGAAATCCTCTGCACAGTTTGACTATGCGGAGGATTTTTCGTTTGGTTTTATTTTTGTATCAGCTTCACCTTGTCCAGCGGTACCTTGTGGTAGTACAGTAGTGTCAGTGCGGAGCAGACCAGCCAGCCGGCCGGGTATCCCATGGCGATGGGCAGGATGGTGTTGGAGACAAAGTTTGCCATCACGAACAGGTAGATCTGCCGGAAGCACACGAAGGAGGCTAACATGATGATCATGGGGATTTTGGAGTTGCCCGCCCCACGGAGCGCACCGGAATACACCTGGTTCACACAGCACAGCACGTAGAACGGAGTGATATGCCGTAGGAACAGGGTGCCGAACTGGCCGACCTCCGGGTCGTCATTGAAGAAGGCCACCAGATGCGGGGCTGTGATGATCACGGGGATCATGACGATCAGTGTGGCGGCAACGGACATATACAGTGCCGAGGATACGCCTTTTTTCGCGCGCTCCACGTGTCCGATGCCTAAGTTCTGTCCCACGAAGGTGGTGGACGCCAGTGCCAGAGACTGCATAGGCAGGAAGATCAGCTGGTCGATTTTGGAGTAGGCAGTCCAGCCAGCCATGCAGCTTGCGCCAAAGAAATTGATGTAGGACTGGACGAAAATGTTGGAGAAGGAGGTGATCATCATCTGGATGGCGGCGGGAATGCCCACACGGATGATCTTTGCAAGCGCATCCCAGTGCATTTTCAGCTTCCGGAAGGACAGCTTGACGCAGGTATCTGTGCGGAACAGGACGATCATGGTCAGCAGTGCCGACACGCCCTGCGCAATGATGGTGGCCCAGGCAACGCCTTCTACACCCATATCAAAGGCCAGCACAAACACCAGGTCCAGTACGGTATTCAGCAGTGCGGATACCACTAAGAAATAAAAGGGTCGCTGAGAGTCTCCGATGGCACGCAGGATCCCGGAGCCGATGTTGTACAGCATCAGTCCCAGCACGCCGGAGAAATAGATGGTCAGGTACGCCGTGGATTCCGGGAGCACGCCTGCCGGGGTCTTCATGAACCGCAGCATATACGGTGTCATCCAGATGCCCACAAAGGTGAAGATCACCCCCAGCACTACGGTCATGACGATGGAGGTATGCACCGTTTCGCTGACCTTGTCGTGCTTCTTGGCACCGTAATATTGGGAGATCACCACACCGGCGCCGCTGGACAGACCCATGAAAAAGCCGATGAGCATATTGATGACCGGTCCCACAGTACCAACGGCTGCAAAGGCATTCTTGGAAACGTAGTTCCCTACCACCCAGCTGTCTACGGTATTGTACAGCTGTTGAAAGATATTGCCCAGCAGCAGCGGGAAGGCAAAGCGGATCAGATGTCCGGCGATGGAGCCCTCGGTCATGTCCACGTCCTTTTGTCGTCCACCGGTTATATGTTTTATTCGATGCAGCAGTCCACTCATACAAACGTCCTCTCTATTCCTTAAGCAATGATCCTATGTCTTTCTATAATACACCATTTTTCGCATTTCGTCAAGGGGAAAACGAAAAAAATTAGGCAAATCAGCAAAAAAGAATGGACAAATCACAATCTTTATTTGTTGATTGCGATATTTGTCCATTCCTATTTTTTATGGTAGCAGATCCGCCATCATTTGCTCGATCGCCCTGTCGTCCTTGCACAGCTCATGGGTCCCGTCGAACACGGTGCAGGTGAACCAATCTGCCGAGACACCGGCACTTTGGCAATAGTCGTAGACTCGCTTCGTTTCCGTTTGCGTATGTTCCACGGCAAAGAGTTCGTCGTGGTCTCCCATTTGCACACACAACCGGCGGGGGTAGCACAGGCATGCGACTTCGGCATCGTCGTAGAGCAGGGCGGCGTTCTGCCAGGTCCAGTCGGTCCAAGGGTATTCCCGGCGACTGCTGAAAAAGGAACCGGACACAGCCGACCGGATCCGGGTGTCGATGGCGGTGGTGAACAGGGTGTAGAAGCCGCCGTAGGACAGGCCGATCATGCCAAAGCAGCTGTGTGTATCCTGGAAATGATCCAGCGTTCGCTGCAAGGCGTACACCTCTACAGCGGTGATGGAGCTGCCCACCCGCTTCAGTCGAGCATCCATGGCTTTTCGGTCGTAGGGCTCACCATAGGTCTCTGTATTCCAAAGAAGCAGCTGGGGAGCGAATACATCCACCGGATAGGGCAGCAGTCGTTCCAGCATATGGTTGTAGTTGGCGGTTTGCCCATCGTAGAAACCGGCGATGTACTCCGGTGTGCCCAGGCCTCCATGCTGCACCAACACCAAAGGACGCTTGTCCGTGCCCTCTCGCCGAAACCATAGACCGGTCAGCACTACTTCCGGCAGCACCTCTAACCGGACACGCAGGATCGTGTAGTCCCCTTCTCTGCCCAGCACTTCTTCGGTGGCATTCGGTGGCGTACACGGTTTTGGCTCCGTCAGCGGCCAGCCCAGCATTTGGCAGAAGCGTTCTCTATGGTACGTGGCATTCTCGAATATATCGGCACAGCACTTGGCTCGTTCGGCAGCACATGCGTCTTCTCTTGAGCGGATCAAGGCCTCCAGACCGTCCCGATACGCTGTCTTTGTGAGGCGACTATGCTCCACAGGCTCCCGGAACTGCATGGGTTCGTAGCTAGCCATATCTGATTTTACTCCCGTTCCAGCACCACCAGAACCGTGCCGAACAGCGGGATCGTCACGTAGGCATCCATATCGGTGCAGGCAGTCTTTTCTTCCCGCAGAACGGTATTGTCGTGGGTGTCGTCCAGCAGCTGGTACCGGATCTTCCAGGTCCCCGCAGGCAGACCGGTGAGAGACAGCTTGACCTCTTTCGCCGGTGCATTGTCGTCATCGGTATAGTTGGTCAGCAGCACGGCGCATTTGGTATCCGACGTGGCAGCAACGGCGTAGATGGTATCGGTTTGGGCAGGCACTTCGGCTTCGGTGCCGATGCGGTACAGGGTATCGAACATGGGGAAGGTGTAGTAGCCCTTCAACGGTAGCAGTGTGTCCGTGTCAAACATACCGTTCATGCCACAGGGTCTGGCATCGTAGTACATGAAGTGATCCATGGGAGAATCCTGTGCGCAGATCATGGAAGCGGCGATGAAGGATGCGCCCTTGATGCCTTTCTCCATCCGCAGGGAATACCGCCAATCGTCGTTGAGCCAACCCTTGATGTAGTTCCATTCGTTCAGGATGATCTCCGTATCCGTGAAGCCGTAGGCATCCAGCTCCCGTCTGGCTTTTTCGGCCTGGGCACGGTAGTCGGCCGGATTTCTGGTGTAGCCGTGGAAGGAGAAGAAGTCCAGATGCAGCTTTCTGTCCCGTACCACGTCAAAGATCCGCTTGTTCCAGGTATCGTTCCAGGCACTGCACAGAGCCGGTCCACCGATCTTCAGGTTCGGGAAGCAGGTCTTCAGGTGGGACAGAGTCGTGGCAAACAGCTCCACGAACTGCTCCGGTGTGCCCTGCCAACAGGGATTGGTACCATCGGCATTGCCGCAGTCCGGCTCGTTCCAGATCTCCCAGTATTCGATGCCGTAATGGAAGCCGTCTGCCCAGCCTTCGTTGTAGTGGCGGATGATGTGTTCGCAGACTCTCGCCCACTTGGCAAAATCGGCCGGGGGATAGGTGCCGAACTTGTACTCATGCTCGATGGATGCGCCCAGACGATAGAACACCTTGGTACCGGTCTCGAGGATGTCGGCCAGATAGGTATCCGTGGGACCAAATACGTAGGAGGCCGGATCGTTTTCGTCGGCGGCAAAATTCTTGAAGATCCGGTGTACGTCCACGATGTGTTCTCCACCGTAGCCGGCGTAGAAAGAGGCATCGTGGTTCCGGGCAAAGGGGATCCCGGCCGCTGCATAGGTCGCCGAGTTGGAGGTGCCACGAACCTTTGAGCCGGCAGGGCCGTTGTTCACCGAGTGCATGGGCTTGATCGGACCTGTTGTTTTGGCAAAATTGACAGAAATGTGTTCCATATGTACGCTCCTGTTGGTAGGAATTTTGTTGTCTATAGGATAGCACAAACGGGCGGGATTGTCAAGAGAAATCGCAAAAAAAGAAGTGCCTTTTCGGGTGCAGTAGCGCATCCTTTTGGCACTTCCATATATCATTTTGCAAGCAGCTTTCCGGTCAGCGTACAGAACTGGGCAGTGGTCAGCTTTTCACCACGGACATCCGGCCGCAGTCCCATGTCTTCCAGGGCAGCGGCAGTCACATCCTTGGGGTACTTGCCGGACAGGCTGTTGACCAGTGTCTTGCGTCTTTGACCAAATGCCATGCCGATCACCTCCGACACAGCCGTACCAAAGGCATCACAGGCACTATCCTCGGTGGGTGCATCCGGGTAGATCTGGCGCAGTCCACCGTGGGGCAGAATGGCGCAGACCGCCGAGGAGACCTTGGGGATCGGATAGAAGCAGCCGGGAGACACGTCAAAGAGCTTCTCCGTATCGGCACGCAGACCAATGGCGGCACTGAGCGCACCATAGTCGTCTTTGGCACCCGGATCGGCACAAATGCGGCGTGCGACCTCCAGCTGCACCATGACGGTGATGCCGGACAGCGGTACAGGGGTCGAGGCAGACCAGCTTTCTAAGATCCGCATGAGCACCGGCGTAGTGATGTAGTACGGCAGGTTGGCGCAGATGGACACGGTGCCGCCGTCGGCGAGGATGTCGCCAAAATGTTCTTCTAAGAAGGCGGGCAGGTCGATGGTCATGAAGTCACGGTTGATGACGGTGGTATTGTCGTAGCCTGCCAACACTTCATCCAGCAGGGGTAGCAGACCGGTGTCGATCTCCACGGCCACCACCCGGTCGTACTGCTCTGCCAAAAAACGGGTCAGCGCACCTACACCGGGGCCAATCTCCAGCACGCCCGCCGGCTTGTCCGTGGGTGCGAACTGCCGGGACATTTCGGCGATCCGCTGGGGCACATTTGCTTGGGTCAGGAAATTTTGACCGAATCCTTTTTTGGGTGCCAGATCGTATTTGTCCAGCAGCTCCCGCAGAATCCGGGGATTGCAAACGTCCATACTCACAGCACTGTCACCCGATAGCCCACCGTATGGGATTCCCCGGGCTGCAGCGTCCGAGCATACTTTTTGCTCTTGGCATCGGTGGTCTCATCCGACGAGGCGGGCAGGCCGTTCCACGGTTCCAGGCACAGGAAGGGCGAATGTTCATCCGGTTCGCTCATGGTCCAAAGACCCAGTGCGGAGAAGCCGGTGAAATCAAAGTCCACGCCGTGGCCGGTCTTTTTGTGGATCAGCTGCACATGTGCATCCGGCAGATCCTGTACGATCAATGTGTCTCCGGCGAAGGTCTCGTAGGACAGGTCTAAGGTATTGTCGTGGATCTTGTCCAGGTGGGGCAGCTCCGGTGCCATCAGGCCGTTGTCGGTACCGGTGACGTAAGAGCCCTTGGCATTGCGGAACACCAGCGTATAGTCCGCAAAATCGTCGCCGGGGAACATGGGGCAGCGGAAGCCGGGGTGACCGCCGATGCAATAGGTCATGGGCTTATTGTCCCGGTTGGTCACGGTGAAGGAAGCGGAAAAGCCCCCTTCGGTCACGGTATATTCCACCAGCAGACGGAAGCGAAAGGGGAACATGGTCAGGGTCTCTTTGTCCTCCTCCAATACCAGCTGCACTCTGGCGGGGGTCTGCATCACGGGGGTGAATTCCTTCTCGATGGCAAAGCCGTGCTTGGGCATGGGATACTCTATCCCGCCGTGTGCCATTTTCAGATCCTTGGGCGTACACACCACCGGAAACAGGATCGGTGCATGTCTATCCCAAAACTGGGGATCGCCGTTCCACAGGTATTCTACGCCTTTATAGCGAAAGGACAGCATTTCCCCGCCATAGGTGGACAGGCAAGCCGAGGTGTCGTGGTTTTCTATGGTAAACTGCATGGTCATACCTCACATATGAAATAAAAAGTAAGAGATAAGAGGTAAGATGGGATTCTTACGGCGTTCTTATCTCTTACTATGGGTGTTTCTATTAGAAATCGATCCGGGCGGCGATGTAGGCTTCTACCTCATCGATGGGCATACGGACCTGTTCCATGGTGTCTCTGTCCCGCACGGTCACGCAGCCGTCTTCTTCGGATTCAAAGTCGTAGCAGATGCAGAAGGGCGTACCGATCTCATCCTGTCTACGATATCTCTTCCCGATGGAACCGGCATCGTCGAAGTCCACGTTGAACTTCTTCACCAGGTTGGCAAATACCTTTTCCTCGGCAGCCTCAGACAGCTTCTTGGACAGGGGCAGTACGGCAGCCTTTACAGGAGCCAGAGCCGGGTGCAGGTGCAGGACCACACGCACGTCGTTCTTTTCGGCATCTACCACTTCTTCGTCGTAGGCTTCTACCAGGAAGGCCAGTGCCACACGGTCTGCGCCCAGAGAAGGTTCTACTACGTAAGGAATGAACTTTTCGCCGGTCTCCTGGTCGAAGAATTCCATGGATTCGCCGCTGGTGTTCTGGTGCTGTGTCAGGTCGTAGTCGGTTCTGTCGGCAATGCCCCACAGCTCGCCCCAGCCAAACGGGAACAGGAATTCGATGTCGGTGGTACCCTTGGAGTAGAAGCACAGCTCTTCGGGAGAGTGGTCACGGAGACGCAGGTCTTCTTCCCGCATACCCAGATCATACAGCCACTGGGCGCAGAAGCCTCTCCAGTACTGGAACCATTCCATATCGGTACCGGGCTTGCAGAAGAATTCCAGCTCCATCTGTTCGAACTCACGAGTACGGAACACGAAGTTACCGGGGGTGATCTCGTTCCGGAAGGACTTACCGATCTGACCTACGCCAAAGGGCATCTTTTTCCGGGTGGAACGAGCCACGTTCTTGAAGTTTACGAAGATACCCTGTGCGGTCTCGGGACGGAGGTACACGGTGTTGGAGGAGTCCTCGGTAACGCCGATGAAGGTCTTGAACATCAGGTTGAACTTCCGGATGTTGGTGAAGTCAGCGCTGCCGCAGTCCGGACAAACGATGTGCTTTTCCTTGATGAAGTTGTACATTTCTTCATCGGACCAACCGGCCGGGTTGATGTCTTCCTTGTTCTGGAAGGCGTAATCCTCGATGAGCTTGTCGGCTCTGTGACGGCTTTTGCACACCTTGCAGTCCATCAGGGGGTCAGAGAAGCCGCCCAGGTGACCGGATGCCACCCAGGTCTGGGGGTTCATGATGATGGCGGAGTCCAGACCTACGTTGTACTTGCATTCGGTGACGAACTTTTTCCACCATGCCTTCTTTACGTTGTTCTTGAATTCCACACCCAGCGGGCCGTAGTCCCAGGAGTTGGACAGACCGCCGTAGATCTCGGAGCCTGCGAAGATAAAGCCTCTGTTCTTACACAGCGCAACGATCTTCTCCATCGTCTTGTCTGCATTGTTCATTCTTGCCATGATGGTTTTCTTCCTTTCGATATATGGAGATTTTGTATGGTCATAGGAAAGTCTTACTGCGCCGTCTCGGTCTCTTGGGCCTTCACCGGGTAGCGGTAGGGCAGAAAGGTCTTGATGGCTGTTTTGATATTGGGGTTGAAATAGGCATCCACGTTTTCGGTCGCAGTCACGTAGCTGCCGGGGTACGCAATGGTCTCACTGGTGAAATCCACCGACGCATGGAACAGCTCGTACACGGTATCGATGTCGTCCATGGTGAAATTGGATTCCAAAACCGGCGTGGCAGGTTCGGTACGCACGGAGCCATCGGACAGCCAGGTCTTGGTGGCGCTCTCCTTTTCCTGTAAAATGAGCAGCCCTTCCATTGCCGACCGGAACTCTGCGATGTCCATATCTGCCAGCTTGGCGATATAGGATTTTGCAATGCTGACGGCATAGTTGCCTTTGGCTTCGATGTCCGGACTGGAGCGTTCCTTCATGGTGTTCATGATGTTGGCGGCGTACTGGTTGAATTCCAGCGAACCGGCAGACAGCACCAGGGAATTCTCGTAGTGATCCACCACCTCTTCCCCCTGCTCATTGGTACGGGTGCGGGTGTTTTCCGAACGGGTGGTATGGATGTTGCCCTCGGCGTAGATGTCCTTGGGATTGTTCACCCAAACGGTGCCCAGCAGAGCGAGAAATTCATCGAAGTTGTAACCGTCCAGCAGGAAGGTATAGTCCACGGCGATACCGGTCAGGGATGTAACATATTCCCCAACACGCTGGTAGCCGTAGTATTCGTATACTTCTCCCAGCGTATGGTAGCCGGTGGAGGTAAACACTCTGGTCTCCGGGGTGATGTATGTATAGGTGACCTGCCGGCGTTCTTTGTCCATACGCACTAAGATCACGGCGGTGGCATGCTGCTCTCGGTAGGTCTTGGACAGGATCCCACAGGAATCGGAGGCGGTCTGGAAGGTGCCGATCTGGTTGCGCAGGGTCTCGGTGGCGGGCTTGTAGTCGTCGAACAGATCCGGCCGATACCCGGAGGTGACCACTACAAAGGAAAAGCTGTCTCCCTGGATCTCCTCCTGTACCACCTGCTGCCCGTCCTCCGTGGTCTCGTCGGTACTATCGGATTCGGGTTTGGTACTGGTGATGATGCTGTCCAGTGCGGCTTCCTCGTCATCCAGAATATCCCCCACGGTGGCTGTGACGAACTGAGTGGCAAAATAGGCGATCACGCCAAATATTGCCGCTGCGATCAATAGTGTGATTAAGAAATTTTTGAATGCGGATAACATGGGTCCACTCCCATCTGTCCCGTGTTCTGCCATAGAATACAAATACGGGAAATTATACTCTATTATTATACAGGATATGTCGTGAAATTTCAATAGGCATACTGAAAATAGTCTGTTACAGAATCGTGGATTCTTTTGTTCTCTACGACAAAAAGAGCGTACCAGCCGCTCTTTTCTTTGCTATATATGGCGTTATAAGGCATCGCTGCGGAGCACATACCGGCATCGCTCAGCCACATGCTTCTCTCGGAAATATCGATTTTCCATGGGGATCCAGATGTTGCGGAACTTCTCTGCCATGTGCGCACCGTTTCGTGCCGTGATCCGCCGCATTTGTTCTGCTGGGGATAGGTGCAAAAACACCGTCACATCGGCGTATCGGCCAAAGTGGGGATGCAGGGCATAGGAGCCCTCCACGATCTGCACCGGTACTGCGGGGATCTGTCGAGAGGCTGCGATAGCCATTTGCCCGCAGTCGAACACGCCGTAGGAGAACGCTTCTCCCGTTCGCAGACCCGGCAGCACCTCTGTGGCAAACCGCTCGTAATCCACGTTGCCGCCAGCCTCTGCCAAACGTGCAGCCGTGCGCTTTTCCGGGGGCAGGAAGAAATCGTCCATGGGGATCACTACGCCATCGGTCAATGCGGCCAGCTGGGCGGCAAAGGTGCTCTTCCCCGCCCCTGCCATACCATCGATGGCCACCACCACACGGCCGTTTTTCGCCAGACAACGGTAGACAGCTCCGATGGGCGCAAGGTACGGCACGAATTCCTGCCGCAGGATCCGGTAGGCTGGGTGGTATGCCTCTCGATAGGCCGCACTGTGGCTGACCATAGGCATTCCTTCAGCTTCATAGGTGCGCAGATAGTCTTCCAGTTCGGCGGCGGAAAAGGGCAGATACCCGTCCATGCAGCCCTTTCGCAGTGCATCCAAAATGTTGCAAAAATCGTCCTTGCTGCCGTGTACCATATCGGCAGAGCGGCAGAACAGGGCGTTCACGGCAGTAAGCGGCAGTACAGCGGGATCCAGCGCCGCCAGATGCAGCCGTACCAGACCGCCGCCGATCTCCTCGATCAGGGGGATATCCGTTTGTTTCTCCGGCAGTGCTTCGTATTCGTTTTCCAGCCGGGCAAGCGCTGCCTGTCGATCCGGGATCATATGCCCGCCGCCAAACACGCTTTGGTATGCCAATTTTACCGCATCCTGGGGTGTCACTTGCCGATACCGCCGGGCATGGGTGCGTAGGATCCGCAGGAAATCTTCCATAGTTACTCCTAATGTTTCGGGATCGTGTACACCCATGGGGCCGATCCGTTTTTACTTTGTGGTCTGTGCTTCCACCAGCCGCTTGCCGCAGTAGATCTCCCGCAGCTTCGGCTTCTCGATCTTACCGGTGGGATTCCGAGGCACATCGGCGAAAATGATCTTCCGGGGTCTCTTGTACCGGGGCAGCTCATGGCAGAAGGCCTCGATCTCTTCTTCCGTGCAGGTCATATCGGGCTTGATCTCGATGATGGCGGCAGCGATCTCGCCCAGACGATCGTCCGGCAGACCGATGACAGCGCAGTCCTTGATCTTGTCGTGCTTGCGCAGGAAATCTTCGATCTGCACCGGGTACAGGTTTTCGCCGCCGGTGATGATCACGTCCTTCTTCCGGTCCACTAAGTAGATGAAGCCGTCTGCGTCCCGCTTGGCCATGTCGCCGGTGTACAGCCAACCATCCTTCAGAATTTCAGCCGTAGCTTCGGGGTTCCGATAGTAGCACTTCATGACACCGGGACCCTTGACGATCAGCTCACCCACATCTTCCCCTTCCACAGGTGTTCCGTCGGGCTTGACGATCTTGGCTTCCCACAGGTAACCGGGTACACCGATGGCACCCACCTTGGCGATATTCTCCACACCCAGATGGACGCAGCCGGGGCCGATGGATTCCGACAGGCCATAGTTGGTGTCGTACTGGTGATGGGGGAAGACCTTCTCCCAACGCTTGATCAGGGACGGCGGCACCGGCTGGGCACCGATGTGCATCAGTCTCCACTGATCCAGATGGTAGTCTTCCAGATGGATGTCCCCCCGATCGATGGCATCTAAGATGTCCTGTGCCCACGGTACCAGCAGCCATACGATGGTGCAATGCTCGCTGGACACGGCACGGAGGATCCAATCGGGACGCACGCCACGGAGGATCACAGCCTTGGAGCCGGACAGCAGAGAGCCGAACCAATGCATCTTAGCACCGGTGTGGTACAGCGGCGGGATGCACAGGAACACGTCGTCGTGGGTCTGACCATGGTGATTCTGCTCGGTGCGGCAGGAATTGATCAGGGAGCGGTGGGCGTGCAGGATGGCCTTGGGGAAGCCGGTGGTGCCGGAGGAGAAGTAGATGGCGGCATCGTCGTCCTCGGTCAGATCCACGGCGGGTGCGATGGAGGAGCAGTAGTCCACCAGCTTATCGTAGCTGTCGGCAAAGTCGGGCTTGTTTTCGCCAACATAGAAATAATCCTTCACGCCGGGGAGCTGATCGTGGACAGATTCCACACGATCGATGAATTCCTCGCCAAACACCAGCACATCCGCTTCCGCCAGATCGGCGCAGTACCGGATCTCTTCTCCGGTATAGCGGTAGTTCATGGGCACGGCCAGCGCACCGGTCTTCAGCACACCAAAGTAGATGGGCAGCCATTCCAGGCAGTTCATCAGCAGGATGGCAACCTTATCGCCCTTTTTGATATTCCGGGTCAGCAGCAGATTGGCGAAGCGATTGGCCTTAATGTCAAATTCCTTCCAGGTCATTTCTCTGCGGTATCTGCCACCGGTGCCGGTCTCGATCAAAGAAAACTCCCGCCAGGTCAGGTTGGGGTCGGGCTCCGATGCGGGATTGACCTCCACCAATGCGACCTCGTTGGGGTATAATTTTGCATTTTTTTCCAGTAAATCGGTAATAACCATATTCTCTCTCCATGCATTTTGAAGTTTTTGTATGCAGTATATTGATTGGCATACATTGATCTGCAGGGACAAAAAAACGCCCCCTGCAATCCCATACAGAGGACGGTAAAATACCGTGGTACCACCTCATTTTGTCCTCCTCTTTGCAGAAGAAGACCTCATGGGGCACATCCGAATGCCCCTGTCCGGTAACGGGAACGCCCGTCGCAGCCTACTGGGTGTGCTTCACGCCACTGTTTGGTGCGCTGCTTCTGGAATGTATTCCGTTCTTCTGTCCCCACCGACTCACACCAACCGTCGGCTCTCTGGGAGGAACCAAGAATAAACGTACTTGTTTCCGATCATTGCATGTATAGGAAAGTATAGCACAGCGAAGCGGGTTTGTCAAGAGGGATTTTGGATTTTTATGAGAGAAATTTTGGAATTATAAGTGCATTTTCCAAATTCCATTCCTGCATTTGCTTTGCGAATTTGCTTTTTCAACTTTTCCAAAAGAAATTTACGAAAACCACTTGACAAACGAGGACGAATGTGGTATGATATATCTGCGCCTGAGATATGCGGGTATGGCGGAATTGGCAGACGCACAGGATTTAGGATCCTGCGGGAAACCGTGCAGGTTCGACCCCTGTTACCCGCATCCATAGTTTTTGCAGATGTAGTTCAGTGGTAGAACATCAGCTTCCCAAGCTGAATATGCGGGTTCGATTCCCGTCATCTGCTTTTTTTGTTTGCGGACGGGAATCGAACCCATTCGACATACCTCATCTGCTTTTTCACCCATGGAGCCGGCGGCTTTGGCAACAAAGTTTGACCTGCAGTGCCATGGGTGATTTTTTGCGAAACGCTTGACAAGCGCACTACAATGTCCTATACTGTTATTATAACCATCACGACCAGTTCAACAGGTATTTGGAAGCCTGCTGTCCGAAGGAAACGGATGGTTATCTTTTTTTACCATAGCTCTTGCAAAATGCGAAAAAATATGCTATAGTAATACCATACCAATTTTCACAGCAAAGGAGCATATCCATGGCAAAACAATACGATGTTGCCGCCTTTATTTGGCCCGCTTATACAGGAGATGAGCCCCGTACCCGCATGTTCTGGCCGGAGGGACTGGGGGAATGGCAGAGCGTCCATACCGCACAGCCGAAGTTCCCCGGACACAAGGCACCCCGCCGTCCCCTGTGGGGCTACGTCAACGAAGCCAATCCGGACGTTATGGAAATGGAGATCGCCTGCGCCGCCCGGCATGGGGTCAACGTGTTCATCTACGACTGGTACTGGTACGATGGCAGACCTTTTTTGGAAAACTGTCTGGACGATGGGTACCTGAAAGCCTCCAACAACAATCTCGTCCAGTTCTATCTCATGTGGGCCAACCACGATGCCACCCACCTGTGGAACAAGGAGCTGGCGGACACCTGTGGCAATGTAGTCACATGGCGTGGGGCTGTGGGCATGGACACCTTCCGGGAGCTGGTGGATCGCTGGATCACCAAGTATTTCACCCATCCTTCCTACTACAAGATCAACGGCTGTCCCGTATTCATGATCTATGACCTATACAAGTTTGAAGAAGGCTTTGGCGGTCCCGCAGAAGCGGCTGCCGCTGTTGCCTACTTCCGCAAGGCAGTAGAGGATGCCGGATTCCCCGGTCTGCATTTGCAGCTGGTGACCTACGGGCCGCCGTCCTGGGCTACCTATGCCTACCGTGGCAAAAATGCCGCTCCCGACGCTGCGCCTCTGTATAAGCAGCTGGGCGTGGACAGCCTGACTCATTACCAGTGGCAGTCCATGCTGGAAGGCGAAGAGGATTACGAAAAGGATCTGGCGCTGATCGAAGCGGAGAATGCCCGGATGGATGCCCTGCCGGACACCACCTTCTTCCCCCACGTTTCTCTGGGCTGGGACAACAACACCCGGTTCAAGAAATTCAAGCCCTTCGTCATCGACAACAATACGCCGGAGAACGTTGAAAAAGCTCTGCGGATGGCAAAGGACTACATCGACAGCCACGACCTGCCGGCACCGCTGGTCACCATCAACAGCTGGAACGAATGGACCGAAGGCAGCTATCTCCAGCCGGATGAACTCTATGGCTACGGATACTTAGAAGCCGTCAAGCGGGTGTTCGTAGACGAAGACAAGTGATCGCTCCCATCGCATACGTAAAACGACCGGGTCGTCCCCCAAAAGGATAGCCCGGTCGTTTCTTATTTTGTCAACATTATTGTAACATAGTGATGCCGTCGCCATAGCAGGAGCAAGCATACTATCTGCCGGAAAAATTGATGTTCGCTTTTGCCGCCTGCTTCATTTGCAGCTGCCGTGGGATCGTGTATATTCTCCCATTTTTCCGAAAGTTTGCGCCCGTCTGCTTGAAGGTAAACCGCACGTTGTACCGCATACACTGCTCTCGTGTCCAGAGGATCCAGTCGTAGTCACAGACCCTGGCTCCCTCTCCGGACTCCCCGCCGCAGGAGACCGATTCGATCTGCTTCCCATAATGGGACAAATACGGCTCGATGTGGATCCCTTCCAGCATGGGTTCGTGGATGATGTGCTTATGCCGGATCGGCAGCTCCAAAAAGATCGGCAGGCGTGCATCTGCCATAGCCTGATTCTCGCAGGTACAACAGATGTGTACGTTTTCGTAGCCATCGCCCCAATCCGCCGGCAGACAAACAGAAAACCGCTCCGGCCGTTTGGTAACGAAGAAGAAGCGAAGATCCCGTCGTTCCCCCATCATGCGCCACGCATCGAGCCGCCACCTGTCCGCATCGGGATGGAAAAAGTCGGATGTGAAGCAGGTATAGACAAAATCGCCGTCCGGCTGTAAGGCATAGCTACCGTCTCGTTTGCGCCGGATGGGCAGATCAAACTGATTTGTTTTCTCCACTACGGAGGCATCCTTCCCCAGTGCAGCATCCCGGCGGTAAACGTAGCAATGCTGGCAGCCGGGGCTGATTTTGGTACAGCCGTGCCATAAATTCCAACTGGACATACTATGCTCCTTTTCCAATGATCGGGAATAGTATACACCCATTTGCGCAAAAGTGCAAGGTGTTTTTGGGAAAACATGCGGAGAAGTATGTGGGCTGGGTATCTTTCACAAAAATATGATCTATTTTTTGGATATTTTCACAGTTTTTTCTGGTTTTCTATTGACAAAGCTTTGGCGATACGGTATACTATATCCAGCACAAATCCTACATTCGTAAAGGAGAACCCAACTATGGAAAAAATCATTACCTTCGAGACCCTGCGCTGCTTTGCGTACTGTAACGACAAAATCTGCCAAAAGCCAATAAGGGGGCTTGTGGTTTCCTTCTTCGGGCTGGGCGGTGCTGCCATGTTTGATGCGGATCCGGAAGAGGGCGTGCGCTTTGCCAAAGACGGGATCCTGTATGTGGTGCCGTACCAGAATCCGTGGGCGTGGCAGAATGCGCAGAACGTATCCTACACGGACGAGATCATCGACACCTTGTTTGCAGCCTACGATCTGCCGGCGGAGCTGCCCATTGTATCCGTAGGCGGCAGCATGGGTGGGCTTTCGGCACTTGTCTACATGGTCTATGCCAAGCGTACACCGGTGGCCTGCGTTGCCAACTGCCCTGTGTGTGATCTGCCCTATCATTACACCGAACGTCCCGATCTGCCGCGCACGCTGTACAGTGCGTTCTATCACTACGACGGCAGCTTGCAGGAGGCACTGCGTTCCGCTTCTCCTTTGGATCTGGTGGACAAAATGCCGATCGGCTCCCAGTACTATGTGTTCCACTGCACGGAGGATCAAGCGGTGAACAAGCAAAAGCACAGCGATCGCTTTGTGGAGAAGATGCAGGAGCAGCATCATATCACGTACTATGCAGTGCCGGGACGGGGCCATTGCGACCTGACCGAGGATATGCGTAGGCTGTATGACGAGCATATTGTACGTTCTATATTGGATAGATAAGGTATTACAAACGTAAAGCAAAAACTCCCCTGTAGCCAAACCTACAAAGGAGTTTTTTGTTTTCTCAGATCTCGTTATGTACCGTTCGGTTGATCACCATTTTCTTGAGATCCTCCGACAGCCGATTGAAGTATTCCGAATAGCCACCCACTCGTACGATCAAATTGTTATGCAGCTCCGGATGCTCCAGGGCATCTAATAGCTCTTCCTTGGTGGCGTAGGTGAGCTGCAATTGGATCCCGCCTTGCGCCATATAGCCCAGGATCAACGCTTTCAGGATGTCGTCCGTAAAGTTTTGTGTGATGTTGAAGTTCACCACGGGGATACCCAATGCCCGTTTGAGATCCAATGACGTGACACTGTTGAGCAGTGCGGTGGGGCCGTTGCTGTCCTTGCCGAAGATGGCAGCTAAGGAATCGCACAGGGGCGCACTTTTGGCACGGCCGTCCGGTGTGGCACCGATGGGCATTCCGGCACCAACCTGCGACATAAACTGGATCGAGGCAGACAAAAAGCCTTCGCCAAAGTTGAGTGTGCCCGATTCGGTCATGGAGAAGATCCGTTCGCTGACCTTGTGGGCAAAGGCGTTCACCTCTGCAAGGTCCTTGCCGAAGGTATCCTGCAGGCCGATGACCTCATGCAGGAAATCCTGGTCGTTGCTTTGCAGGAAGGTGATGAGCTGCTCCGGTGTGTATTTTTTCTCGTCGAACACCAGGGTTTTGATCGTCAGTAGCGAATCGATCACGTTGATCGTACCGGCGAAATTGATGATGCTCCAATTGTATCGTGCGCCGCCATGGTTGTATTCCACGCCCTTGTCGATGCAGTCGTCCACCAACAGGGTGCGCATAGGGAGTGGATTGTTTTTGGCTCGCTCGATCCGGGAGGCACTGATCTCCTTCTTGACCGTCTCTACAATGGCTTCTACGGCTTCCATATAGGTATCGTAGAAATCTTCGAAGGAAGCGGATGTGGGCAGATCGTTGTAGATCGTGTGTTCCAGCACCAAGAGCAGGTTGATCCCGGCATCTAAGGAACCCACGTTGGAAAGGCCTGTGATCATGGATTCGGTACAGCCACCACCGCAGAAATGGGCAAGATCCTCGTCCCGGATGTTGGGAAAGCGTTTTTTCAAGCCGGGCAGCAACACTTTACCGTTGTAGAATGCCGGCTGTCCACCGGTGCGGATGGTATCGATGGCGGCATGCCAAACCTCCTCCGGGGTATCTTCGTCCACGAACAGCTCGATCATGGGACGGCGTTTGCCACGGGCGGCGGTCAGGCACTGTACGGTCAGCTCCGGACAGGTCGAATCGAGGGACATGGAATAGCCGCCGTTTTTGTCTAAATTGTCGTACAGGTTTTCCAGATACGGGATCAGATCTTCGCCGTGGAAGTACGGGACCAGTCCCAAGCCCAGGCAACCCAGGTTGTCGCAGCTGTCCAGATACAGGACGAAATTCCAGGCGATGATGGCCTCTTTTGCGTCCCTGGCCGGATACAGCGGGGCCTGCCTAAGTGCATCGATCAGCGCCGGGGATGCGGAGACCGACTGGAGATACGCCACGCAGCGGGAGACATAGGTTTCCAGTCCGTGTACCAAGTGGAGCAATCCCTCTCGCAGGTCGGTATCGGTGATCTTTTCGATCCGGGGGAGGTAGGACAGCAGCCCTTCCCGCAGGATCCGTTCGTAGTTGGGCATGGAGTGGGTCCACATATTCCCTGCTACGGTATGTTCACTGGGGACCGTGGAGTGGTAGCCACAAAATTCCCCACGCATGGTTTGCAGGAGCTCCGGTGCCTGCTGCTGGATCGCACCGGACCACATACTCAGTCCATCCAAATAATTCGGCACAACACCCATTTTTTGTCCGACCGTGCCGGAGGGATACAGCAGCTCCCCGTGGTATTCTGCCAATTCGCAGTGTTCATAATACCGGCGAAGGCCCAGTGCCTTGCGATAAAAGAGGCTTCTATCCGGTTCTTCGTACAATCCGGCGGCGGCATATTCGCCAAGCTTTAGAAGTGTATTGACCATGTTCTCTTCCTCTCTCCTTTTCTTTATCTGTATTGTACACCCATAGCGTCGGAATTCCTATTGACAAATCATGCCCGGATATGGTAAAATCATAACAAAGGAAGGTGAGCGTTTTATGGAGACCTATTATTGCTTTGCCACCGATCCGGTATGTATACCACACATCGATTCGATCGGGTACTCCAGCGACACAAAGGTCACGCATTTTGGGCCATCTGTCCGGCGGCAGTATATCATCCACTATGTTTTGTCCGGTCAAGGGAGCTTCAATGGGCACCCGGTGGAAAAGGGGCAGGGCTTTTTGATCGTGCCGGGACTGTATGAGGAGTATCACGCGGACAAAACAAAGCCTTGGTCATTTCTCTGGATCATATCGGAGGATCCGGCTATGCAATATTTTTTTGACTGCCACCATGGGGATCCCGACACGGGCATATTCGCATTTCATAACGTCTACGAGCTGGATGCGATTGTGGAGCAGCTTCGCACTTCCCCCAACAGCTTTTCTGCCACCACGCAGATCGCAGCACTATTCTTACGCATATTCCACACCTGTGTTGTTTCTCCTGCCATACGCCCTCTTGCCGTGACGAAAAGCTATTTTGATTTTTCCGTGCAGTACATCAAAATGAATCTGCATTTGCCTATAACGGTGGCGGAGCTATGCCATGTGAACGGGATCACGCAGCCGTATTTGTACCGGATCTTCAAGCAGGCTATCGGGTGTTCGCCCAAGCAATACATCACAAGCTGCAAGCTCACGGAGGCAAAGCGGCTTTTGGTCCAGACGGAGCTTTCGATCTCGCAGGTGGCCACAGCGGTGGGATTTTCGAATGGGCTGGACTTTTCGAAATTCTTCGCAGTACGAATGGGGATGGCACCTACGCTGTATCGGGAGCGGTATCGGTGAGAAATGCATCCATTTTTGCAGAATCTCATTGAAAAGCGACCGATTTTGTGCTATACTATATGGTGAAAGCCACTGATCTATACAAGTTGATGCAGTAGATCCACAGCAACGCAATATCGTATGGCATATCTATAAAACGGATATTTCGTCCCATTATACATATAACACAAGGAGAATCCACCATGGAAAAACGAGCGATTTCCAAAAAAATACCGGCGTATCTGGATAGCGCAGTCATCTATCAGCTATTCCTTCGTGCCTTCACGCCACAGGGGACCCTGAAAGCGGCTGAAAAAATGCTGCCCCATCTCAAGGATATTGGCGTGGATATCGTGTATCTCTGCCCCTTCTTTACGGCAGACGACGATATGGATCCCGCCTATTGGAGCGCCAGACAGATGGAATGCCAGCTGAACAATCCGAAAAATCCCTATCGTATGCAGGATTATTTCCATGTCGATCCAGAATACGGCACGGACGAGGATCTGCACGACTTTGTGAACGCCGCCCATGCCATGGGGCTTCGTGTGATCTTCGATCTGGTCTATTTCCACTGCGGTCCTACGGCGGTGTTCCTTGAGGAGCATCCCGACTATATCAGACGGAATCCGGACGGTTCTCCTCGGATCGGCGAGTGGAAATTTCCGGAGCTGAATTTCGAAAATCCCGAGCTGCGGGAATATATGTGGTCCAACATGGAGTATTACGTCCGGGAATATGACGTAGACGGCTATCGCTGCGACGTGGCAGACCGTGTTCCTCTGGATTTCTGGGAAGAGGGCAGACGGCGTATCGATGCGCTCAAGCCGGAGCTGATGATGCTCAACGAAAGCTGGACACCCGATATGCAGTGTATTGCCTTCGATCTCAACTACGACTTTGGCCTCTCCGGTGCCTTTCAGAAGGTGCTTAGAGGGGAAGCGCCTGCCACCCACATCCGGGACTATCGTCGGGAATGCGAAAGAGATCATCTGGCGGAGAACGGCCGCTCCATCCTTTGCTTCGACAACCACGACTATGCCAACGGCGTAAAGCTCGATCGGTATGAGACCAAATACGGCACGGCGGCGGTGGACACGGTGCTGTTCCTGATCTACACCATGCAGGGCGTTCCCTTCCTGTACAACGGCTACGAGGTCGCAGATGCCAACCACCACTGCATCTGGGGGAATCGCTTCCATGGTGCAAACCTGACGATCGAATGGGAGAATGCACTGACCGAAAAGGGGCAGAAGCGTATGCAGCTGGTTCGGGAGCTGGCGGCACTGCACAAGGGGCACAGCGAGATCACAAAGGGGGATCTGCAATATGCCGAAAGCAGTGCGGAGCCTGTGCTGGTGTTCGTACGTTCTTACGGTGCGGGTAAGGCGGCGTTCCTTGTAAACATGAGCGACAAGCCGGTGGACGTAGAGACCGATGTTACGGCGCACCTGACCGAGCTGGTCTATGGTCGTGGGACCACTGTGCAGATCCGGAACTGCAAACTGTGCGCCCACATGGAGCCGTACGGCTTCTCGATGATCCAGCTGATCCGATAAGATCCTTTTTGATCTGTAGTATTGTGCAATATAAAAAAGGCTGCAACTCCAACAGGGGCTACAGCCTTTTTGTATTATTCATTTCGTTACATGAAGGTTGGACTTGCTCTTATCTTTTACAAGAAACGGGATGTTGTCTTGCTTTCATACGATCATGCTCCGTTTGCAAATCGGGATCATCCTTTATTTCTTTCAAAAGTTACAACTACTGTAT
Source organism: uncultured Ruminococcus sp. (assembly GCA_964463375.1). Taxonomy (GTDB): domain Bacteria; phylum Bacillota; class Clostridia; order Oscillospirales; family CAG-272; genus UMGS1696. Next base: position 32,626 of record CAYXBQ010000002.1, on the reverse strand, counting down.
CCTTCGCCCATGCAGCAGCAGGACAATGTGTTACAGCTACAACTCTCCACCCTTGCTTTGCCATCGCATTCATCTCATTTTCTGCTTCTTTCACCTTGTATATTTCTACTTTATATTCGTACATACGATCATGCTCCTTTGTCCATTTCAAGACTTATCGTTTCCTTCCCTGTCTGCCGGGGTTTTCAATGTGATGGCATAGACTGTGCCTACCCGCAGTGGGTCTGTTTCCATCACCATACCATCGTGATATACCACGATCTCGTCCCCAACCGAAAGGTCGGTATAGCTGTCTGTGTTTTCTGTATCCAAAGATATTTCCCATGTAGAGCCATTTGGGTATCCTTCCGCTGCGTCCGCATACAGGATGACATAATCGTCATAGACCTCTTGCACGATCCCTGTTACGCTGGGTTTGTGTGCTATGATGTAGTCCATGCTTTTGGTATCGCAGCCGGTAAGTCCTAAGATACAGAACATGGCTAAAGCCAATGCGATTTTCTTTTTCATATGCTATCCCCCTCCTTTACTGTTTGATCAAACGATTCTCTTTGCAAAAAAATACTTGTTCAATTTCGGATCTTCATCTTCTCGCACAAATTCCACTGTATATCCGAGCTTCTGATAGAATGCCGGTGCTTGAAATCCAAATGTGGTAAGCGTGATCTTATCGTACCCGGCATTTTGAAACGCCTCCTCCACTGCCAAAACCAGCTTACTGCCGTATCCGCATTTCCTGTATGCTTCCTGTACGATCAGATCTCCAATATGTACCTCATTATAATATGCATGACCTGTGATCACGCCTACGATCTCCCCTTCATCGTTTTCGGCTACATAACAGAACGCATGATACCGCAGTGCGATATGGTTCTGCTGGGCATACGAGAAAAATCCTTCACCTATAAAGTTGTCAATCCTGCTATCATTTTCGTTTACGCATTTGATCTGCATTGTCCTTCCCCTCTCCGTTCTATAGCATAGTTTGTATATTTACGATTATACCACATCCGCATCCAGCAGTATAGAGCGATTTTGTAAATTTACTTTTTGTAGGCATATGGCAGAGGCGACAATGCTCTGGACACTTTCTGCACCTTGCAAAAATTAACAAAGCATTGTGGGACTTTTTGTGGCGAATTTCAGCACCACCGAAAATGCCAAAACGCTATTGACTCTATTGCTATAATAGGGTTTATAATAGTATGGTGAAAATCACACAAAAGCAGTATCCATTTTTCTATTTAGTTCTTCCCTTTCGTGAGATTTCCTGAATCTATCCCGCACGGCGAAGCTGCATCAACGCAATGCTTATATAGTAACTATATTCCGAACGTCATAAATTTTAGTACAACGAAAAAACTCCTCACCACTTTTGAGAGCAGTGAGGAGTTTTTCATAGGTTCATTGGTGTATCGACATACAATGGCAACCTGTCCTCTTCGTCATTGTACGCTATTTGGGAAATAGCCCAATCCCTTTTCAAGCGCTACGAATGCTTAGCATATCGATCCGCTTACGGAACAGATCATTATGCTATTGTTTGCTTAATGCTTTTTTTTGGAAACTACGAAACCTACAGCCGCAAGAAGTGCAGCAGTAGCAGGAGCAACGATTAAGTCTGCCGTGGCAGGAGCAACGGTCGTGTCTTCTACAGCAGGAGCTGTATTTTCGTCTTCCAGCACAACAAGTTCACCCAAAACGGCTGTACCACAAGCATCGGACCAACGCCACATATCTCCACCCTCAGGAGACCACAGAGCCTGACCAACACGCTCGCCACCCACAGCATCGTTGACAAGAACACCAAGACCGATCTTTGTGCCTACTGTCAAATCCTGATCTGCAGGAATCGGCAGAGCCAACTCATAGATAATGTGTCCGTCATCGGTTTGGGGAATGGTCAAAAACTCGATCTTACTATAAAGATCATGATAGGTATCGGTTTTCTCAAGGTTGTTTGCATAGATATGATAGGTAGCATCATATGCATCTCCAGAGAGGTTGATATACCCTACCCGGTCCTTATTATCTGCATAACTATATGCATATTCGTTAGCTCGATTGTAGTCAAAATCAAGCATGATACCGACAGCTTCACGAAGAACTACATTGGAAGTATCTTCATTTGTGTAATCGATTTCGCCTTTATCCGTTGCTTCTACAAACATGTAGAAGTAGTTGCTATCATAGCAAGCCCAGAAATTGCCCGTGTGCTTCTCTGGATTCGCTGAAAAATTTGCAAGATCCTGTATTGCAATCGCTTGCGTATCGCATTGAGAGTAAATCTCATCTTTTACACCATCGATCGTGATGCTACCATCGGCTACACGTGGTACGATCATACTCGTTTGGCTGTCAGCACACACAGATGAAGCGAGAGAAGCCACCAGCAGACAAGCCAACAAGCCTCCAGAAAGTTTTCTTAACATCATGTTTCTCCTTGTCCTTAGATTTTTCCCGTGGATTTTAAGACTGCAGTCTATATATATTATACAGAAAAGTGCAGAAAAAGCAAGGACATATTGTTTCATAAAGTTGCATTATTGTCTCAATGATTTTGGATACAGCTATCCTGTGAAAGCAGTGCATAATCAGCGATATCTTGTAAATACGCTGAGGGAGACATACCATAACGAGCGTGAAAAATACGTGAATAATAGCTGACATTCTCATAGCCCAGTGCTGCTGCTACCTCACCAATCTTGTGATTCTTTTCAAGCAGATGGCGTGAACGCTCCAGTTTTAACAGATTTACATAGCTATTAAAACCCAGTCCCGTCTCATTTTTAATCACACGATATAGCGTGGCACGTGAAAAATGCAGTGCTCCACAGACATCCTCGGCACGTATCTGCTCACCAATGTGTTCCATGATGTAGGCACAGACTGCATCGAGAGGTGTTTCATCGAGAATACCAACAAAGCCACGTTCATGCCAATCCGCAGAAATGGTATACATAAAGCGACTCCATGCCCCAAATTGTGCAATCGTCATATGTTGAAGTGCATGATAATAAGAGAGATAAAAGGCGTATGGAGCCGGATCCTCGTCTTGATCTGGAAAATGAATGGGATCGATCGTGTGAAGACTTTTCCAGATTTGCGCAAATTGCGTACTCGTTTCCTCAGGTGGACAATCGCATATTTGTCCGAAGAAAAGAATAGCGGCACTATCTCCTGTAATACACACGGGAATCTGCGTTTCCAGCAAACCAAGATGACAGCGATAGACAACTGGTTTACGACTTTCCTTACAAATGTCCGTATAGTAGGCATCACAAAGCAAGCAACGCTTATCTACGTTGGAGCTTCGTCGGATCATCTTACAGAAAATATTCCCCATTTCGACCTGCGGATAGGCGATGCAGTTTCCGTAATTGCCCGAATTATTGTTTTGCGAAAAGAACACAGGCGTTTCAAAAATCGAAATGTTCGTCCCGCCTGTAAGGGTATTAAAGTCTTGGAAGAGAGTCCAGAGTTCATGTGAAAAGGCAAACTTCATAGCAATTTCTCACTTCGTGAATACGTTTGTTTGCTATATTGTATCACAGTTTTTCTCAACAATCAAGTAGATCCGCGACACATACGGAAAATATTTATGCAAAGTGCAGCCTATTTTGTGTATTCGCATTATTTCGCAGCATCCACGATCCCGGTCAGGGATACGTTGGTCATGCCGTTCTCTCTGCTGACCGCAAAGGCTTTGGTCGCCGGATTGCGGTTCACCACGTTGGTGATGGTGGAATCCTTCATGTAACCGGCAAGCGTGATACCGGTGCTGCTGTTGCATACGATGTTGGATATGGTGATGCCAAACATGCTTTCCGGTTGGTTCGCACCGTAGCCGCCGCCATCCCCCAGCAAAATCGTGCCAGCCGGACGGTTGTTGGGGTCGCAGGTGTCCAGGATCCCGTCGATGACCACGTTGTAGATCCGGGTGTTGGCAGGCAGCAGTCGCAGTACCCAGCACAGATAGGAGCAGCCGATGACGTTGCGGATGATAATGTCGTGGATGTCCCGTTCCCGTCTGGACCAGTCGTTGTGCATGACGTGGGTAGCACGCAGGGCTCCACCGGGATGATACACCTCTTTGTCCGGTACGATGGCGGTCAGGGCGATCAGGTCGTCACCCGTTTCGCCGGTGATGTCGGAGATCACGATGTGGTGGCAGCCGTTGCGGATGTCGATGCCGTCCTGGTTCTCCATATTCATGAGCATCCCATCGATCTCCTTGGACATACGTGCATCAAAGTCGATGGCACGCACCGTACCATAGGAGCAGTCTTCCAGGGAAATGCCCCAGCCGTGGGATTCCACGATGTGCAGGTTTTCGATGGAGAAATGGGTCGCACGGGCAAAGAGAACGCCGATCCCACGCCAGTCGCCGTATTGGGATTCGTTGGGGTTTCCTGCGTCCGTGCCGTAGGAGTGGTCGTGGATGTCCCAGAAATCCAGGTTACCGCTCTGTTTGCGCTCTGCCGGTACCCAGTCTGCATCGATGGCGATGATGTCCTCCGGTTTGTGGGGACAGGGGCAGTGCTGTAGCTTCGAGCTGTCACCGGTGGCTCTGGGATGGTCGGCACCCTCTAAGATCACATAGCCTTCGCCTCGGATGTGTACGTTGTTGATCGGCGCCGGATCGGGGAAGCCAAAGCCGCAGTTGGCGGTGCGGAAGAAGTTATCTCTACACTTGTCGGACAGCATGATCTTGCAGTTTTGCAGCACCACGGTGGTGTTTTCCGGCAGCAGGATGGCACGGTCGATGCGCCAATAGTTCCGCTCCGGTTCGGTGTCGGACACACGTGGGGTAAACACGATGATGCCGTCTGCGGTGCGGTTTGCCATAGCCCGTTCGATGGTCTCGCTGTCTGTGCCGCAGTGGTAGTCATTTACGTAGATCATAGGTCATTTGCTCCTTATCGAGAATTATTCTTCGATCTCGTGGAAGAATTCCATCACTTCGTCATAGTATTTTTGTACGCTCTTTTCGTGCTTGGCGTAGATGCTGGCAAATTCGTCTGCCTTCTGGATGAATTCCGCTGCCTTGAAGACCCAGCCACCCCAGCCGTCGTACATATAAGCGAAGTCGATCTGCCGGGTTTGGAGAACGTAGTCGATCATTTCGGCATCCTCGGGACTTCTGGCTGTCTTAGAACCTAAGGTGATGTCATAATAGGTAGGCAGCACGGAGCGATAGCTTTCGGCAGACAGGCATTCGGTCACAGCTCCGATCATATCCAGCTGGGTAGCGGTGGTCAGTACGGACATAACGCTGCAGCCGGCATCGGTGACGGTGGCGTAATCCTTTTGTTCCACATCGTATTTCGGGATCGGCAGCACACCATAGTCGTTTTCGTATTCCCGCAGGTGGGTAGCCAGCCAATCGAGCTGCATGGTATCAAACAATGTGGTGCCATCGGTAAACCTATCGCATAAGACGGAGCCACTCTTTTCACCACCCCATGTTGCTAAGGTATTATACACACCGGTGGTATTATAGATCATCGTGTGCAGCTTTTCGAATACGGAAATCGCTCTTTCGTTGTTGAGCGTCATCACAACAGAATCCCCTTGGAGCTCTGCAAAGGAAACACCTGCACTATACAGGAATGCAGACATGAGACAGCCATCCTTGGTATTCGCTGTAAATGCATAAAAATCCTTGTCGTCCGCTTTGCCATTTCCGTTTACATCGGTATACACACTGTCTGCGATCTCGATAATATAATCAAGCGTCCATTCGCCGTTATATACTCTTTCGTACAGATTACCCAACTGATAGTTCTGTGCCTGTACCTTATCGAAGGTCACAACCCATGCGCATTTGGCAAATGTCAAAAGCATGTCGCTGACGATGTTGTACATGCGTCCGTTGATGGAGGACGTACCGTTGGTGACGGACTTCGGGTACCAGGGCTTTTCAAAATCCACATAGGGGATGTCGTACCAGTTCAGAAAAATACCGCTCTGGGCATCCTTTCCTGTTTGCTCCATCTGTCCAAGCACCAGCTCATAGGCATCGTCTCCAGCCGTCACGCACTGCTTGATCCTATTGGGGATCATATCGTATTGTACCTCGTCTGCAGGCGCAATGACTACATTGAGACGTTCCTCCACTCCACGCGTGCGAATATAAATGGCATCGTTCAGCGTGTCACCGGTCTCTTCCACGGCGTAAATGTCCTGCCCTACTTTGGGTTGTACAATGGAGCGAAAGGATGCGCCGCCGAAATCCAGCTCCGGCACGTCGTCGGGGATGTTGCGAGGATCGGTGGTCTCGGTCTCTGTCTGCTGTGTGTCCGTGGTATCCGTTGTGGTAGTGGTCTCTGTTGTTGTACCACCGCCGCAGGATGTGAGCATGGCTGCTATCAACAGGATGACCATCAGTCGCTTCTTCATATTGTTTTTCCTCCAATGTTTTGTATAGCTACACATGGCGCTGTGTTTTTCGTACGACCAGCGTGATGTGATGGTATGTCGATGGGGACAGGGCTTTTCCTCCAATAGTACCGCTTGGATCACTTCCAGCATTTTTTCACCATGGTGTCGATGTTCCCTTGCATCGTGGTCAATCGTGACCGATCCGTTCAAAGCGATAGGCGCTGGTATATATGTGTCTCTCCGACAGGGGGATATCCAGCTGCAACATCGTATCCCGAAATGCATCCAGCTTGGCGGTGGTGTTTTTCTCGCCGATAAAACCGATCTCCTGATGCCCCAGCGCCACCAGATGCTCGACTGCCTGTCTTATATCGACATCCAGCAAAAATGAATACAGATTTGGATGCTCCCCTTCCGGGAATTTGCCGCACATCGCCATAACGGGAATGTCCTCGACCGTCTTCTCTGGGACAGCTTCCAGTGCAATGATCCCGTCGAACAGCTTCTGCCGATTCTGGGAATAATACCCCATTTCATTCGCAGCCCGCCGGATGATCGCCGTAGTCTCTCCGCTGATCCGCCCCCCAACGCCTTGGACACCGTAGATTGGGTGAATCCGGTGGCATCCGCTATCATTTTGTGGGTGACCCGCATACCGCACGCTCCCTGTTGTCCGTTGTATGACTGCATTGTACCACATCGTCCCACCCTTGTCAAGGGAATGGCTTGAGAAAATTATTCCCACTTTGTAGATTTTTTGGGGGTCTTCATTTACATATGATACAGGACAAAAGGAGTTCGCCAAATGGAAAACGGGACAAAACATTGGCAAACAGCAGTAGCGATGATACGCAGAAAGCTATAGCTTTGTACGACTGATGGTGGATGTTGAAATGGAATTACAGTAGCTGGAAATACATTTTGCGCACATAACGAGTATCATTTTTTCCATATATTTTTTTGGAATTTCTATTTACTTGTCCCCCATTTTATGCTATCCTATATAAGAAGATGTGCAGCATTTTCTCCATAGGTATCGGCAAAAATGACATATTATGAGCAGAAATGTCCAATAAAACCAACAATATCTTGGCAAATGCTGTGTCCATCGGCATACGCATTTTACGAAAAAAATTACATGTTGTATAAATCGGAGGTGTTTCTTCCATGCGTCTTGGTATTGCTGCCACACTCCCCCATGCTTCACCGGAAGAGTGGGCAATGCTCCATAAAGAAGCTGGGCTTAATGCCGTTGTTTTTCCGCTTTCCTATGATGCACCGCTACCTTTGATCGATCGCTATGCACTCGCTGCACACGACTATGATCTGACCATTGCAGAAGTCGGTGCATGGTGCAATCCCATGGATCCGTCTCCTATCAAGCGACGTGAAAACCGACTACATTGTATTCATCAGCTCGAATTAGCAGAATACGTGGGTGCTTGCTGTTGTGTCAATATCAGTGGTGCAGTCGGCGAAGTTTGGGATGGCAGTTATGCGGAAAACTATGCGCCGGAGACCTATCACGAGATCGTCACGTATGTACAGGCCATGCTCGACCAGGTCAAACCCGTACGTACCCGATATACGTTAGAACCCATGCCACACATGCTGCCCGATTCACCTGTTAGCTATGCGGAGCTGCTGCGAGATATCGACAGACCTGGCTTTGGGGTACACGTGGATATCGTCAATATGTTGGTCTCTCCGCGTACCTATTTTGCGCATCGTCGCCTGATCACAGAGATGTTCCAAATGCTCGGTCCCCATATTGCAAGCTGTCATATCAAGGATGCGATCCTGTCCCATGGGCTTACGGTATCGATCACGGAAACGGAATGCGGTTTGGGTGGTTTGGATCTTGCCTACTATATAAAAGAAGCGGATCGGCTCAACCCGGACATGCCCATGATCATTGAGCATCTTCCCGATGTGGAAAAATACAGGCAGGCGATCACGTATATACGAGGTCTGTGAGCATGGAGAAGGATGCCTTTATCCACGTCTCCCGAACCGGGGCGAATCTCTCGCAATACCCGCTCCATGTACATGCCTATTGGGAAGTCTTATACTATACAAAAAACACCGGATTTCTGCGTATTGAAAACGAAGACCCCATTCCCTTTCAAGAAGGCACGGTGATCTGCGTTCCACCCCATGTCGCACATGGCTCGATCAGCGATACTGTTTTTGAAAATATCTGTGTTGGGGAACGAAATTTCCCAAGTGCGCTATACCATGCCAGTGCAGCCAAGCTCAGCAGTGGTGGCTGCATCGTTTTTCAGAATACCGGGATCGATCTTTTGAATCTGTTCCGGTTGGTATTCCGTACTTTTTTGGAGAGTACGTCCGATCCCACACTACGCATCCAGCATCTGATGACGTGCATTTATGACATCCTTTTGGAGCAGTGCCAAAGTACTTGCTTTATCGATCTGCAGGTAGAAAAGCTAAGAAACGAAATTTTAGAGCATTTCACCGACCCACAATATCGGATCGCAGACGTACTAAAGAAGTGTACATTTTCCGAATGCTATATGCGCAGTGCCTTTCGTACTCAATATCAAATGACACCGGTACAGTATCTTCGTATGCTGCGTCTAAAAAATGCGGCTTCGCTTCTGCAAAGCGCCAGACAAGACCTGTCGATCGCTGAGATCGCATACAATTCGGGATTTACGGACCCTCTGTATTTTTCCAAATGCTTTCGTCAATTCTATCATGTTTCCCCACAGGCGTACCGGGAAACGTACAACGAACAGAAATGAGGTATATTTCTATGAACAAATTACGTGTCGGTATTTTAGGCGCCAGCCGTGGTATGGATTTTGCCATGCGCATGTTACTAGATTATGAATACGCAGAAATCGTCGCTGTATGTGAAACGTATCCGGTTCTGCGTGAAAAATGTGCGGATTTCTTCCGGGAAAAGGGAAAGAAAGTCTTCTGCTGTAGTGATTTTGATGCTATGCTCGATTATGGCATCGATATTGTGATCATTGCCAACTATGCCAACGAACATGCGCCTTATGCGATCCGTGCGCTGGAACGTGGTGTGCATGTCTATAGTGAGGTACAGCCGGTGCAGACGTTGGCAGAGGCTTGTCAATTGTGCGATGCTGTAGAGAAAAGTGGAAAAATTTATGCCTATGGAGAAAACTATTGTTATTTTGACAACACCTTTGCTATGCGACAGCACTACGAAGCTGGTGACATTGGGGAAGGCGTATGCCTAGAGGGTACGTTCTGCAATGACTGTTCTCCCAAATGGCATCTTTTGACCCGTGGCATCCGTGACCACTGGCGAAACTATGTGCCATCCACTTTCTACTGCACGCACAGTATCGGTCCTATGCTCTTTTCCACCGGTCGCCGCTCGATCCGTGTGAATGGGCTGGAAATACCACGGATGGACTATATGGCGGAAAGTGGCGCTCGCTCCGGTAGTGCTGCCATGGAGGTCATGGAATTGGACAATGGCGGGATCGCACGGAGTCTCAATGGGAATCTGCGACATCCGTATCTTGCCACGTACCGGATCATTGGGGAATATGGTTCGATCGAAGCAGATCCCACAAGCATCACCATCCATCGTTATACGAAGGAATTTCAATACGATACGCAGAAGGAATGTGCGCCGTATTCGCCGTTCCTCTATCGTCCAAACAAGGATCACGGCAGCCTGAGCAATGGTGACTTGACAGGCTTTGGGTATTTCATTGCCAAGATCATGGGTGACCCGATCGGTGAAAAATATTCCATCGATGTATATCAGGCGTTGGATATGGCACTGCCCGGACTGTTGGCATATCGTTCCATCGTGGACAAAGGAATGCCCTATGCGGTACCGGATCTACGGGATCCTGTGGTTCGGAATGCCTACCGGGACGATCAATACTGTACCGATCCCAGAACGCCGGAAGCATATCGTCTGCCTACGAATAAGAATGGAACGCCGGATGTGGCGGAAAGCGTATACGCCAATGTACGTGCCAAATTGGAACAGATCGATCTGACACCCGGCATGAAATAAGCTCTTACGAAAGGAGATCACATGAAAAAAATACTCTGTATATGGATAGCACTGCTCACAACACTTCCCCTCATCTCCTGCTCTGGAGACGTATCCGACGGGAATGTGGAAAGTACGCCAATGACATCTACCGAAAGCGTAACGGAAACGGCTGCGGATACACTCCCGACTGTAGATATGGATGGCTTTACCCTGCGTATATCCAATGTCGATCCCAATGCGCTGACATGGGCGAACATTATGGTCGTAGCAGAAGAACAAGATGGTACACCCGTGAACGATGCCATTTTCCAACGAAATGTGGAATTGGAGGAGAAGTACAATTGCAGCTTTACACAAACGTTGCAAACGGATTTCCACAATGTGAGCTACATTCAAGAGATGGTTCTCTCCGGCAGCGATGAATTTGATCTGTGCATGGTGTACGACATTCGCGCAACCGAAGTGGTCGGCTCTATGTTGGACTGGAATCTGCTGCCGTACATCGATCTCACACAGTCATGGTGGAATCCAGATGCGACTGGTATGTTTGCGATCCAAGGCAAGCAGTATTACACCGCCGGAAATGCTTCGATGGGATATTTGTCCCGTGCTATGTGTTATCTTGTGAACTGGACGCTCTACGACAAGATCGGGTATGAAGAAGATCTGTATCTATTGGTCCAGGATGGTGCATGGACGCAGGATGTGTTTTATTCCATGGCGGCGCAGGCCGTACTCGACACGAATGGAGATGGCAATTACACAGCGGAAGACACCTATGGCGTGTTTGGCAATCCAAGAGCGTTTCTGAACACACTGATGGGTGGTGCGAACATTCGATTTGTGGAAACGGACGAGGATGGGAATTATGTATTCCGCATGGCAGAAAACGAAGCTGCTGTCAATCAGTTGAGTAAGATCGTGCAGTTTATCAATACCAATCCGAATCTTTATTACAATGAAGGTAAGGCGCCAAGTGAACTCAAGCCGGATACGCTGTTTGCGACCGGGCAGGCACTTTTCCACGTACAAGGTTTGCCGCATACCATTGCGCAGCTTCGGGAGATGGAAGACAACTTTGGGATCCTGCCTTTGCCCAAGCTGAATGAGGAGCAGCTGAAATATTATGCACCCTCTTATGGAGCTGTGCTGACCGGCATTCCGCAGACGGTGGCATCCGATCGGTATGCGCATTTGGGCTTGCTCATGGAAGCAATGACACGGCGGTCACAGGAATTGGTCGTGCCGCAATACAAGGAAGTACTCATGAAGGACAAGTTAGCCCGTGACGTAGAATCGTCCGACATGTTGGACATCATATTCTCCTCGATCACCTTCGATCCCGGCGTGGTGTTGTGGTGTAGCAATCTTTCGGATGAGATCTGCAAAAATATATTTATGGCAAAAAATGATGCCATTGTATCATATTTAACAAGTGCAACACCTGTGTTCCAGAAGCTGATCGATAGCTTCCACACGGCCTTGTCGTAAACCATAAACAAAATAGGCTGGTCGTTCCCACGTTTGCCCATGTTACGTAGGAATGTCCAGCCTGTTTTTTTGCTGCCAATCGGTATCTCCTACAACTTTCGTAGACGGCAGATGAACAACATTAAACATATGATAAACCTTATTTTGTTGTATTTGACACAATAAGGTGCTTTTTTTGACGGATTTTGCATTTTTTGTTGCATAATAGCAGCTTTTGTGCTATAATAGGCGTTGATAATGGATATTCCTCTCTAAAGAAAAGGAGAAACACCTATGGCATCCCTAACACATGTCTGTATGTGGTCAGAGAACGGCTGGAAACAAATCACAGCAGAACAAGCTGCTAAATTGTTTCCGTTAACAACTGTATCGGCACATAGTGGTCTTTTCATGTGCGAACTCTGTGGACAGTATGTTGGACTTACAAAAGAAGGAGAGTTAACACGCCATTTTCATCACAGCTCTTATGAAAAAAGCAAGGATTGTCCTGAACGAACGGGTAAAACCGTTTATTCCATTTCATACAACGCACAGGAGCACGATCTCCCCATTCGTATCACAGGTGTTTCTCCCACTTCTTTTCGATTTGAAATCGGTTTGATCCGTGCTCCCATCCGTTCTTTCAGCAGTGACTTTTGTGTCGTGATCCAACCAACTGGGACAGACATATGCTATGTATTCAAAAAGGAACGTCTGCATTATGATACGATCACATATCTCTCTATCGGGGACCAGCCTTTTTCCTTTTATTCGCTATCCATACAAAATGGAAGCGATACCCTATATCGTTTTTGGCCAAAAATTGTTACAGGCATCGATCCCCAGGGCACAGTATTTGAAAAAACTACTGGACGTATGTTACCAAAGGATGCTGATGTAGAGATCCGAAAAGAGTATTATTTACTTATAGACCATCCCATAGGGGTAGGATCCCATAGAAACATACAACTTCAAGAGATCACCAAAAAGCGTATCCGTGGTGATACTTGGTTCCTCTATATGGTCAAAGCATACGCATTTTGTGAAGAAGCTGCTCGGTTCTTTTTGGATTTCCGCTGTCGTCTCACAGAACATCCAGTATCTATGCAAATGGTATGGCCATTGTTTGTGGAAGGCGATTATGTCTTAAAACACAGCCAAAGCAGTATATACATGCTTGTCAACGGGTATTCATCCGATATAAAAGCTTTTCCAGATGCAATAATGCGAAAACTGTATGCCAACGACCAAGAGTTATACAAAGTATATGCCATATCTGCTCCAGACAGGCAACAATTGATCTCCGTAGGTCGCACCAACGTACTCCAATATACATATCTCTGGCACGAACCGCTGGAACAGGTTGGTGCGACGCCACAAGTTTCTATAACAGATCTGACCGGAACTGTTGTAGCTGGTGGCGAAACCCATACACTGCCCCACCAAAGAACGCTTTGTTTTCGTTCGGAGTACGATGGTGAGATCATTATCTCTTGTGATGGTCACATTATCGAACGACGAAAACTATATGCGGATACGCCAATGGAATTGGATGCTTTGGTATATGGCTGCTGTGTACAGGTCATGATCGGTCTGGATATCGTATGGCAGGTCAGTTTTGTAAAAAAGCAGCCCATAGCTGTGCAAGATGAAACAACTATATTGCGACAGATCACATCCGTATCCGGTGGGATGATCCCGATTCCCCATACTTTACGGAACATCATGGTAAATATGCAGCAATATCCTAAGCTATGCCAATGGATACAAAAGTGTATTCGGCAGGGCATGATTTGTGAGCGTTCTTATCGCAAGTTGCAAAATTTATATCGCGAGATGTATATGGAATAAAGGAGACGTTGTATGAACTACATTGGTACTTTAACACAGGAAGAAAAGAAAGTCTTATGTAGACTTATGACAGGGAAAGAACTCAAGGAGTTGTTTATAAGTAACGAGCGAGCTTTCTCGCAAATGCAAGGTGGTTTTCGTGCAAAGAAGTTAAAAGAAGAACAGGCTTTGCATATTGCCATCAACAATGTCAATAAACCACTCATTGCAGATGGTATCAATCATTGGATCGACTTCCAAGTGAAAAAAATTCAAAAAAATATCAAGGCGCTTGAAGAGGACGGAAAACCTTCTCAGATAGCATTACCTCTTGTACTACAAGATTCTGTCTTTACAAATAATATCGAACTGTTTTTGAAATTTGCAGGAGAAGCATATCCTGATTATACCTGTGAACGATTATCTGGCCAGGTAGAAATAATCAAATTGGTGCAGGAAGACCATCCAGTAGACGATATACAAGATAGACTGCAGGATGCTGAGAAACGAATCATTTCACTACATCAAGATAACGATGATCTTCGGGCAAAATATGAGCCAAAACTGCAAGAGATCACGCTGGAAAATAACAAGTTGGCTGGTTTGTTGGCAGAAGCACAGAAACAAATTACAGCATTACAAAACGCTAATGCCATACTCCAGGAAAATACAAAAGCGCTCATTTACGCCGATTGGGAAAAGGAAAATACGAGCCTGCTCCAAAAAGCACAGGAAAAATTAGCTGCATTGGAAACACAAATACAAACTGCCACTGCTGTTCTGTCTCAGACACAAGAGGCCTATGCCAAAGCCAAACAGCAGGAAGCATATGTGACTGCCTGTATTGCGGAAAAGGAAAAGTTAGCTGTAGATGTTGAAAATGCAGTAAATGATAGAATACAAAAAGCACGTGAAAATGCAGCCGATTTCATTGCCAACATGGCATTTGTTGGTACACAGCCAACGCAAGCTGTCACTTTATCGAATCCAGAGAGCACAGCGTATTGTATGCATCCGGCGCTCGAAAATTTCACCGATTTGGAGGCACATCATACTTGGGCAGATGTGATCAATACAGTTGCAATGGAGTTTGAGGAAGCAGGCGTAATGAAGACATATGATCATGGCCTTGCTGCATTTCTCTGTGCTGCCTATATAGAAAAACAACCTATCCTTTTGGTGGGTCCCAATGCGATCGATATTGCACAAGCATTTGGTACAGCTGTAACGGCACATAAGTATGGACTGCTTTGCTGTGAAGGTAATTATAGCGATCAAGTGATCACAAATATCGGCACCAATGCGGAAACCATCGTGATCATCAACAACCTTTTCGCCAGCGGCTGGATGAATAGGCTTCCGGAGTTGATTTCGCATAAAGATATTTTCTATATCGTGACCCATCCGTATGCAGAAGACATCCAAGTGGAGCCGAAGAGCCTGTATGGATTTATGCTGCCGCTATTTACAGAGTTTTTTGTGGACACAGTGGCTTCTGGAAAATACTGTGGGGGTTATTTTGCCGAGGATTTTCAAAACTACGCTGCCCCAAAGAATGCGCATCAAGATTCTAGGGATACACGTAAAGATCTAAAGGTGCTTTCAAAATTAAAAATTAGTTCGTTGGTCAAAAATCGGATCAATCGCCTTGTTGCAACGATGCATGATATCCATCCTACCCTAACAGAGGACGAGACGTTTTTGTTTGCTGTTTTGCCTATTGCTTATGCATCACTATCCATAAACGAACTTGCCGAGGCAATCGACGATCCACAAAAAGGTATTGCAATATCTGACAATCTCAAACGTGATCTGCGGTATGTCTTGGGAGAAAACTAATGGATAAGTATAACAGACTGCTCGCAACAGTAGCAACAAAATACAACATTCATAAAGGAACGCAAGAAGCAGAAACCGACTGGAAAACCCGTCTGGTATATAGTATCTGCGGAATAATGGCGTATGCTTCACTTTGGGACGAGGTTGATGAAGAGCCCATTTCCATTGTACACTTAAAAAGACGAGTCGGTAGGATGTTTACAAATTACAAATTTATGTATCCAGGGCTTTCTAAAACTTTACCACAAACTTCGGAAGAACTCGAAAATGAGATCGTAGACCAATTCTTATGCGCAGGCGTAATGTACCACCGTCCCAACCGAATAGCTCCGTCCATGAAACATGAAGAACCATTCGAAGGCATTTTGTTTCAAAGAGGCATTGCTCTGGATCGTATTTCTTATGTATCTGGCATCGGGTTTTATGGAAAACAGGATATCGTAACAAATCCAGATAAGATAAAAGCCATGTTCGGGCTGGAGCACAATACTTTACAAGCATTGTGGCACAAAACGATATCTACAGCATCCTGGAAAACCGGATTATCATTTGCGCAAAATGTGGAGTACCTGCGCTTAAAGCCACCGTTCTCCAGCGGATACTGGATAAACCAACCAGATACAAATGGTGCTGTTTCGATTCTTCGAATCGGAATGAAAGGTTCACAGTTGTACTATCTCTACCGCTATTCCGGTGTTACGATCGAAGTCAGCCCACTCCCACAGTGGCAGGTAGAGTCCTATAATTATAGATCTCTTGCTTGTGCTTGCCTATCGGCCAATGGAACGTTACCACCAATAGAGTATTTCGAGGATGGTGCATTGGTGCATATACATATGCATTACTTGCTGCCGCCACGAGAACTTGCTTTTTGGAAGCTTTACAGTTGGCCTGAATCATGTGCATCACTTCCCTGCAATTTTAGGAGAAAGCTCTCAACCGAAGTCTTTACAGCTATGAAAGATGTTTTGGCTGACGAGGGATATACGTTTCAAGGAGGGACAATCTAATGCCAAATGGAGCCAATTTCGTTCATAAGCAGTTACGCGCGGAACTGGAAGATTATATTAAATCACAGTATTTCGGGAAGTCTCCTCTTCTGCTCTCTGCCTTACATGATCATATCGACGCTGAAGGGCTGCTTTACCAAAAACCTTTTATTGAGTCATCACCAGCGTATGTTACTGTTCAAAACGGCCTTGAGACCGCATCCATCGAGTCTTGGCTGAAAGCGTATTTCTTACAGTTAGCAGAAGCAGATATTGGCGTTTTCTCTTCCCCATTTGCGCACCAGATATCTGCTCTTGAAGCAGCGACTCGAGGAGAAAATCTGTTTGTATCAACGGGCACCGGCTCTGGTAAAACCGAATGTTTTATGTGGCCGCTTCTTGCAAAACTAGCCGTCGAAGCGAAAAACTCCCAAGAATCGTGGACGAAACGTGGCATTCGTACCATTATTATGTACCCAATGAATGCCCTGGTTTCTGATCAGGTCAGCCGACTCAGAAGGATGATTGGCGATCCTGACCAAAAATTTATGAAAATTTTTCGAAACACCTGCGGTGACAATGTACGTCGTCCTCAGTTTGGTATGTATACCGGTCGAACGCCATACCCCGGCGCACAACCGTCCATACAACAAGACAGAAAACTCGAAAAGACCTTAAGCAGAGTGTCCTTCCCGCAAACTGATTCTGAAAAAGAATTTTTCAATCAACTTCTCAAGGATGGAAAGATACCGGCTAAGACAGATATGCATCAGTTCTTACAAGGACTTCATGAAGGCAGACACATTCCCAACGCTGAAGATGCCGAGTTAATAACCCGTTTTGAAATGCAGCAATTCTGCCCCGATATTCTTATCACAAACTACTCCATGTTAGAATACATGCTGCTTCGTCCCAGAGAACAAAAGATATGGGATGATACTCGCAATTGGCTTACATCCAACAAGGAAAACAAATTGCTTTTTGTTATAGATGAAGCACATATGTACCGTGGTTCATCCGGCGGTGAGGTCGCTTTACTGATTCGAAGACTTTTCCATAAGCTTGGCATTAGCCGTGATCGTGTACAATTTATACTCACTACTGCAAGCATGCCCAATCGAAACCAGCAAGATGTGGACGCAGTCATACAATTTGCAAATGAGCTGACTGCGTCCGATACAAGCGCCCACTTCTGTTATCTTACTGGTCAAAGAGAAGTCATTGATGGTCAGTTGAAATATGACATACCCAATGAACATCTCTTGTGTGCAGATCCCGGTACATTTGAAGACAAAGAAGATATAAAGTTGGCTGCTCTCCTATCCTTTTGGCGTCAACTGGAAAGCTTTGATCACAGCATCAATTCATTGGAAGCGATTTGTAACTGGATGTATGACAATCTTGTCTATTATCGCCCATTCCATGAACTTATCAAGCTTTGTCGTGGAAATGCAGTCTCTCTCGGCGAGTTGTCTTCCAGCATCTTTCCAGATCTCAATCAAGAAAATGCGCTAAAAGCAACGAGCGTTCTTTTGGCGATTGCACCACTTGCAAAGAATACAAAAAATTCTGTTCTATTTCCTGCACGTATGCATATGCTTTTCAAAGGTATTTCCGGCGTGTATGCTTGTGCCAATGCAGAATGCAGCTGTTCTCACACAGAAGGAGATCTGACTTTAGGGGAGATCTATTTGTCTGATGGTAATTTGACTTGCCCGCATTGCGGCAGTGTTGTATATGAACTGTACAATGATAGGCGTTGTGGTGCACTGTTTTTTAAGGGCTATGTCCTGGAAGATGAAGCAGAACTTCATGGAAATGTATACCTATGGCGTTATCCAGGGCAGTACCTGGACAACAGAATGAAAGAAGTACATCTCTTTATCCCCACTGACGATTTTGAATTACCAGCAAAGCAAAGCCAAAACATGATCAAGCCATGTTATCTGGATGTTAAAAGTGGATTTATCAACTTTAAAGATGACTCTTCTGCTGGTAACCCATGGGTCAGAAAACTATACTACAGCAACTACTCTGCAAAAGGCAGGCCGCAAATCATTACTTTTCCAACATGCCCACATTGTAAGCATCAGCTTTCTACATCGCAGCTTACCTCATTTAGTACACGAGGTAATCAGTCTTTTTTCAACTTGATCAAGTCGCAGTTCCAAATACAGCCTGCGGTACCAGGAAAGGATAATGATCCTGATCGGTTTCCTAACGAGGGACGCAAAGTTTTGCTATTCTCGGATAGCCGTCAACGAGCAGCAAAGCTGGCTAGAGATATGTCGGATGCTTCGGACATTTCCGCTGCAAGACAGTTGTTCGCAATTGCCATCAAATTGATGGAAGAACAAGCAGTCGAACAATCTATGAATTCGCTGTACGACTACTTCTGTCTTGTCACCGGTCAGCGTCATGTGCAAATATTCCATGAACCTGAGCGTACAAAATTCGCTGAAGATTGTGCTTCTGCGCTAAATAGTTACAATCGATATGTAAAACGAGGAAAAGACTATACGCCACGATTTACAATTGCGAACGCACCTGTACAAATGCAAGAATATCTTCTTAGATTATTTGCAGGTGGATATAACACTTTGTATGACTCTGCTACGAGTTGGATTGAGCCTACTGATCAAGCTCTATTTGATGCAGTTGATGCTCTTGAGGAAAATCATGTATCAGTTACCGATGAGGAATTTCTGGCATTCTTCAATGCTTGGATGTTATCGATCTGCGATACGTCTACTGCTCTTGGTCATACCATCCCTGATACAGTTAGATTAAAGGTTCGTCCAAATTATGATGGTTATGGACTGGATAAGGATTGGAAGTTTTCCAAAACAATCCGAGAGATCATGGGATGGAAAGACGGAAATGAAACGGAGATGGCTTGGAAACGAATATTGAAAGAAGCATTTCTGGACTCAGCACAACCTGATAATGGCAAACTATATATTGATCTTTCCAGAATTAAACCTCGTTTTGATGTAAATCATGTATGGTATAAGTGCGAGCAGTGCTCCGAGCTCACTGCATTCCTACTCAAAGGCAAATGCCCCAGCTGCGGTTCCACGCACATCCACAAAATGGAATCCGACGAATACGAGGCCCTTAGTTTCTGGAGAAAGCCCATTGCTGATGCGCTCCAAGGCGAACCAATTCATGTAATCGATACAGAAGAACATACTGCTCAGCTTTCCCATAAAGACCAGCGTGATGATCTTTGGAGTAAGACAGAACAATATGAATTGCGTTTTCAGGATTTGATTCAAGATGGTGAGATGCCTGTCGATATCCTCAGCAGCACGACCACCATGGAAGTTGGTATTGATATTGGTTCTCTGGTTGCAGTTGGACTGCGAAATATTCCTCCTATGCGTGAAAACTATCAACAACGAGCTGGTCGTGCTGGTCGACGTGGATCCAGTTTATCTACGATCGTCACCTTCTGTGAAGATGGCCCTCATGATACATTGTACTTTCATAACCCCATTCCCATGTTCCGTGGTGATCCCCGCAAGCCTTGGATAGATGTGAAAAGTGAGAAACTCCTCCAACGCCATTTAACTATGGTCATTTTACAAGAGTTTCTCGCAAAAAATCACATGAGTCTTGATACCGTTCCTGCAGCTATTTTTCTTCAGGACCTTCTGGACGATTTCAAGCACTACCTCGTTGCTTACAATATTGGTAAAGATAATCTCCTTTTACCTGCCGGAACAACATTTCATTCCTCAGTATTTGTGGATGAACTTATCAAAGTCTTTGAGACGCTCAAAGAAAAATGCCAAGCACATCCCGAACTTTTTGGTGTAGGCGAAGGTGCTAAGGAAGACGACGCAAAAGTTCTCCTCGATGCTCTCTATGAAAAAGGCGCCATCCCAACATATTCATTCCCCAAGAATGTCGTAAGTACATACATACCAGATACATCTGGAAAGATTCTCTATGCGGTTGACCGTGGGCTTGATGTGGCTATTGGTGAATATGCTCCTGGCAGAGCAATTGTTGTTGATAAGCAAACCTATCAAATTGGCGGGTTCTATTGTCCTGGAAGTGAACGTCGTCATGGTCAAGTCCATACCCCGGCACGTGCCTACACAGAAGATCCCAATTATGTAAAGCAGGTAGTCTCCTGTTCTGCATGTGGCTGGTTTGGACTGATGGAAGAAAACACAAAGCATTGTCCATTCTGTGGTAACTATAATCTGGAACTCACCAGAGAGATGATGCGTCCATGGGGCTTTGCACCTAAAAATGCAGTAGCAATACCGGATGTGCAGATAACAGAAGAATATACTGCCGTACAACAACCATTGTATTCCACTCTACCGAATGCTGAAGAAATGGCGCTTGTCTCGGGTTGTAAGAACATACGAATTGCTTCACGAACAAATCAGCGAATCATTATGCTGAATAAAGGCTTAAATGACAAGGGCTTTATGGTTTGCAAAGATTGTGGCGCCGCCGTACCTGGTAATGACATCTCCATTTTGAAAGGCATTGGTAGACCATATAAGTCAAAGTATGCGCAAAGAAGATGCAATCACACTAATGCTTTTAATGTAAATCTAGGTTATGACTTTATAACGGATATACTGGTTCTCACATTCACAATGGACGGTAAAACGATCGATACCCGTCGAAATGACAATCCCTGGCTAAGTCGGGCCGCTCAATCCTTGGCAGAAGCGCTACGACTGGTAGCAAGCAAAAAACTCGATGTTGAATTTACCGAACTTGTCACTGGTTATCGCCTCAGAACCGGATCTGATACTTCCTATGTTGATATCTATCTATACGATAGTCTATCAAGTGGCGCAGGTTATGCTGTCAGTGTAGCTGAATCCATTGTTGAATTACTATCTGATATGAAGGAACTGTTACGTTCCTGTGATTGTGGTTCTGCGTGCTCGAAATGTCTGAAGCATTACAGGAATCAGTACATACATGGTATGCTCGACCGTTTCTCTGCCCTTCAGCTCCTTGAATGGGGTGTTGATGGAATAAAAACAGCTCCTATCAAACCAGAGACACAAACAGACATGATCATGCCATTGGCAAATATTCTCAAACAATCTGGGTGTGAAATCACCGTACATAATGAGATCACGGCAACTGGTCCAAGAAGCCAAAAGAAAGTTGTTATCTATCCCGCAATGTGGGTTGAGCCATATGCGACAAACACCATTTTTGTAAGCGATGCCTTTATGAAATATGCTAAGCCATATGCCGTACAAAAGATCATCGACAATATGTAGAACAATATTGTATTCATCACTGCTGTTCCATATATGTGTATTTTGATTTTATATTTTATTTATTCCAAACACTCTATAGGCTATGTCACATGTATTTGTACCCACCAAATAAACCACATTGGTACCACAACAAAAACGTCAGCCACGCAGACTGACGTTTTTTGCATATGTACATTACCACAACAGCACTGACGCACACCGGACAGCAGCCGGATCACCGCCAAAAGCCAGAGTTCATGTAATGGCTGGCTATTTTCGTGCCGCCGCTGTCGTATTCACGTTCGATCGTTACCTATCAAATGCGTATATCCTTATGCCGTAGCTTGTTCAAATTGGCTGTTGTACAGCTCGGCATAGAAGCCACCCTTTGCCAAGAGCTCCTCATGGTTGCCGCTCTCGATGATATCGCCGTCCTTCATAACGAGGATGAGATCGGAATTCTTAATGGTGGAAAGTCTGTGGGCAATCACAAAGGAGGTACGTCCGTGCATCAGCTTGTCCATGGCCTCCTGGATCTGGAGCTCGGTTCTCGTATCGACGGAGCTTGTCGCTTCATCCAAGATCAACATAGGCTTATCCGCAATCATGGCACGGGCAATGGTGAGCTGCTGTTTCTGTCCCTGCGACAGATTCACCTGATCGGTCAGCACGGTATCATAGCCATTGGGCAATGTTCTAATGAAATGATCCAGTCCGACAGCCTTGCAAGCCTCCCTGACCTTTGCATCAGATACATTGGGTGTGGAATAAACGAGATTTTCTCTGACCGTTCCCTCAAATAGCCAGGTATCCTGCAAAACCATGCAGAACTGATCGTGAACATCTTCTCGCTTTACACCTTTGGTGGAAACGCCGTCGATCTTGATTTCACCGCCCTGGATCTCATGGAATCGCATCAAGAGATTGACCATTGTTGTCTTTCCGGCACCGGTAGGTCCAACGATGGCCACCTTCTGCCCCGGCTTTGCTACGGCGGAGAAATCGTGGATAATGGTCTCATCCGAATCCTCATAGCCAAACTTGACGTGGCTGAATTCAACAGAACCCTTCACATTTTCAAGGCGCTTCGTCTTGCTGCTCTCGTCCTCCATCTCCTCAGCTTCGAGAAATTCAAAGACACGCTCTCCTGCTGCTGCCGCAGACTGAAGGGATTGCATGGCCTGCGAGACCTGCGAAAGGGGCTGTGTAAAGTAGCGGACATACAGCATGAATGCCACGATAACTTCAATACCAATGCTGCCGTTCAGCGCAAGCGTACCGCCTACGATACAGACGGCAACATAGGCAAAGTTACCGATAAAGGTCATCAGCGGCATCATCAGTCCCGAAAGGCAGTGTGCCTTAAAGCCGCTGTCCCGGAGACTGGTATTGAGGCGATCAAACTCTGCGATTGCCTGCGCCTCACCGTTATACGCCTTGACGACCGTGTGCCCTGCATAGTTTTCTTCTACGTGTCCGTTGAGCGCACCGAGATCCCGCTGCTGACGAGTAAAGTATTTCTGGCTCCGGCTCATAATAAGGAGCATAATGACAAGACCGATCAAGGTCGCTGCAACGGCGGTCAGAGCCATAATCCAGTTGGTAACAAGCATCATGATCAGGCTTCCAAAGAAGAGCACGATCTGTGTGATCAGCGTACCAACGCTTTGGTTGAGCGACTGTCCAATGGTGTCAACGTCGTTGGTCACACGGGAGAGTACATCCCCTGTTGTGGTACGGTTATAGTACCACATGGGAAGCTTGTTTATCTTATGCGAAATATCGCCTCGCATGGATTTGGATACACGCTGTGTGACGGTTGCCATGATCCAGCTCTGCATAGCCGAGAGCAGCCAGCTTGCGGCGTAAAAGCAGACAAGCGTGATCCCAACCTTGAAAATGGCGTCCAGATCCACATTTCCGTCAAAAAGTCCTGCCTGAATATACTTGGTGATCTCCGAGAGCTTATCGGGGCCGAGCAGCGTCAGCACGGTTCCCCCAATCGCACAGACAAGTGTGATCACGATAAAAGCAATATACTTGCGGCAATAGATGAGCAGCTTTTTCCAGGTCCCGACCAGATCCTTGGGCTTTTCGCCGCCGCCCATTCTGCCGCCAGGACCACCGGGACCTCGACGCACCGGTCTTAGCTGTGCCTGACCGAATTCATATTCTTTCTTTTCCATTACGCCAATTCCTCCTTTGAAAGCTGTGAAAGTGCGATCTGCTGATAGACCTCACAGGTTTGCATGAGCTCTTCATGCTTGCCGATGCCGACCATTCTTCCCTCGTCCAACACGATGATCTGATCTGCATCCTTGATCGTGCCGATACGCTGTGTAACGATCAATCTGGTGGTATCCTTGCATTTTTGATCCAAGGCATTACGAAGCACACGGTCTGTCTTATAGTCGAGAGCGGAGAAAGAGTCGTCAAAGATGAGGATCTCCGCTTTTCTTGCAATGGCACGGGCGATGGAAAGACGCTGCTTCTGACCGCCCGAGAAATTCGCACCGCCCTGTGCAACATATCTCTCGTATTTTTCGGGCGAACTTTCAATAAATTCGCTTGCCTGCGCTGTATCTATCGCATCGGCAATATCTGCATCGGTGGGTGCATGCTGTCCGTTATCGCCGTAAGCAATATTGGAAGCAACCGTGCCGGAGAAAAGGGTCGCCTTTTGCGAAACATAGGCGATCTTATTCCGCAGTGCGTGCTCATCATAGTCCTTCACATTGACACCGTCCACCAGCACTTCGCCGCCTGTAACATCGTAGAAGCGCGGAACCAGATTGATCACGGTACTCTTGCCGCATCCCGTAGAACCGATGAAGGCCACAGTCTCGCCCTTCCTTGCCTTAAAGGAAATATCACGGATCACAGCTTCCTCCGCATCGGGATACCGGAAAGATACATTTTTGAATTCGACCTCACCGACAACGCCGGGCTTGCCCTCGGTCACAGTGCCGTTATGGATCGTCGGCTCTGTATCCAGCACCTCGTTGATACGCCTTGCTGCAACAGAAGCACGGGGCAGCATCATGAAGGGCATGACCAGCATCATAAACGACATGACGATCATAATACCATATTGGCTGAACACCATCATGTTCCCAAACATGGTCACTCTACCGTCAAAGGTATTCACGCCACGAAGCAGTATCGCACCGATCCAATAAACAGCCAGCATCAAGCCGCTTTGCACCAGCATCATGGTCGGCATCATAAACGCCATGGTACGCTGCTGGAACAGCTGGGTCTTGGTCAGTTCTTCATTTGCCTTCTCAAATTTGTTTTCCTGATATTCCTCTGCGTTATAGGCTCTTACCACACGCAGACCGTTCAGGTTCTCACGGGTGACACGGTTGAGGTCATCGGTCAGCTTTTGCATTCTTCTGACCTTGGGCAGGACCAGCGTAATGCATATGCCAACGACCGACAGCACTATCACAACACCTATCGCGGTAGCCAGCGACCACTGCCATTCCTGATCTGCGATCTTGCAGATCGCCCAAACGGCGGTCACGGGCGCTTTGATCAGCATTTGCAAGCCCATAACGATGAACATAAGCACCTGCTGAATGTCATTGGTGGAACGGGTGATGAGGCTCGCGGTAGAAAACTTGCCGATCTCCTCCATAGAAAAGCTCTGCACCTTCTTAAACAGGCTTCCACGCAGGGCGAAGCCCAGATCACTTCCTATGCGTGCCGAAAAGATTGCCGTGATAACAGCTGCCGCAACACTTCCAAGCGAGCAGAGCAGCATCATGCCACCGGCTCTACACACCTCTGGCATCTGACTGCCGGGTGTCTCGATCAGAACGGTAAGCTCCTGCATATAATCAGGCATGGTCATATCCAGCCAGACCTGCACCACGATAAACGCAATGCAGATCAGTGCATAGCACCAATCCTGCGGCTTCATTTTTTTCAGTAGTTTGATCATCTTCTATCCTCCTGTTATGTGAAATCGAGATCATGTATTTTGGCTTTTACCATGTGATCTCAAAACTTGCTAACGTAGTTAGGTTTTTGTTCAAAAATAAACCAGACCGAGGTCTGATCTATTCCTGTATGTCTGTGTGATCCATGGGCGGTGAAAATCCCTCCGCCATAGCTGCTTTGACTTCCACGGACAGCGCAATGAACTGTTTGAGCTTTTCCATGCCCACCTTATCGATCACATACGAAATATGTCCCAGCATATTCTCCTGCATTTGCGTGGCGACAGTTTTCCCTGTCTCCGAAAGACAGACCACCGTCACACGTGCATCGGTCCTGTCGCTCTCACGGGTGATCAAGCCTTTGCCTTCCATTTTTTTTAGGAGCACTGCGACCCTCGCCGTACTAACGCCCATTGCCTCACTGATCGCTCCTGCCGACAAGCGGTTGTCCTCTGCTGCGTAGAGCAATTTGATGGCAAAGCCGATCCCTGTGTTGGAGTCGTTGAATATCTTGAAAAAATTGGCAGGATGTGCTTTCGGCAGCTCTCGCACGATATATTCGATCTGTTCCTTCGTTGCCATGTGCGATCCTCCTCATTTATCTAACTGGGTTAGATTATAACACATTCTCCGCCGTTTGTCAAGGGAACGTTCCCAAAAATACAACCAAATATGCTTATCCAAAGTTCGTTTTCTTTGGTTTCGATTTGTACCTGTACCTTATCATGTAGATTCGGTTCAAATCAAGTTGTGAAATTCCCATCCCCAAACACATACAAATAATAATCCTCAAGCGTTGGCATGACCCCTCCAGCTTCTTTTGTCGGTATTGTCTCCGAAAGGATCCGCAGCAGTACCGCTCCTGTTTCTTCGTCCCTGGCAATATTCGTCACACGATACCGTTCTTGCATTTTCTGCACGTCCGATTCCGTGCAAGATACCTGCCACACTTTCCATTCCATTTTTCGTATCAGTTCCTGCGGCGGGGCATTATCCACGATCACACCTTTTTTCAGAAGAATAATATCCCGTGCGATAAACTCGATGTCCGGCACCACATGGGTGGCGATAATAACAATTTTATTGAACGCAATTTTGGCAATATAATTTCGTATGGCAATACGCTGCTTTGGATCCAGTCCGGCGGTGGGTTCGTCGAAGATGAGAATTTCCGGATCACCAAGTACCGCCTGTGCCAGTGTCAGCCTCTGCTTCATACCGCCGGACAATGCACCGATTTTTCTCCTTGGCACATCGTCCAGCTCCACGGCAGCAAGGATTTCGGGTATGTCCTTTTTTGCTTTTTCCTTTGACAAACCTTTGAGTGCTGCCATGTACCACATGAAGCGTTCCACGGTAAAGTTTGGGTACAGTCCCGGATACTGTGGCATAAAACCGAGTTTTTCCCGAAAACGGACACCCATTTTGAGAACATTTTCGGTCACACCATCGTCACCGGTATATGTGATCTCGCCGGAGTCCGCTTTTAGATTGTCGGTGATGATGTTCATGAGTGTGGATTTACCGGAACCATTGGGTCCCAGGAGTGCATAGATACCCGGTTCCAATGTAGCTGTGAAACGATCGAGTGCGAGGTTTTTGCCGTAGGATTTTGTGAGAGAATCAAAATGCAGTTTCAATGACACCACTTCCTTTTTGTGAAAATCAGCAAGAGGATTATAAGCATCACAAAAGCCCAAACGAACCCTATACTCCCGCTCCCTTGCAACAGTACCGCTGAGGCTTGCATCAGTTTGGTAAAATCGAAATAGGCAAATACACGCAGTCCTATGCGGGATAGCAAGGATGGCAAAAGCGTGAGGAGCACTGTCGATGTTACGACGGAGATGTGTTTTTTGAGGATCCCCGATAAGGCACATACCAAAACACTAAAAAGGATCCCGGCGAAAATGCGGACGACATACAAGCATAGCAGATACTGCGCTATGGTCATGTCCGGTTTCCAGTTACCAAATGCTTCTATGGACTGGATGGGAGCATTCGGAAGCGGCAGCTCATACGAAGTATATACCCATATAAAATCGATCAGGTTCCATATAGTAGTACATAGTATCGAGGATCGTATGCCAGCAAAGAGCTTTGCGATGTACGTTTTTCTGCGACCGTACTTAGTCGTTCGGAGGATCTGGACAAAACCGCCGGACGAGGATCTGCTGTCATACTCTGACGCAAAACATCCACCCCCCATCAGCAAAAGGACTGCATATAATGTCCAGTCAAAATCGGAAAAGAACAGCATCGTCCAACCAGTATCATATACAAACCAGGCTTCATAACCGCTCTCTTTCATTCCATCTATATATTGCACATGATCTTCGATGGTTTTGAACAGCTCCTGACGAGATGTGGCATATTCACGTTGCTCCATGAACTCCTGATACTCAGCAAGAGAGATTTCCAGATTCTGATAGGCGGCATCCACTTCGGCAGAACGTGCCAGAATGTCTTCGATATATTCCCTCTCGTTTTGGATCCATGCACGTTTTTCCTCCGTAATAGTTCCCTGCAGATGTGTCATATACCCATGATAGGCGACATCGGTAAACGTATAGTTTGGTTTGAATTCCACATACGAGACAGTACACTTTATAAGTAGTAACAGACATACAGCGATCCATGTATAGGATGTAAGGAATGTCTTGATCTGCTCCACAGAAACAAGCGAAAAGGAATAGGTATGCCGCAGTGGATTTTCCTTCTTCCGCAGCACAGCAGCCTTCTCTTGTATGCCTGCAAACATACGCTTCTGTGGGCGGATAGGAAGATCGCTCCCTGCTCTTGCGGGTACAAAAATGGATGCCACGATCACTGCCAGCAACACGATACCGTAAACTACAATCGCCAAGGTAGGAAAATCCATGACATGGTCAAAGAGATTGCACGCATGATATCTGCTCACCAGTGGCTGGGCAAAAGATACTGCGATCATATTCAAATGCTTTATGAGATCGTCCGCCGTATAGACCCGCAGTGCATAGAGGAGCAGATTGACCCCCAGAAAACCAATGCCACACAGGTACAGCATCACCACATGGCGAACAAATCGGGATACGAGAACACAGAATGCCGTCATGACCAGCATAGCCAGCAAACGATACCCAAAGGAGAATAGGAAATACTCCCCGAACGTAAACGTATAGGGACAGGTGTTAAAGCCATCCAATATTTGGATCGCATTATGCAGATCGGAATACCCGGAGCGTATGCCATATATCGCAAAGGACTGGGTTGTAAATGTAGCGGTCAGACCTGTGGTAAGCAGGATCCATACGACCGTTTTGGCTACTGCACTATGTAGTCTGCCGTGTTTTGTGGTTTGCATGATACAGTGAAAGCCGCTTCTTAGATCACCAAGAAATATCGTGGAACCCACAAGGATCACGGCAAGGAAAAGAAGTATATCCACTGTATGATCTTCAAAATACAAAGTCCACCCACGAACCGATGATTCTGTAAAACGAACGCACTGTTGCGCCTTTTCATACTGCTGGATAAGCTGTTTCTGATACCTCCATGCATACGAATCCTCCGAGATCCCGGCAACCTCATACTCACGCAGATTCCCGTATGCAGAATCGATGATGTGTTGGGTGGATGCTGGATATGTATCCACCGTATGAGAATAGTCCCACGTATCGTTGGCAGCACGTACAGAGTTGAAAATGGCATAGGCTCCATTTATACAGAACAATATGGCAATCAGAACCCAAATCCATTTTTCTCCTGTCATTTTCTTGAACTCATATCGAATCAGTTTCCTATTATGCATATGGTTTCAACGGCACAAAGGTGCTACTCCCGGTTTCCTCGTTGTTGTATCTTGCCACAAACCCCAAACCACATGACCAGATTTGGGAGATATTTTCTTGTTCCTCTGCTGCATATAACAATTCTGTATTCTTGTTATCCTGTGAGATCGTATACAGATCATTTCCTTCACTATAACATAGGGTATCTCCCGCTATGGCTAAATAGGAAATGTCTACGCCTTCCAGCATACGAACAGGCTCTTCCCCCGCTTTCATATAGATGACCGCCGACCCGGATCGACTGTTTTCGACACAATAGGCACCACCATCTTGATCCATGATATAGATCGCTACGGTTTTCCCTTCTTCCGCATGAACGAGATACTCCAATACCTTTTTCTGCATGTCAATGCGATACACACCGGTCACATCACTGTAATAGGCATACCCAGCATAGACACCACCGGCAGTCCAGCTTGTGGTGATCCCACACTTTTTCGGAGTACCGCCGGAATCTTTCACCTTCCATAAATCAAAAGTCTCGTTCGTATCGTCTGCTGATCTTACGGAAAAATAGATAGAATGATCTGCGTGGATCAACCTTCCCTGCAAGCCTTCGTATTTTGTGCCGTTTATGGTACAAAGCACTTTCACCTTGCCTTTGTCGAAATCATACCGCATGATGGATTGTGGGAGAACATGATCCCCGATCTGCTCATCATAATAGATGACTCCATCCTGTACAAAATATAATGCACTTTCGTCCATGAGAAGCATGGATGCGGAAGCAAACGGACACGCAGAGTCGGTTGTGTGCGTACAGATCGGATCGGGACAAAGTGGTGTTTGTTCACCGGTTAATATATTGTATTTTTGCACACCCATGCTATCATTCATCATGAGTACATATATATCTGCAAACGCATAACCATCCTGTGTGGTTTCACAACCAAAAAACGATACCAAACAAATCACCAAAAGAATACTGCAAATTCGTTTATTCTTGCTCATACTATATAACCTCAATGTTTACTTAAGTTAACGCTGATCAACCTGAATCAGTGTTTACTTAATTCTGCCTGCATCGATTTTGCTTACTACACTTCCAATATCCCGTACACCTTTTCCGTCGATCCAATAATGGTTCTCATAATACTGAATGTATGCACCGTCGCCGGCTGTTACTGTTTTTATCTGTACCCCTGCTCCATAGGAATACTCTGCTTGGTACATTTGGATCCATTCGTTATTCTGCGGCTTATAAACCATTCGATTCTCCTTGATCTGCCCATCAGAACCCATCTGAGCACACCATATTTCTCTATTTCGAAAACCAGTATATGGTGCTTTCTCATTGGTTATGGTGATTATGCCATCATTGCTTTCGTATTCTTGATAATAAAACAAGGTTTCTGCTTCTTCTCCCGTATCCGGCATATAAAGAATCTCTGTGTCCCATACCGTGAAGAATGCCACATCCTGTATGAGCTTTTGGGATTTTCCCTTTGTTCCCAGTTTGGTTCGATACAGCGTTTTCTCCTGGATGTAATAATAACATTCACCATATACCTGTCCAAGATATTTATCCGCACAACATTTTTCGGTCGTCTCCAGAAAGCGGTTTGTAAAATAGGCACCAGTCTGATCGATCTTCACAATTGCATCTTTGCCAAACCGGTACACCGATCCATCTGCCTCTATTTCTGTATACACCGCTGCATCGATGTTGACAGCATAGTATATGGAATTGTCTCCCACATAGTTGCGTGGTGCTTTGAGATACAAGATTCCCTTGTGAAACTGGATCTCTGTCAGCAGTCTGTCGGACGAAAAGAGCTTTTCAAAAGAATCCGCTCCGTTTTTCCAACGCAAAATAAACCACTCCACGGTTTTCCCGGATGGTTGCGATACCGTAGTACCGATATAATAGAGACTATCCTCATACCATACAGCGGAATGCACGGTGTCTTGACTTGTCAGATGGGTACAGACCGCTGTAAGATCTTCTCGACACGCCACATCCGTACATATTTTATGTATCTCTCCATCCCCAGAAAGATAATAGGTACCATACAGAAGATTCTCATCCTCTACAATATCATGAAAAGAAAAACAGTCAACAGCATCTTCCCATGTCTCCGGCAGAGCGTACTCTGTAAAAAAGCTGTCTGGGTCTATTTTTTGCGTGATCACAGGAGCCATATCTTCAAAAATGGAAGGCTGTGCCCAGTGGTACACAGTATCCGGTTCTTTTACGACGTTATCCTCTGTGACTGTATGCGTGAAATCCGTACGTTCTTCTT
The DNA here is from genome assembly GCA_964463375.1 of uncultured Ruminococcus sp. GTDB lineage: Bacteria > Bacillota > Clostridia > Oscillospirales > CAG-272 > UMGS1696. The sequence goes on along the minus strand of CAYXBQ010000002.1, from coordinate 836 downwards.
CGGTATGTGTACAACCGATATTAGCATACCCGATGCAAAATATACATAGTACCAGTGCAAAAACGGATCTATGCCGCATATGTGTCCTCCTTTCTAGGCTCTTAAATAAACGCTGGTTTATTCATAAAAACGCACCAAAAAGGCTGAATTCATAGTCTTTTTGGTACGTTTTTCAACCTTAATCAGCGTTTTCTTAAGTGTATAAAGATAACCACCATATGTAACGAGTGTTGCGCATACACTCGAATACATCAATTTTACGGACAAGTTTTCGATGATGTCTTGCTTACCGGTTCACCGTATCCATCTTTATAGACGGTAGCTTCAAGTGCAACCTTGTATTCACGTCCGCTGACTCCTGTGAAATCCTCATCAATGATTAGCTCATCATCATTGACTGAATATGTCCAGCTTTTTGGGATTTCTATCCACTTACCACTTGTATTTTTGTAGTAGAGCGTTGCTGTCGCAGTAATCTTGCTGACACCACTTGCTCCGGAAATTATCATGCTGTAGTTGCCGCTGATTCCAACAAAAGTGACGCATCCGTCAATATACGTTATGTTAGTCCAACGGTACAGTTCGCAACTTCCTGTACTTGATGCACTGATCGGAACACATAAGCAAGATAAAATTATGCATCCAATCAGCAAGAGAGTAATTTGTCTTTTCATTTCAAACAACTCCTGTTTTTTATCCTTGCACTACATATAACTCACGACCACACCGTTTCGTTAGAAGTTTTTTCGATTTTTTTTGCAAATTTTGAGTTTTGTTGATTTTAGCGCATTGTAAAATGAAGTTGCACTACCGATAACGGTAACAAGAAATCAAAA
>CAYXBQ010000001.1:0-361409 GCA_964463375.1 uncultured Ruminococcus sp. | reverse complement strand
CTATGCTTTGTTACGTTTTTGATAACTATTGCAACTTGCTATTGCAATTTGCGAAAATAATTTAGTATCCCTGTTTGGACAAAATGAAAAAGCGAGACCGGATGCTATTCCCGAAAGGCTTCCTATGTGCGGTGCGTATCGTACAGCAGGCGAAAACTTCCATGTGATCGATGCGATCACGTACAGTGTATTGGTTCCATGTGAAGAAGGCGAAGCGCTGTATCGGCGGTTGTCCTCAGAGCTGTCTATGGAAGACCGGATCCGATATATGCGACAGGCTGGAAAGTACAGTATTTCGATCTATCAAGGAGCCTTTCGTCGGTTGGTGCAGGATGGCATCATTTTCCCGATCCGAGATGGGGAAATGTACGTTCTGCAAAAAGAATACTATGATCGGGAAACCGGTTTGACTTTGCAAAAAACATATATAGATCTATTGTTTATCGAATGAATGGAGGTGTCAAGATGTATGCTGCATAAGAACACGATCACGTATCGGTTGACTGCCAAATATGGTTTGTTCACCGATCCTGCCACAAGGCTTGGTGGAGAAAAATGTACCTACCCGGTTCCCACCTACCAGGCCTTAAAAGGAATCACAGAAAGCATTTACTGGGAGCCAACGTTTACATGGGTGATCGATAGTGTCCGTATCCTGAACGCTATCCAGATGGAATCTAAAAATATACGTCCGGTAAATTATAATAAGGCAGGCAATACCTTGTCGGTATATACATACCTGAGAGATGTGTCCTATCAGGTGGAGGCACACTTTATCTGGAACCAATACCGAGAGGATTTCTCAAAGGATCGGAACGAAAACAAGCATTTTGCCAGAGCCAACCGTTACCTGAGCATCGGCGGTACCAAGGATATATTTGTTGGCACTAGAGAATGTCAGGGATATGTAGAACCCTGTGTGTTTGGCGAAGGCAGCAGTGTATACGACAACACGGGCGAGATCCCGTTGGGCATGATGTTTCATGGCTTTGACTATCCAGATGAAACGGGACGAAATATGCTGTCTGCCCGATTCTGGAAACCAGTCATGAAAAATGGCGTGATCGAATTTTTGCCGCCGTGGCAATGTGACCGCTCACTGTGCCGAGATATCCGACCTATGAAAATGAAGAAGTTCGAACAGAAGTATCCGCATACGATGGAAGAAGGTGAGGAAGCATGAGCTGGATGCAGGCTCTACTGGATACCTATGACAACTATTATGCTGCTCCGATCCAAAACGATGGGATAGCACTACCACCGATTGGGTTTACTACGAAAAAGATCGACATACAGGTGTATTTGGATGCGGATGGTGCGTTTATTCGTGCAGATATGTCCCAGAACGATCGAAAGATTATTGTTCCTTCATTGTTAGAGGCAGAGGGGAGAACAGGATCAACTCCTGCCCCCTATCCGCTTGTTGAAGAATTGGGTTATGTCGGAAGTGATTTAACAAACTACACAGATAAAGATTATAGGAGATATACAGAAGCGTACCTTAGCAAATTGGAACAATGGCAGAATATTAAGGATGTACCAGAGGCATTATGTCTTCTGTATACATATCTCCAAAAGGGAACATTGGTACAAGATATATTGAAATCTGGTGTGATCAAGTTAAATAAAAAGAGTAAGCTCCCGGAAGAAATTCATAAAAGTTGTGTGGAGTTTTTTCTATACGATGCTAATGAGTCAAAGTTTAATTCCATTGCTGAGATGCCAGCGGTTCGAGAAAGTTGGAGGAAGTATTGGGTTTCCACCATACAAGAGACAGATTTCTCATATGCCAGTGGGGATATTGAACTTGTTCCAAAAACGCATCCCAAAGTAGATGGTAACGCTAAGCTTATTTCATCAAAAATTGATGGCAATGAATTCAAATTCAAAGGTAGATTTTGTGATGCAGAACAAGCTTGCAGGATTGGTTATCTATCTTCTTCCAAGATCCACAACACACTCAAATGGTTGATCCAATATCAGGGACTGAAACAACATGATAAAGAAAAAGTGAGTCAGCCAGCGAAGAAATCTGCGAGCAAACAACAAGAGGGGCAGCGATATGGTATGTACTTTTTGTGTTGGAATGTACAATGCTGTAAGATCAAAAGGATCGAAGACGATGAAGATGAAATTAGTGAGGTACCAGTACTGGATACCGATGATGCTTTTGCTGAAGCACTGAATCGTACTATACTTGGGCTACGGGATGTACCGGGATACCAAAGAAATTCAACCATTGCCATGCTGGGTATGATTGCAGCTACCACAGGTCGTATGTCCATTAACTTCTGGGAAGAACTGGACGGTCGTACTTATTTGGAACGACTCCACTATTGGTATGCACATTGTTTCTTTCGTTTGTATCGTAGTCACGATGGAAAAAACGAGTCATATATATGCACAGCCACACCCACGCCTTATGAGATCGGTTGTGCCGTATATGGGAAAGAGAATATGCAAATAGCAAAACAGGATAAGCAAGCATCAAAATCTATTACCAAACAGGTACGTCGTTTGCGTTTGGATCTGCTGTCATGCATCTATAATCAAAAAACAATACCTTATTCCTATGTACAAGCAGCATACCACCGTGCTCTCAACCCACTGCGATTTACCAAAACGGTGAACAATAATGCCAAATGGTCAAGACGGGAATGGGAAAAATCACTTTCAGTCACCCTTGCCATGCTAAAAAATACACGCAACCATGAGGAGGAATACCAGTTGTCACTCAATACTACAGAAAAGGATCGCAGCTACTTATTTGGACGATTAACCGCCATTGCTGATTTTGTAGAATTGCTGGCTATGAAATCGCCAACTATGAATGATAAGACAGATGACCGTCAAACCAATGCTGTACGGTATTTTACCGCCATGCAGCAGCGACCTGCCACGACCTGGGCTAACCTGCGAAGCCGACTGGAACCCTATTTTGCCAAGATCAAAAGTCCAAAGGTGCGAGAATACTACAGACAAATGTTGGATGCTGTGTATGCTCTGGGCGAAAATGGTGAACTGTCCAGCAATGCACCTCTCACACCCCGTTTTCTGGAAGGCTATCACAACCAACGCTATGAATTGACAAAAAAGAAGGAGGACTGAATATATGGAACTGAAGAATAAAATTGACTACGCACTGGTGTTTTCTGCCAAAAATGCCAACCCCAATGGCGACCCGCTGGATGGAAACAGACCCCGCACCGATTATTGCGGGTTTGGCGAAGTGACGGATGTATGCTTAAAGCGAAAGATCCGCAACCGCTTGCTGGATGCTGGCGAATCTATATTCGTGCAGTCGGATGACCGGCGTGCAGATTCCTGTCGTTCCTTGAAGGATCGTGTGGATGGCTGCAAAGCACTCAAAAACCTGTCCCGTGACGAATTTGGTGAAAAAGCCTGCGAGACTTGGTTGGATGTACGGGCTTTCGGACAGGTATTTTCCTTTAAGGATTCCAAAAAGAATAAGAAATCGGAAGACGAAGGAGAGGGAAGCGATGCGGTGTCCATTGGGATTCGAGGACCGGTTACGATCCAGTCTGCCTTTAGTGTAGACCCGGTCAACATCACTTCCACCCAGATCACCAAATCCGTGAATCTGGAAACGGGTAAGGATCCAGATAAAAAGGGTGCTGACACCATGGGTATGAAGCATCGAGTGGATTTTGGACTGTATGTCACCTATGGCTCGATCAATGTACAGCAGGCAAAGAAAACCGGCTTCACGGCTGAAGATGCCGAAAAGCTGAAGGAAGCACTCCGTACCCTGTTTGTGAACGATGAGACCTCTGCCCGTCCCTCCGGCAGTATGGAAGTCGTCAAGCTGATCTGGTGGACACACAACAACCAGATCGGCCAGTATGCACCAGCAAAGGTGCATCGGCTGCTGGAGATCCAACGCAAAGTGGGGGTGGAAAATGCCATGTCTGTGGAGGATTATGACATCACCATACATACACTGCCGGATCTGGCCTATGAGGTGATCGATGGAATCTGATGACTACTTGCTATTATCGGGGATCAAACACTACAAATATTGTCCCAGAAGGTGGGCACTTGTCCATATCGAGGCACAGTGGCAGGACAATGCGCTGACGGTGTCTGGTGATCTCATGCATGAGCAGGTACACGACAGCGGCTTTACCGAGAAACGAGGAAGAATACTGTTCTCCCGTGGGATGAAGGTCACTTCGTCCCACCTCGGTGTAAGCGGCGTATGCGATATGGTGGAACTGATCCGGGATGATGAGAATGGTGTCTCCATCTTTGGCAAAGAAGGAAAATACCGGATCTATCCGGTAGAATATAAGCATGGACGGCCGGATGATGCCGATCTATGGCACTTATGTGGCCAGGTCCTGTGCTTAGAGGAAATGTTTTGCACGAACATACCGGAGGGAGCGATATATTATGGTGAGCTTCGCAGACGGCAAGAATATGCGATCACCGATACACTACGACAGGAGGTCACAGAAGCTTTTCAAGAAATGCACCGACTGATGCAGCGAGGATATACACCCAAAGTCAAGCGAAGAAAAACCTGTGTCAACTGTTCTCTGCGTGAGAGCTGTCAGCCGGATATACTGACAAAACGCTCTGTACGCCAATATGTACAGGAGGTGTTGGCGGAATCATGAAGAAGCTATTGAACACGCTGTATGTCACAACAGCCGATGCCTATTTGCGCTTAGATGGAGAAACGGTCGTATTGCAAAGGGATAAGGAAACCATCGCACAGGTACCACTACACAATCTATCTGGGATCGTATGCTTCAATTATGCCGGTGTCAGTCCTGCCTTAATGGGAAAATGTGCAGAGCAAAACATCGAACTGTGCTTTATTTCTCGAAAGGGCGATCTTTTGGCAAGAGTAAGTGGTCCTGTCCATGGCAATGTACTGCTGCGGGAAAAGCAATTTTTGTTGGCTGCAGACCCGGTACGTTCTATAGAACCAGCAAAAGCATTTTTGCAAGGGAAAATATACAATGCCCGCTGGACATTGGAACGTGTTTTGCGAGATCACAAAGAGCGGGTAAACGAACCAATGCTGCGGGAAGCGATCGCCGTGCAAAAAGAGTCCTTATTGAAAATCGATGTAGCAGATACGATCGGTTCCTTGATGGGCGTGGAAGGTATTGCAGCAAAAGCATATTTTTCTGCGTTTGACGAAATGGTTTTACGAAACAAGGAAACATTTTGCTTTCAGGATCGCAATCGACGACCACCAACAGACCGTGTCAATGCGCTTTTGTCATTGACATACAGCTTTTTGGAACATGATATACGTGGAGCCATAGAAAGCGTTGGGTTGGACCCGTATGTGGGATTTTTGCACCAAAAACGACCTGGTCGGCGTTCCTTAGCACTGGATCTTTTAGAGGAACTGCGAGCACCATTGGCAGATCGCTTCGTTCTTACACAGATCAACTTGGGAAAGATCACACCAGATGATTTTGTAATCAAAGAAAACGGTGCTGTAGAGCTACAGGATACTGGATGGAAAAAGTATTTGTCTGCATGGCAAATGAAAAAACAGGAGGAAATACAGCATCCATTTTTGAAAGAAAAGATCCCCTGGGGATTGGTCGCCTATGCACAGGCGTTGTTGTTCGCACGATGGCTGCGAGACGACATAGATGCCTATCCGCCATTTTTCTGGAAGTGAGGTGATAAATTGCTGATTCTGGTCACATACGATGTTAGCCTGGATACGAAAGACGGTCCAAAGCGACTAAGGCGTGTAGCCAAGGTATGTACGGATTATGGTGTACGGGTACAGAATTCTGTATTTGAATGTGTAGTAGACCAGGCACAGTATCTTTTGTTAAAAAGCCGAATAGGCAAAGAGATCAATGAAAAAAAGGATAGTGTACGATTTTATCGTCTTGGGAATCATTATACAGAGAAGATCGAGACTTTGGGGATCGACACAGCAATACAGGTAGAAGCACCATTGATCTTTTAGATGCATGCCAATCCGCAGGTGCGAATAGGGAGTAACCAGAAAAACACGCATATATTCGCACCTGGAAAAGCAGCATTTTAAGAATATATATAGCGATAGGAAAGCCTACGTTATATAGAAAATGCGCAGTATACATAAAGTACGCACCAATAAACAGGTGTAATCTTGTATACTGTTGCTGTCGCTCTCCTCACGGAGGGCGTTGATTGAAATTCGTGACTATCCGAATGGACGAATCGCTATTGTGTCGCTCTCCTCACGGAGGGCGTTGATTGAAATCAACATTTCCCGTCCGTCCACACATTTCGCAACGTCGCTCTCCTCACGGAGGGCGTTGATTGAAATCTTGAACTTGGGCTTGGTCGCAGTTACCGTGCCAGTCGCTCTCCTCACGGAGGGCGTTGATTGAAATCCTTCTGTATTTTGCCGTCTTTCCAGCACGGTATGTCGCTCTCCTCACGGAGGGCGTTGATTGAAATTGACACCGGATAAGCGATCGAAAAGCGCACCACGTCGCTCTCCTCACGGAGGGCGTTGATTGAAATCGGCAAAAGGCGGCAGAGCATGAGATCGCCCAGGTCGCTCTCCTCACGGAGGGCGTTGATTGAAATTTCACGCCGTACCTCCCCACGCACATACGCCCGGTCGCTCTCCTCACGGAGGGCGTTGATTGAAATGCTTCCCCCGGACACCCAGCAGCCGCCCAGTAGTCGCTCTCCTCACGGAGGGCGTTGATTGAAATACATCCAGCCTTCCGGTACAACCGCCGGATCCGTCGCTCTCCTCACGGAGGGCGTTGATTGAAATTTTGTACGGCTCAACATCAAACTCATACGTTTTCGTCGCTCTCCTCACGGAGGGCGTTGATTGAAATCCGGAATGTGTACATCATTTCCAGCATTTCCTTCGTCGCTCTCCTCACGGAGGGCGTTGATTGAAATTTCGTTGTAGCTACACCAGAAGTAAGTTTCCACGTCGCTCTCCTCACGGAGGGCGTTGATTGAAATTGTTCTCACATCACTTTTTATCGAAAAACAATAAGTCGCTCTCCTCACGGAGGGCGTTGATTGAAATATCGAAAAATGCGGTCATAGATCGGGTCGCCGGTAGTCGCTCTCCTCACGGAGGGCGTTGATTGAAATATCGAAAAATGCGGTCATAGATCGGGTCGCCGGTAGTCGCTCTCCTCACGGAGGGCGTTGATTGAAATTTTCCTCGGACATACCTACGTTACCAGCTACACCGTCGCTCTCCTCACGGAGGGCGTTGATTGAAATTCGTCTCCCAGCTCCTTGACCCCTTCCCCAGCTGTCGCTCTCCTCACGGAGGGCGTTGATTGAAATCGCTTGACTGTAGTCCCTATAGCGTGTACATGTCGTCGCTCTCCTCACGGAGGGCGTTGATTGAAATCCTTACAGGTGGGCTATGCAAACTTCTCCATGGCGTCGCTCTCCTCACGGAGGTCTTGATTGCAAGAATAGGCAGAGACGGTACAACACTATGGCGCATTACTTTCGACTATTTTGTGGGTACTCGTATACCGAAACAAATACGTTCCTTTGCTTCACAGTCTTTTTCCTCATACGCAAGTATTGTCCTTTCCAAAAACTTTGCAACACTGTCTTGGTCGTTGCCCTCCGTAATGTGATCTGCAACAGCTGTCACTTCGTCATAGCATTAGAAATTGCAACAGCGGTTCCGACGAGCTTCAGCATCCACCAATCATTTATCATCTCCGAACGCAACAACATCGTACAGATCCATGCCGATATGCTCTACGAGCGTTTTTAATGCGGTCTCCTTGTCAGAGTTACCAGTAGCATAACGACGCCATTTTTCTCCTTCTACGGTGATTAAAGCCTTGCCATCGGTGAACGCATAGCACATTGTAATGATTGTCTCAACATCTTTTTCAGACAGCAAGTTTCTGTAGATAACTTCACCATGAACACGAATTGTAGTGCTGCCATTTGAAACGATAATATCAGGTTTTATTGTTTCGACGAAGTGAGATATGACGCACCCAACGAGCCGTGGCAAATGCAACTAAGTAGCCTTTTGATCGGATTCTTTCAAGGACTTTTGCGGTGTATTTTGATATGCTTTTGTCGTTTCTCAAAAGTGTGTTGTCCAGGTCTGTAATAATCAGCTTATCTTCAAGCCTTATATATACAATCGAAAAATCATTTATCTATATTCGTTTACAATGTATGTATGAGCTTTTCCGCTTCCGCATACAGCTTCGGTGAAGTTTGCGGATAAGTAAGCTCGGCGGGAAGCGTATCAAATAGTTTGATCTCTTTCATTTCGCTTTCGGGAAGCACGCCAAGGGAATGAACCACCGCAAGAAATACCATCCCATTGGCGCAGGCTTGACGGTTGAACCCCCAATAATCGCACACGGGATAGATGTCGGCATCCTTAATTCCGCTTTCCTCAAAAAGCTCACGACGAGCACATTCAAGTGGAGCTTCGCCATCCTCAATATGACCACCCTGCGTTTCCCAAGTATTGCGCTTCTTGTGCTTTGAAAGGATCCACTTTCCTTGATAGGAAGTGCAGATTACCGTGTACTTGTATCTTTCAAGATAGCCAAGGGGATAGATTCTGCATTGAAGCTCTTTGCGGATAACCTTACGGTCAATTGTCGGAGCGTTCAGATCGACACCAAGCTCTTTGCACTTTTCGATGGCAAGGTCGTGATCTTGCAGAGCTGCCTTTCGATACCAAAAGATTGCTTGTTCCACATCACGTTCTACGCCTATGGCATCCTCATAGAACCAGGCAAGGTTGCATTGTCCGTCACGGTCACCGTGATCGGCGGCTCTGCGTGTCCAATAGACCGCTTTCTCAAGGTCTTTTGGGGCGCCGAGACCGTCGTAATAGAAGTAGCCGATCTGACATTCAGCAAGAGGATAGCCCTGCTCGGCAAGAGCCAAATGCCCCTCAAAGCTCTTTTCATATTGCTGTGTATTAAAGTATTTTTCTATCAGCTCGTTGCAGATGTCAAGCTCTCTGCAAGGCTTGTAATAGGGTTCTGACATTACAATCTCCTTTACGCAGCTCCCACGCATAAAGCCACTCTACGGAATCCCCCTATCGATCTTCCCGTACCCATGTCGCCATATAGCTGTAATAATCGCCAAACATCGCAATACGCACACCACTACGCATCAGCGCCGCACCGCTCAGCCGTACACCCTCTTCGTTCCGATAGATCGCTTGCGGATCCAAACCATATAGCCGGAACCGGGGCGATTGCTTGTCCCAGTGGTGCATCCCGTGGGCAAAGGCGAATACCGTGAACTGGCTCCGGTCCCGCTTCACATATTGCAGCACCGAATAGGGATTCTCTCTGGCTGAGGCAATGCGATACACATAGGCATCCTGCAACGCCGGCCGTAGCGCCTTGAACCGACACACAGCCTCTCGCAGGGCATCTAACTCCGCCGGATCCGAGTGCAACAGGTTCACGCCGATGCTCATGGAGCCGGTCATGCCGCTGTGGATCCGGTAGGGTAGCGGGATCGTGCGCTTGTTCACATGGCTGGGAGACGGCGATACGTTGCCAGCCCCGCCCGCCAGCTTGGGCACGAACAGGGTCGTGTACCCTTCGTGCAGCAGCATCACGTCAATGGGATCCGCATTGTCCGAACGATTCATGCGATCCGCATAGGGCAGCATCCCATAGTCCGCCCGACCACCGCCGGATGCACAGTTTTCCAGCAGCAAATGGGGGAACTTCTCGTGTAGGTGCTGCCAGATCCGCTCGATGTTCTGCATATAGCGATAGGCGACCCCACGTTCCCATTTGTCTACGCCCACCTCGGTGGCCTCCCGGTTCATGTCCCACTTGAGATAGTCCAGCTTTGCCTCCACGATCAGCTTGTCCAGCCAGTCGATGGCCCAATCGGTGATGTCGTCTCGGGACATATCCAGGATCAGCTGCGTCCGCTGGAGAGAAAGAGGGCGATTTGGCTCCTGCAAAACCCAGTCCGGATGGGCACGGTACAGATCGGAATCCGGGTTCACCATCTCCGGCTCTACCCAAAGCCCGAACAGCATCCCCGCTTCGTGTACCTTGTCGGCGATATAGGATAGCCCGTGGGGGAAACGCTTGGCATCGACCACCCAGTCGCCCAGCCCCGTTTTGTCGTTCACACGCCCCTGCATCCAGCCGTCGTCGATGACATACAGCTCCGCACCAATGTACTTTGCTTTGGGAATAAAATCGATGAGCTTCTGTTCGTCGATGGAGAACATATAGGGATACCAGGTGTTGTAGATCACCGGCCGCACCGCATGGGCCTTGTCGATGGCATCTGTCCGGGGCAGGATGTGATCAAACTGCCAGTCGTAGAGGATCTCGCTCATGTGGGCAAAGCCATGATCGGAAAAGCCGGCATATGCCTTGGGTGTGGTAAAGCTTTCCCCCGGTTGCAGCCGGATCTCCGCCGTATGCTCGTTGATCCCCAAAGTCACGCTGGTGCGCTTTTGGTCCTGCATATGCTGGGTCTCGGCGATGATCTGGAAATCCCCACTGTAGCCCAGCGCACCAAAATAGATCTCTCCGGTGCTCTCCGTAGCGTGTCCGTCATCCAGTGCAAAAAACGGCACGATGTGGAACGCCGCATCGGTGAGACAGGTGGTCTCCAGCACGACCTTCGATTGGGTCAGCAGTGTCTCTTGCCGCTGGTACTCGGCACTCCAGTCCCCGGCAAAGTGGGTCAGACGATACTCTCTGGCTTGCGGCAGCTGTAAGGTCGCACTCATGGCCGTCCGCAGCACGATCTCCCCGTCGCAGTGGTTCTCGATCACCGCAGAGCGTGCCAAAATGGGCAGGTCGGCGAAGGTTTGGTAAGATAGCTTCACCGTGACCGGATAGAACGCATCGGTCAGCACCACCTCCAACCGATCGTCGAAGATCTCGTGGGAGCGATACACCAGTCGCAGGGATTCCACCCCATCGGGAAACCGGATCCGCAGTGCCGGGGAAGCATAATCAAAGGGTGCGCCAAACCGATATTCGCCCGCATTGTAGCCATGAGACACACCGGTCCGCATAGACCCATCCGACAGCAGCAGGGCATAGTCGTCTTCAGAGATCAGCGGCGCACCCCAATGGAGATGCACCGGTTCGCCAAGTTCGTTTACGGCAAAAGCATATTCCATCTCCGGCGTCTGGATCCGGAACAGCTTGTATTTTTCGGTATATGTGATATGCATTTGTGATCCACCTTTCGTTTGTCTAAAAATCTATCCGATTTGCAATTGCCAATTATGTATCCAGTATTTTGGATAGGTATTACTGGATACAGTATACTACATTTTCCGTCAAAAGGCAATACCCTTCGACAGGATTTATGTGCGTTGTGTACACCAACTGGACCTGTTTCTTTCGTTGTATATGCAGTATATATGCAAACGCAAGGAATACATGTTCGAAAAATCGCCATTGCATTACTAAATAGAATTTAATAATTGGCGAATACACACAAAATTCGCTATTGCATATTGTGCAAACAACAGAATTTGCGTGTATAAACAAAGATGTTCTTGACACATCTCCTTGTACGATGTATAATAATGACGAAAAATATCGGATGTTTAGAGTTGACTTTAGAGAAATTTGACGTATTTTGCGGTTTTACGATCAAAGGAGGATCGATCTTTTATGGTACGCAAAAGGAAACCACGCCTACTGCTTGTATGGATACTGACTCTGTTCTTGTGCATATTGCCTATATCCACAGCGGCGATAGATACAAGCGGTACCTGCGGTACGGACCTTGCGTGGTCCCTGCTCGATACCGGGACGCTGACGATCACCGGCACCGGTGCGATGGAGGGATATTCCATATATCCCAACGAAGAAGAAATAATGAGTCCATGGACGGATTCTATGCAAAATATACAAAAATTGATCGTCGGCGATGGAGTAACGACCATTGGTACGTATGCATTTACCAATGCAACGCGCTTAGCGGAGATCGTACTGCCGGAAAGTCTGACCACCATCGGAGCCGGTGCCTTTGGCAATTGCACTGCTCTGACCAGTGTGACCATCCCGGCCGGCGTGAACAGCATTGAGGATGCCGCATTTGCAAGTTGTTCGGGTATGCAAGAAATGATCTTTTTGGGGAACGCACCCAGCCTATCCGGAAGAAATGCGTTGCCCTACGACGTAGCTGGCTTGCAGATCGTGCACGATCCCAGCACATCCGGTTGGGAGGATCCCGTTTGGAACAATTTCACCTTAGTCCCGGCTGGCTCCGGTGCCACGGCTGCCGACTATACCGTAACGATGACCGCATCGGCCACGACCCTGTGCGAGGGGGATACCATCTATCTCCAGATCGAATCCGATCATGCGTTTGCTGCCGCCGAGCTACAGCTGCAGTTTGATCCCGCTTTCTTTGTTTTCGCACAGGATGTCGCAGAGCTGCCCGATGGTGCCAGCGTGCTCCATTCCGCCGAGACGGTGGTGCAGGATGGCGTTTTGCATTTGGCAGATTTTGGTACTGCAAAAAGCTTCTACAAGCTCCCGTTCCGGGCGACCAAAAGTGGCACCACCACAATTACGTTGCGTTCTGCCAAGCTGAGCGAAGCAAAGGATGCCGCCACCCAGGATCTAACACAGGCCACCATCGTCAACGGCACCGCAGTGCTTGCGATCACGCCGCCCAGACAGAATGTGACTCTGCCGGAATATTTCCAGGGTAGCACGACCGTCGCCTACGGAGAGGACTACATTTTCGAAATCGTTGGCGAAAACGTGTACTATGATTACGAGATCACCGCCACCATGAACGGCGAATCCGTCACCGTCGTACCGGTGGATGCCACCACATACAAGATCCAAAACGTGACCGGACCGCTCGTTATCGAGGCAAGGCGGGCGCCAAAGCAGTTCCAGATCTTTTTCCAGTGGGATGACCACACAACAGCCATGCCCACGGACACCACGACCTACGGGACAGCGTATTCGTTTGATCTGCCAACAAAGGAGAACTACAGCGTTTCCGTGCGCTCGATCCAGTACGACGGCACCGCTGCGACCGTGGATAGCACCGCCGACGGCTCCACCATCACGATCCCCGGCACCAGCATCACGGACAATATTCTCGTCACCTTCACCAGCGTGCAGACCAACGCCATCGTTACCGTGACCGGAGACATTGGCGATCTGTCCTACGCTCCCAGTGCCACGCCCGGCAGTGACTACACCTTCACCATCAACAAGGACGACAAATACACCTACACTGTGACTGCTAAGGCAAACGGTCGTACAGTTACCGTGGCGGAAAGCGGCAACCGCTACACGATCTCGGCAGCCGATGTGGAGGTAGGGACCATCGAGATCACCGTGACCAAAACCCTCAAGCTGGACAATGTACAGGTGCTGCACTATCTGGATCTGTCTTCCACACGAGTTTGGCGGATCTTTATCCCCTGCGAAAAGATGGCAGACCGGACATATGTATATTATGGAAGCTATTTGTTCTGGTCGGCAAGATACAACGGCTACTGTACCTTGGTCATTGCTGCAGAAGCACCGATGGTCAACGCAGATGCCATGACCCTGCAAGCAGGCGGTGGGTCGGAGGTAGCTTACAACATGGATGTAAACAACAGCGGTATCGTAGATGCCAACGATGCACAGCTTGCTTACAACATGTACAACTGCACCTACAATAGCTTCACGGATACCGTGACCATCGAGAAGTTCCTGCGTGCCGACGTGAACGGCGATGGCACCGTAAGCATACTGGACAGCACAGCGATCATTCATGATATCCTGGGAAAGTAAAACAAAAAACAAAACCGGGTGTTGGTCTCTTGGGAGATACAAATGGTATCGCCAGGGACACACCCGGTTTCTCTTATTTTGTATTTTCCTGTACAGCCTCTTTATCGCCTTTGTAGAGCAACAGTGCCAGCACCACGCCGCAGATCCCGGAGACCACTTTCCCCACGATCATGGGCAGCACATACCGGCTGTCGTAGGCAAGGGTCAGTGCTAAGTGGCCGCCAAAGGTGAAGGATGCCGACACTGCAAAGGCCGCATTGAGCACTGTGCCTTTTTTGTCCATCTTTTCCGCCAGACTAAAGGAGGACGCATTGGTGACCAGACTGCCTAAGAACGCCAGGGCAGCGATCTCGTTGATCCCCAGTAGAGCACTGCATTTGCGTAAAGGCTTGTTCAACAGCTTGGATACGATGTGCATGAAGGGCAGCGCACCGGACAAGGTCACGCAGGCGTTCACACAGATAAAGGCACCGTTTTCCAGCGTATCGAAGTGGGGATTCAGGGGGATCTTGGTCAGAAACGTGAAGATGGCACAGCCGAAGCCAACGGTGGCAATGGCCTTCATGCAGAACCCGAAGATCCCAAAGCACTTCACGCAGGCTTTCGGAAACAGCACCAGTGCCGCACCCACCAGCAGCGCAATGCAGAGCAGCGGCAGCAGATCCAGCAGCAGTGTACTCGGCGGGATATGGCAGACCAGCC
This sequence comes from uncultured Ruminococcus sp., assembly GCA_964463375.1. Classification (GTDB taxonomy): domain Bacteria; phylum Bacillota; class Clostridia; order Oscillospirales; family CAG-272; genus UMGS1696. The sequence goes on along the minus strand of CAYXBQ010000001.1, from coordinate 346,929 downwards.
CTGCCACAAAGCAGCCGATGGGAATGGTCACGATCCCGCAGAGCAGCCCGAAGAACAGCTCCTTGTGCTGGCTTTTGGGCACCATCCCCAGGGAGAAGGGAATGGTGAAGGAGATCACGCAGCCCATCATGGAGGAGACCACAAAGGCATTGTAGTTGCCGATGTCTTCGTTCATACAAACGGTCTGGGCCAGCTGCATACCGCCCATGTCGTTGGCAAACACAGCGGCAGGCAGAATGGAGGGATCGATGCCGAACAGGGTGTAAAACTTCTCAAAGGCCGGCGTCAGCCACACACCCACCGCCGGTGCGATCACGATCATGCCCAGCATGGACAGTGCCATGGCACCAAAGAGGGAAAAGCCTCTCTCAAATTCCTTGCCGATGCCGAACTTATTGCCTAGTAACCAGTCCACCGCACCCAGCAGCGAGAAGATCAAAACGACGACGGAAATGGCGTTCATAGCGTATCCTCAACAAAACCGTTGTCCGTCAGGATCCATTTGGTGCGGAACCCGGCAGCGGCCAGCAGCTCTCTTGCCTCTTCGAAGTGGCAGTCGATGTAGTTGCGGTCGTGGCAGTCGGAGGTGATGAGCGCACCAAAGCCCAGCCGCCGGAATTCCCGCAAAAATTCCATCTGCGGATAGGGCGAAGTCCGGTACCCACGGGAGATGGCGCCGGTGTTGACCTCAAAGAACGGGATCTTCTCCCGCAGTGCATGGATGGCCTCGTAGCCCAGATCGATGTATTCCTTGGTGGTGACATCGATGAAGTGACCCTTTTCGTTGTTTTTGGTGACCAGATCGAAGTGACCGATGATGTCGAGGTTTTTCCGCTCCGGCAGCCGTGCCATAGTCGCATAATATTTTCTTGCAAAGGCCATACCGTCGCCGCCAAAATTGTTCGCCACATATTGCAGCGTCTCCTCCAGCCCCCGGTCAAAGCCCAGCACCGTGCCGTCAAAGTCCAAATAATGCACAGACCCAATGAGATAGTCGTAGTCTTCGGTGTTCACGTCGGAATAAAACTCCAGCTCCATGCCGCAGAAAACATCGATTTGTCCAGCGTATTTGGCTTTCAGCGAACGGATCTCGTTTTTGTAATCCGGTGCCTGTGCTTCGGTCATCTGGTACGGATAATTGGAGAAGGACATATAGGAATGCTCCGAAAAGCCGATGGAATCAAAGCCACGCTGGATGGCCGTTTGGATCATCTCCTCCGGCTTGTCCTTGCCGTCCGCATAGGTGGAGTGGATATGCAGGTTTTGTTTGATGGACATAAGAAGCCTTCTTTCGTGAAAAACTAAGATGTGGTAGCAGGGAATACACGCAGCACTTTTTGTATGCAGTCGTATCTGCTGTACTGTTTTGGGTAATAACGATGTGTCAGAGATTTTCCGAAGACAAGTATCTTGGATGGATGCAAGTTTTTACAGAAATTTCTATAGCAATGACACATAACATTTTTTGCAAAAGAAAAACCCGAAACCATGCGATTTCGAGTTTGTTGGTTGCGGGAGTGGGATTTGAACCTCACGACCTCCGGGTTATGAGCCCGACGAGCTACCAGACTGCTCTATCCCGCGATATTCGATTCACAGAAGGAGAGATGCCGGAAACCGGGCTTGAACCGGTACATAACTTTCGTTATACGGGATTTTAAGTCCCGGGCGTCTGCCAATTCCGCCATTCCGGCATTTGGTTTGGAAGACTGCGCTTTTTTGTACCGCTCAGTGCCTCATTCCTTACTGCCCCTATAGTATACCACACTCTCCCGCTTTTGTCAACCCCTTTTTTGAAATTTCTCAAAAAAATTTTTGATTTATTTTGGGAGAGTGCATTCCGATGAAAAAACCGAGAGAAGCTGGGGCATACCGGCAGCTTCTCTCAGTGTCGATGAAATCGCCAATGGGATCGGTGTTGGCTCACACAGCAGCGATGTATCGCAGGATCGCTCTGGCAAATCCATGCCCTAAGGCCACCAGTGCTTCCTGGGATACCTGGGTATCGACCAGACCAAAATACGGCGTTTCCAGCGTGGCAGTCAACTGTACCGTAGGTTGTACGGCAAAGTAGTTTTTGCTGTTGGGGCTGGTCTCGTCATTCCATTGTTCATTGGGCCCCACATCATGGACACGGTCGTAATGCAGGGTCAGTCCGGCTGTTTCCGCTTGCAGGTATGCTGCAAATCGCTCAGTCTCAGGTTCCATGGCTTCTGTACTGCGAGACAAAAACACATAGTCATTTTGCTCGAATTGGTGCCAGGGAGAATGAAAATCAAAGGTGTAGAGCAGGTCGTGGGTGCGGCCAAACTGCATCAGCTTGTCGATCACATCGTAGATCGGCTGGTCGGTGTAGTCCCGGTTGTGATCGTGGGGACGACGGTTCTTTCCCTGATCCCCATGGATAACGCCATCCAGATCCACAAAAGGCACGACCAGTACCGCATAGTCCGGCGGCAGTGCAGACAGCAGTTCTTCGGTCACACCTTCCAGCACGTAGCTGCCGGTGGCTTCGCAGGCGTGGTGACGGGCCGTGAGCAGTATCCATTTGTCACCGGTGCCAAACGAGACACAAGGCAGCTCTTGTCCGCTGGCAGAAGTGCAAAATCGTTTTTCTTCCAGACCAAGCCGCCGGCAGAACGCAGTGAACCGGCTGGGCTGGTACAGCATATCGTGGGCGAACCATACCCGATCTTCCTGCGCACCAAAAGTATAGGTGAAGCTGTCGCCGTGGCAGGGCACATCCAGCCAGTGCCAGTTTTCCAGATCGTGGCTGATCGCAGGACCAAAGCGTCCCACACGTATCGTGGAAGGAAAACGAAAGGTCAGTTGTCTGCCAGCCGCTCCTTCCACACAAAATGCCCAGTAGAACCAGTCGTCCTCCGTGTCCCGCAATTCACGTTCGACATATACCGTATCGTTTTCGATCTGCTCGACCCGGATATTACCGCCGGGGAAATGGGTGTGGATGTACATCGTTTTCTCCTTCATTTTATTCTGCGCTTTTCAGCAGATCTGCTAAGCGGGCTTCCACTGTATTGGTCAAGGTCTGTGTCAGGGAGACAAAGGTGTCTGTACCCTTCAGGTAAGGCTCCATATACTTGTAGTAGGTCTCACTGGGGATGACGCTGAGTCCAAGGTCATATACGGCCGAAGCAAAAATGATGTCCAGCATAGCGGCAGAACCCTCGTCACGGGCATACCGGGATTTCAGCAGCGTTTCCTTGTAGGTTGGGATCACACTGGTATGGGAGTCACGACACAGAGCTTCCAGAAGAATACCAACATTTTCATAGGTATCTGCCGGCAAAGTTTTGGGCAGTGTTGCCATGGTACCGCCGGAGGTCAGCGCATAGTACCGATCCTGCTCTTCTGTATATTTGGGAAAGGGCAAGATCCCAATGTCACTTTCCATATCCCGGTAATTGGCGATGGCACGCATGGAGCTGCCGCAGAACAGGATCTGGTTGTTGTGGAAATATGCATTGGCCTCGTTGGAACCATTGTGGACATCCATATGTACCTGATGGAATATATGATTTCCGTTGTGTCTTTCCATAAGACTGGACAGAACGGTGATCGCATATTCGTTGCCGGGAATGGCGAAATACGGCTCGCCATTTTCATCGATGTCGATGTACTTTATGCCTGCACCGGTGACAAGAGAACCAAAATATAGCTTCACAGCACCGGTACTACCATAGCGGTCCTTGTCGGTCATTTCGCCGTCGCCATCCAGATCGGCCACAGCTGCAGACTCTGCTTCCAACAATTTGTCCACCGTCCACTTGCCTTCCTGTGTCAACGCATACAGATCCTCCGTCAGCCCCAGGTCGGTGTACATATCTTTGTTGAACAGCAAAATGAAGCTGCGTGTGCTCTGTCCCAGCGAAAAATCACCGGTTGCGGCAAAGACCTTGCCGGAAGCCGAAAAGGTCTCCGTGGAGCTTTTGTTCCAGTATTCCGCAGAAAAATCTACGTATGGCAACACATCCCATGTCTGCAGATATCCACTGGTATAGGGCGTTACCACCGTTTCGTCGTACAGCATGACCATGGAAGCAAACGGATCCCCGGACTGTACAAGCTGGGCGATCTGCGCAGCGGTGTCCGTAACTGCGGTTTCCGAAAAGGTGGCATTGTACAGTTCCCCTACCCGTGCGTTTCGTTCGTATACCGCATCGTTCAGGGTGTCGCCGGTCTGTTCATCGGCTACCAGGATGTGCTCGACCCAGGTGATCTTGGTGTTGTCGTAATTGAAATAGTGCATATCCCAGCCATCCATATCGGTTTCCGGCAAAGGTGTGTAGGCCGGTGCCGTTTCGGTCATCCCGATCGTGTCAGAGACAGCAGTGTCCTGTTCCGTTTGTGTGCTCTCCGATGGGTTCGTGTTGGTGCCGCAGGACATGAGCAACAGCCCCAGCAGCAGACATATAAGCTGTTTGTGTTTCATGGTCGTGTATCCTTTCTGTATGTATTTACATAATGTAGATTTAGATCAATTTTTCCTGGATCTTTTTTACCGGCACATTGCGCACATCCCAGCCATTTTGTACCGCCAAGGCCGCTGCAATACCGGCCGCTTCCCCCATTCCCACACAAATGGGCATGACCCGATAGTTGGAGTGAGCCAGGTGTGTACCGCTGATATTTCGACCGGACAGCAGCAGTCCTTCCACTTTTTGGGGCACAAGGCAGCCGTAGGGGATCGTATAGCCCTTGGGCTGACTCCATTTGTGTTGCACCCCGGTTTCATCCAGTCCGGCGCCGGTGAGGTTGTGTACGTCAAAATTGAAATGGGCACCACGTACGACCCAATCCTCAAATACCCTTGCTTCTAAAATATCTGTTTCGTTGAGCGTGTATTCCCCTTCGAAATGTCTTGTCTCCCGTACGCCCATCATGGAACCGGCACTGATGATGTAGCAATGTTCAAATCCCGGTACATATTCTCGGAGGTATGCTAAGATCGCCGGCATCTGGGAACGGCAGACCAACTCCGCTTTTGTCAGATCCTCTGCAGCGGTGCCGTCGATGTCCGTGCAGTTGGTCATGTTGCAGGTCACGATCCCCGGCAGTGTGGTCGGATATGCCAACAGATGTCCGGCAGGGTAGGGGATATGTGCCTTGGCAAGAGCTTGCAGTTCCCCTTTTTCTGTCTGGTATGTGGACTCAAAGGAACCCAGCAGCACCGCTCGGTCTGTGTCTACCCCGGCTACCTTGAACATCAGCGTTGCCGGCTGCATCTTGCCATCGGTCTCCCGGCCCTTGGTGTAGGGCACACCGGCAAAAGCTGCCACATCTCCATCGCCGGTACCATCGATGCATACCTTACCATGAAACACTCGTCGGCCGCTCTTGCTTTCTGTGATGATCCCGGTAAGTCGATTTCCCTCCATGGTCACGCCGCACACAAATGTGTACAGCAGCACCGTAACGCCCGCGTCTTTGAGCATATCCAGATAAATGGCTTTCAGATTTTCCGGATCGATATAGGGTACGATCTTGCCGGTATCCTTTTCGTTCCGGTCAGCCATCGCTTGCAACAATTCTGTATAGAATTTGCTGTGTACCGAACCGGTGAAGTGGCTCATGAGACCGGATGTGGATATGCCGCCTACCGCATTGTTCCATTCGACCAGCAGTACACGCATCCCCATCCGTCCGGCATTGATGGCAGCAGAGACCCCGGCTGGTCCCGATCCTGCAACGATCACATCGTATTCTCCGGCAATGGGCAGATCTTTTGCCGCCTCTCTGTAGAAATTGTTCATAGTTTTCTCCGTGTATTTTGAAAAATATATCGAAAAAGACTTGCTTTTTTCTGATATTAGTATATAATAAATACAGCGATATGTAAATGCTAAAAATGAGATGAGATTTGTCAGAATTGATACGAAAGGAACAGAGGATGGAAGAAAAGCTATTGGAGAATGCACTTCCAGAAAAGACACTTCCGGAGAAAGTACTTCCAGAGAAGTCCCTTCTCGGTGGGCTGCACAGCCGGACGACGATCGTGATGCGCAGCGGTTTTACCTGCGGTGTGGGAATGGACATAGATCTGTTTACCAATAATGGTCTGCATGACAAAAATTACGTGCTCAGTTGGATCTTGTTTGGCGAAGGCACCTATAGGGAAAATGGCAGCACGTATCCATTGGCCGATGCCCACGTTTGTATGCGTCGGCCTGGTCGGGAGTACGTGATGGAACTAAACCGGCATGGTGGACTGCGGCTGTTTCTCACCATTCCCAGCGACACCTATCCTGCCCTGTGCCGTTTGCTGCCGGAGATAGAGGACCTTGCGCCGGTGTGGCAGATCGGACTGGATCGCAAGCTGATCGAGGATTTTTGTGCCCTCTATGACCACATGGAGCAGTTGACCTCTTGGGAGATCTACACGATTTTGCCGGAAATGATACAGTATATTCTGCGCCTGACCGGGATCCAGTATGCCAGAGAGAAAGACCCTTATTCCCTTGCCAAAATGATCCTGTCTGAAAATTGGTCTTTGCCACTTGCGGAGATTGCAGAACGCTGCGGCGTGAAATACAACACCTTCCGCAGACAATTCGCCGAGGTCTATGGTATGTCACCCGGACAGTACCGCATTCGGCAGCGGATCACAGAAGGCTGTAGACTACTTGCCATGGGGATCTCCGTCTCTCGTGTGGCAGCACGGTTGGGGTATCCCGATGTGTACAACTTTACCCACCAGTTCACCGCCGTCATGGGTATACCACCGGCCAAGTACGCCGCCAGCCACCGAGAAACACCAAAATCGCCCAGGTGACAGAAATTTCTCTGTAATTTCACAATTTACCACTTTACATTGTGAAAGAGTTCGTGTATAATATAGGTAGTTAGAGAACGGTATGGCGGCGCTTCCGGCGGATGACAGCGGCTGTACCAACGACAGGAGAGGCATCACATGGCGAGACCGGAAAAAGACGAAAAAAAGGATTTTTTGTTTGCAGCGATCCTGCATTTGGAAACCATCGAGGATTGCTACCATTTTTTTGAAGACCTATGCACCATCAAGGAGCTGGACGATATGGCAAAGCGGATGTGGGGAGCCAGAATGCTCTCCGACAACAAGGTGTACACCGAGATCACCGAGGAGACCGGGCTTTCCACCGCCACCATCAGCCGGATCAATCGCTGCCTGAAATACGGGCAGGACGGCTACAGCTCGGTGCTTGCGAAAATGAAGGCAGAGGAGGACGACCATGCTTGACGGATATGCAGCATTGGCACCGGTGTACGACCGGCTCAACGGGGACGTGGACTACAAAGCGTGGGCAGCCTATGTGACAGAGAACCTGCGCCGGTATGCCAAGCTCCCGCACGAACCCTCTTTGGTACTGGATCTGGGCTGTGGCACCGGCAGTATGACCTTAGCGCTGGCAGAAGCCGGCTACGATATGACCGGGCTGGACATCTCTGCGGAAATGCTCAGCGTGGCAGAGGCCCGTGCCAGAGAACAGGGAAGGGACATTTTGTTTTTGCAAGGAGACATGACCGATTTCGAACTCTATGGCACGGTGGACTGCATCGTGTGCTGCCTGGACGGGATCAACCATTTGACCGACCGAGAGGCCCTGCGGGACTGCTTCACCATGGTGTCCCGGTACTTAGATCCCGGTGGACTGTTCCTCTTTGACGTGAACACGCCCTACAAATTCCGTACCCAATACGCCGACAACGACTACCTTTTGGAAGAAGACGGTGCCGTGTGCTGCTGGTCCAACCGGCTGAACAAAAAGGGCGACGTGTGCGATTTCATCTTAACGGTATTCGAGGAACAGCCGGACGGCCTGTACAAGCGTACCGATGGGGTGACCAGAGAGCGATGCTTCGGGCAAAAGGCACTGACCAATGCGGCAAAGGAAGCCGGGCTCACGGTGGAATGCGTTACCGATTCCTTCGACTTTACCGAACCGGCCGCCGATGCTCTGCGCTGGTATTTTACCTGTAGAAAGCTGTGAGGTGCAAGATGGAACTAAAACGACCTGTACACAATATCCTGATCTTCGGCGATAGCTATTCTACCTACGAAGGGTACATTCCGGACGGATATGCTATCTATTATCGGAACGTAGACTGCGACAACACGGACGTGCGGCTGGTGGAGGAAACCTGGTGGTATAGACTGTGTCAGCGGCAAAAGCTGCACCTGGTGCGCAACGATAGCTGGTCCGGCTCCACCATTGGCAACACCGGCTACAACGGCGACTGCTCCCATAGCAATTCCTTCCTGTATCGGCTGGAGCAGCTGCAAGAAGCGCAGTTTTTCGATGAGAACGACATCGATACGGTATTCATTTTCGGCGGCACCAACGATAGCTGGTCCAATGCACCGCTGGGTGCAGACAAAAAACCGCCCTACACCGAAGAAGACCTGTTCTGCGTCTGCCCTGCCATCTGGACCTTCCTCGAGCGACTGCAACAGACATTGCCGGATGCCAACATCATTTCCCTGATCAACACGGAGCTGAAACCGGAGATCGGCGCGTGTATCCGTACAGCAAGCGAACATTTTGGTACAGCGTACATCACACTGCACGACATCCACAAATGCTGCGGCCATCCCACGATCCAGGGAATGCAGGACATCTGCGACCAGGTCGAAACGTTTCTTTTGCATTAACGCTGTTTTGCTTGAGAAAACGTGCCTAAAAGGCTGAAACAAAGTTATCCTTGAAAACTGTAAGAATAGAATCGTATTGTATGAGGAGTGAGAATCGTATATGCATAACCTGCTGCTGATCTTAAATCCCACGGCGGGACAAAAAAAGGCGGTGCGGAATTTGGCGGACATCGTGTCCATTTTCAACCGTGCCGACTACGACACCCATGTGTTCGTAACGGCAGAGCGAGGAGATGCCACCGAAGCCGTCAAGCGGTTTGGGCCATCCATGGATCTGGTGGTGTGCTGCGGCGGAGACGGTACCTTAAACGAGACCGTGACCGGTGTGATCGATGGGGGACTGGACCTGCCCATTGGCTACATTCCGGCCGGCTCCACCAACGACTTTGCCATGTCCCTGCATTTGTCCGGGGATGTGCTGGAGGCTGCCCGCCGGATCACAACGGGAGAGCCTACCGCCTACGACATTGGCCAGTGGGGAGAGCAGCGGTATTTCACCTACATCGCCTCCTTTGGCGTATTCACCAGAGCCAGCTACAACACGCCCCAGAATATCAAAAATGCGCTGGGCCACGTGGCGTATGTGCTGGAAGGGATCCAGGAGCTGTCCAATATCCGCAAGGAGCATATCCGGCTGACGGTGGGGGAGGAGGTGCTGGACGATGATTACCTCTTTGGTGCCGTGTGCAATTCCACCAGCGTCGGCGGCGTGCTGACCCTCAACCCAGCCTATGTGGACCTGGCAGACGGCCAGTTTGAGCTGCTGCTCATCCGGGCACCACGGGACTTACAGGAGCTGCACGAATGTGTGATGGCACTGAAAAACCAGACCTACAACTGTGGCATGATCACCTTCCGACGGGTGGATCGACTCAGCGTGCAAAGTGCCCCCGATATGGCGTGGTCTTTGGATGGCGAAAAAGCCGTAGGCCAGGGAACGACCGTGATCCAAAACCTGCACCAGCGTGTCCGGCTGATCCAGTGATACGAAATAGACAGAAAAAGTACCCTTGTGTGTGGAAACATACAAAGGTACTTTTGTTTTGCTCTCGTAGCTTACGCCAGTGCTTCGCCCAGCTTCCGGCAAGCGGCAGTGGCTTCGTCGTCAGGTGCTTCGTTGCAGATCACGGCATCACAGGCCAGCGTGGCACCGGCAGCCAGACACCGCTCCTCCCAGTTGCGCATCCATTCGCCATCCCCCCAGCCGTAGGAACCAAACAGTGCGATCTTCTTGCCGGACAGCTTGCTTTCACAGCTGTCAAACATCGGTGCGAATTCCTCCTCTTCCAGCTCCTCCGAACCCATGGACGGACAGCCAAAGGCCACAGCGTCAAAGGAGTCCATCATGTCTCCGTCAAACTCCGGTGCCGTCAGCAGCACAGCATCAGCACCTGCGCCCTTTGCTCCCTCCAATACCGCAGAAGCCATAGCCTCCGTATTGCCTGTGCCGCTCCAATACACGATCGCGATCTTGCTCATGTGAAAAACCTTACCTTTCTTATGATGATAACCTAAATGGTGGTCGTAAAACAAAAAGTCCCGGTACTGTCAAGAAAACAGGCTTCTTATCTGCCGGTGGCGTGCTCGTCCAGAATGCTTTTCAGCGCCGCCATAGAGCTGCTGTGGGACCGGGCAATGCGGGTGCGTGCATCCAGGTCACCCAGTACGCAGTGGACCATCTTGTGGGAGATCGTTCCGGTGAAGAGCACCAGCAGATCGGGACATCCAATGTTGCGCACCCCGTTGGACATTTTCGGATACACCTTTGCCTTGCATTTGTATTTCCCGCACAGATCCATATACTGTCTTGTCATACATTCATTTCCACCTAAGATCACGATACTCATACCTTCATCTCCTTTATCGTTGGTTAGCTCAAGCTAACTCATATTGTTTATAAAAACAAGGTCGCTGCCTTGTGAGAATAGTATACCAAAAAAAGGGAGCCGCATCCACTCCAAAAAGGAAGAATACGGCTCCAAAAAGACAATGCGTATACCCGGCTCATGCCAAACGGGTCATGCTGTGCAGGCTCACGCCTAAGGTGGAGAGATTGTGCAGCAGGGCAGAGGTGGTGGGCGGGATCGCACCGGCTACACCCAGTAGGATAAGCAGAAGATTGAACGCAATGATGAATCGATAGTTGCCATGGATGCGCCGCATGGACAAGAGACTGAGCCGCCGCAGGGTCAGCAGGGAGGTCAGGTCGTCTGTGGACATGGTGATGTCGGCGATCTCTTTGGCAATGGCGGCCCCTTCCCGAATGGCGATCCCGGCATCCGCTTCGGATAGGGCGGGAGAATCGTTGATGCCATCCCCCAGCATGATCACCCGCCTACCGGCCGCCTTCTCTTGTCGGATAAACGCCGCCTTGTCCTCCGGCAGCACCTCTGCATACCAGGTGTCAATACCTACCGCTTCGGCTACGGAACGGGCTGTTTTTTCGCTGTCCCCGGTCATCATCACGATCCGGGAAAGCCCCAGCTCCCGCAGTCCCCGGATCACATCGACAGCCTCTTTCCTGAGGGGATCGGAAATGCACAGCACCGCCGCCAGCTCCCCGGATATGGCCAAATAGAGCAGAGAATGATCCGATGGCAGAGCAGCAAAGGCTTCCTTATCCGCATCCGGGATCACCACGCCTTCGTCCTCAAACACAAAGTGATAGCTGCCGATCAGCACCCGCTCGCCATCCACCAAGCTGGAGATCCCGTGGGCTACCACATACTCCACCTTGGAATGGCGTTCCTCGTGGTGCAGCTGCCGCCTGGTCGCCTCAGCCACCACCGCCCTTGCCATGGAGTGGGGATAATGCTCCTCCAAACAAGCCGCCAGCCGCAGCATTTCGTCCTCCTTGCGTCCACCAAAGGGGATCACCGCCGCCACCGTAGGCTCCGCATGGGTCAGCGTGCCCGTTTTGTCGAATACAATGGTGTCGGCTTCGGCTACCGCTTCTAAGAACTTGCCGCCCTTGACCGTGATGTGTGCCCGACTGCATTCCCGCATGGCAGACAGTACCGCCAACGGCATCGCTAACTTCAGGGCGCAGGAGAAATCTACCATCAATATAGACAGCGCCTTTGTGGGATTGCGAGTGAAAAACCAGGTCAGTGCCGTACCGCCTAAGGTCAGTGGCACCAGTCGATCTGCCAGGTGGGCAGCTTTGGCTTCGGAGAGGGATTTGAGCTGCTCCGATTCCTCGATCATGTGGACGATCCGATCATACCGCCCACTGCCCAACGCCTTGTCCACCAGAATGAGACATTCGCCATCTTCCACAACGGTACCTGCATACACATAGCTGCCCTCGTCTTTCAGGACCGGCAGTCCTTCGCCTGTGATGGAGGCCTGGTTCACCGACGCATGGCCGCCACAGACCTTGCCATCCAGCGGGATCACACTGCCGGTACGTACCACGATCGTGTCCCCGGCCTGCACGCTCTGCACCGGTACCAATACTTCTTCGCCAGCGGCAGTGCGCAGCCAGGTCTTGTCCACCTGCAACGCCATGGTGCCCGCCAGATCGTCCACGGATTTCTTGTGGGTCCATTCCTCCAGCAGCGCACCCAGCTTCAAAAGGAACATGACGGAAGAAGCCGTGGAGAAGTCCCGGCGCAGGATCGACACCGCAATGGCCACCGCATCCAGCACAGATACCTCGATCTTGCCGGCAAGCAGTGTTTGCAGTCCCAGCCGAATGTAGCGCACGGATCGCACCAAACACAGTGCCGTGCGCAGTGCCGGTGGGAAGAATAGCTTGTGCAAAAACCGCCCTGTCACCGTCATCACCAGCTTGTCCTCAAACTGCCGATTCAGCTCTCGCCCCGTGTGCTCCGGTACCAGAGAAGGCACGCTCTCCGCTTTGGCATAGGAAAAATGCGCCAATGCGGCAAGGAGCTTCTCCCGTCCCCCGGTGTAGCGCACGATCACGTCACAGGTGCGGTCGAATACCTTTACATCGATCACGCCCTCCACCTGTCGCAGGGAATATTCCAATAGGTCGGCTTCGTGGAGGGACATCCGCTTTTGCGCCATATGGACCCGCAGTCTACCGGGAGAGGTATGCAGGATCTTGCATTTCATGGTTCTTTCACCTCACAATATGAAAAGGAAAAGCCACCGGAGAGCGTCAGGCGGCTTTATGGTTGTCAGTTCTCTTCGGTCTCAGTGGCATCCTCTGCCCCATCGCAGTCACAGTAGCAGTCTGTGTCACAGCAGTCCTCGATGCATTCGTCGTCTGCGTTGGCTCTGGCAGCATTGATGGCCATGGCATCTGCGAGAACATCACCAGCGTTTTCCCGGATATTTGTCACCGTGGTCATCACAGTGTCCTTCATCCGCAGTACAGCGGCGGTGGTGTGGGCATATGCCTTCTTTGCGTCCTTGCTGCCCAATACCTTCAGTCCGGCCGTGCCAAACAGCATCCCACCGGCAAACAATGCGATCTTTCCCCAATGCATAGAAAAACCCTCCTTTTATGATACCTATATGGATTTTTAGTGGATATGTATAGAAAATCCTCGATCCCACAGAAAAATGGAACCAAGTGTACTATAAGTATAACGCCCAAAAGCCCTTTTGTCTACTCCATTCGGACAGAGTTTGCAAAAGGGCAAAAATATGTCGATATGACCTCACCGTGGCGTGCCGGTGCGAAAGACCTGTGGCGTGACCCCGTGGACATCCTTGAATGCGCTGGAAAATTTGCTGGCGTTGTCATAGCCGAAGCGACCGGCGATCTCCAAAACCGTGGCATCGGTAGAGCGCAGGAGATCTGCCGCCATCTGCATTTTTCGGGTGCGGATGTAGTTGTACACGGACTCCCCATAGACCAGGCGAAAGCTATTTTTAATAGAAGTGCCGGACATATGGAAAATGGCGGAAAGCTGCTCCAGGGTGATCCGATCGGAGATATGCTCCGTCAGATAGGCGCAGACCTGTTTGGCCAATTCCACCTGGCTTCGGGAACAGCTTTTTTGGCTGGTCTCGTCCACCGCCGGAGAAAACGCCGCTAAATACAGCATCAGCTCCAACACCTTGACCTTGCAATATCCCTTCTGTTGGGCTGCCGGTACCTGGTACAGCTCCGAGAAAATATGCTCGATCCCACTGCTGGAACGACAAACGAAAAAGGGTCTCTCCCGGCAGAACTTATCCGCAATGTCGTGTGGCGATACCGTAACGTCCTCCAAAAAGCAAGACAGACACCGTGGCACCTCCGTCAGATCCATCAGCACGCTGATCCCGTGGTAGTGGTGCAGGGGAAAGTGGGTGCTGTAGGTGGCATCGTGTCGGTGCAGGATCGCCATGTCGCCGGGCATCACATAGCAAAAGCTGTCGCCGCTTTCGTATTCCAGCCGTCCCTCTCGACAGTGGCTGATCTCCAACAGCGGCCGGGTACAGTGCTGACAAATGGTACAGCTGGGCGAATGGATGTCCCGATACACCAGCTGTATGCCGGGGAACACCTGGTACGCCGTGATCCGTGTCTCTTCACCGGCGACACCGGAACCGTTGAGCCGGTACACGATCCGATCCGGCTCCTTGGATAGGATCGTCAGATCCTCCCCATAGATCTGTTGATCCAATAACGGCGGGGAAAAGGAAACAGTTGCCATTTTCTCCTCCGCTCAGTCCATGCGCTTGCCTAAGGTATAGCCGGCTCGTTGCAGTCGTGCTGCGATCTGCGTATCGGGAACATCTTTGCTGTAGGAGATGGTCAGCGTGGCCTTTTTCAGATCCACCCGCCCGGCCAGCCCGTCCATGTCGTTCACGATCTCCTCCACCCGATTCCGGCAGTGTTCGCAGTGCATCCCCACCACGGCAAAGGTGTGGGTGTAGCGCACGTTTTTCAGTTTTTTATGTTTGATGCGGTAATCTCCCCCGCCGCAGCAGCCGCCTTGCCCCTTGAAATGCTTGACAGTAGGCACGATCGCCGCCGCAGCTGCCGCCACGATGAGCAGGACCAGAACGATGTTTTCCATGATGTAGACACGCCTCTTTTTTGCGTATGAATTTTGTAGTGCAGATTAGCGGGTGCTAACCGCATAGGCAGATACAAGGCCAACACCGCATCATGCAAAACAGGATGGATGTTAGCCGAAACTAACCCGTGAGGGCAAAATAACGGTTAGCACACTCTAACCATTGGACAGTATACCACGGAAAGGCGGATTTGTCAAGAGGGCTAGGAGAGAATTCCGGAAAAGAAACGCACAGTATTTGTGTGAACTTTGCCAAAACGGTTGCGTTTTTCCGTCGAATGTGCTATAATGACAGCAAGTAAATGGCACACCCACCAAGAGAATGCACATGGACAAACCAGAAAGGAAGTTTTGTATGGAAAATATCATTTTACAGCCCCAGATCACCGGCCCCGGCTGGCTGGATCCCGTGAGCGTCTTCACAGCGTACGCAAAGGAAAAGACCGGCGTGGCATTTGGTGCTGGGCAGAACGGCATTCGGCTGCACATGGATCCGGCTATGCCTGCGGAAGGCTATCACATCCTGGCAAACGAAGGGGGCGTAGATCTGTACGCTTCGACGACTGTGGGCATGCACCACGGACTGGCGGCACTGCTGCACGACCTGACCGTCACCGATGGCAAGCTGACCCTGCCCAAGCTGGACATCACCACTGCTCCCGCCAGTGCCTATCGTGGGCTGATGGTGGATCTGGCAAGACAAAAGCATCCTCTGCCGTATGTGCTGCGATGCATCGACCTGTGCTGGCAGAACCGTGCCTCGCACCTGCAGCTGCACTTTACCGATGACCAGAGCTTCACCCTGCCTCTGGACTGCTACCCGAACCTGGGCACCGAAGGCCGCACCTATACCAAGGAAGAGATCAAAACCATCAACGACTATGCTGCCAAGCGTGGCGTGATCTTAGTCCCGGAGGTGGATATCCCCGGGCATACCAGCCAGTTTTTCATCAAGTATCCGGAGGTGTTCGGCAACGCTGGGGTACTGCCCGCCTGCGATACCGTGTTCGAGGCACTGCGTTCCATTTTCGCCGAAGTGAAGGCCATGTTCCCGCACTCTCCGTGGATCCACATCGGTGGGGACGAGGCAGCCATCGGCAAGTGGGAGAACTGCCCCCGCACCCAAGCCTATATGCAGGAGCACCACATTGCCGATCTGGAGGAAATGTACGCCGAATACATCCGCATCGCTACGGAAATGATCTTTGCTCTGGGCTGTACACCGGTGGTCTGGGAGGGCTTCGGCAAGGCCTACAACGACCGGATCTCACGGGATGTGATCGTTATCGCATGGGAATCCTATTACCAGCCGGCCTACGATCTGGCAGAAGCAGGCTTTACCCTGATCAACTGCTCCTGGAAGCCGCTGTACATCGTCACGCCCAACACCCACTGGACACCGGACGAGATCACCGCATGGCATCCCCATAGCTGGCAGCACTGGTGGGAAAAGTCCGTGGCATACCCGGATGGCTATAGCATCGATCCGAAATACCCGGTGCTGGGCGGTCAGCTGTGTGCCTGGGGCGACGGTCTGGTAGGCTACACCGACATCGATAAGGCCTACACGGAGGAGCTTGCTCTGATCGCCGAACGCCTGCCTGCCTTGTGCGCCCGTACCTGGAACGTGAACTAAACAAAGCAGGATCGCATCTTCTCAATACCAACATTCGTATCGTACAGCATAAACGCTGCAATTGACGCAGAGAAAAGGAGTACACCTATGAGAACCATCAAGATGAGTATTATCGGTCTGGGCGGACGTGGGTCCTGGTGGCTGGGAGAGCTGCTCAAAATGGAGGATGTGGAGATCACAGCCGTCTGTGACCTGCACGCCGATCGGATGGAAAAGGGACAGGCTATGTGTACCGAACGCTACGGTCACCCGGTCTTCGCCTCCACCGACTGGCACGACATCGTTGCCCGTGACGACGGCAGTGAAGCGGTCATGATCACCACCTATTGGAACGACCACGTGAAGATCGCCATCGCTGCCATGAAGGCCGGCAAGTACGCTGCCTTTGAGGTGGGACCGGCACAGTCCATCCAGCAGTGTTGGGATCTGGTACGCACCTATGAAGAGACCGGCGTACCCTGTATGCTCATGGAAAACTGCTGCTACAACCGGGAGGAGATGACCGTCCTGAACATGATCAAAAAGGGTCTGTTCGGCGAGCTGCTCCATTGCCAGGGCGGCTACCAGCATGACCTGCGTGCCGTGTCCAATTCCATGGAGCGGGATCACGAACGTGCCTGGCAGTACTTCCACCGGAATGCGGAGCTGTATCCCACCCATGAGCTGGGTCCCATCATGAGCTATCTGAACATCCACCGTGGCAACCGTATGCTGACCCTGACCTCCATGGCCACCAAATCTCGTGGGCTCAATAAGTACATCAAGGACCACTGTGGTCCGGAACATCCTTTGTATAACGAAGAATTCAAGCTGGGCGACATCGTGACCACCTCCATCCGCTGCGCCAACGGTGAGACCATCGTGCTGACCCACGACACCAGCTCCCCCAGACCTTATTCCCGTGGCGGCAGAGTACAGGGGACCTGCGGCATCTGGATGGAGGATCTCCACGGCCTGCACATCGAGGGACGCACCCAGGGCGAGGTGTGGGAACCCATGGCAAATTACCTGGAAGAATTCGAGCATCCCCTGTGGAAGAAGACGGCAGCCGGTACCTACACCGGTGGGCATGGCGGCATGGACTGGCTGGTGATGCGTGCCTTCTTAGAGGCCGTGCGCAGAAAGATCCAGACCCCCATCGACGTGTACGATTCGGCGGCGCTGATGGCTGTGGCGATCCTGTCGGAGGAATCCATCTCCATGGGCTCCATGCCCGTAGCCATCCCGGACTTCACCAATGGTCTGTGGCTCAAGCGTGAACCCGGCCCGAAGAGCATCTTCTCCTTAGCAGAGGTGGACGAATCGCTGTTCGAAGGAGACGTGGAATTCTAAAAAAACAGCAGTGGTAGGGAAGGGGGACATGTGTCTGCCTTCCCGCTACTGCATGCAAAAAAGGAGTGGACTGCGGTATGCAGAATGTGATCTTAGTCGGTATGCCCGGTTCCGGGAAAAGTACGCTGGGGGTGCTGCTTGCCAAACGATTGGGCTATGGCTACATCGATAGCGACAGCGTGCTGGTGGCACAGACAGGCAAACGGCTGCCGGAGCTGATCGAGACCTTGGGCAACGAGGGCTTTCTCAGCTTAGAAGCACGGGTGAATGCCGCATTGGTGGTGGAAAGCTGCGTGATCGCCACCGGCGGCAGTGCCATTTACCGAAGGGATGCCATCGACAAAATGCGGCAAAACGGCATTGTGGTATACCTGCATCTGTCCTGCGAGGAGCTGTCCCGGCGGCTTGGCAGCCTGCAGCAGCGTGGCGTGGTCTGTCGCACCGGCTGTACGCTGCCGGAGCTGTATGCCGAGCGATCCCCGCTGTATGCGCAAGCCGCCGACTGCATCGTAGATTTAGATGGAAGCACCATCGAGGAGGCCGCCTGCCGCCTATACGATAAGGTCATCGAAAAACTTGGTGAAAACCACGACAGATAGCGGGAGAAAATCTGTGCAGTTCGGTTTGTTTTTCTGTTGACAAACCGGAAAAGATGGTGTATAATACAACCGATGAAGGCAAGGGTGTCTTTTGGGGTGGGTCTCAAAGGGGCTTTTGCCTTTTTTAGGTTTCAAACATACATTGGTCTGTTCAACGATACGTTCAACGATCTGTTCAACGATACGTTCAACGATACGTTCAACGATACGTTGAGCAGACTTAAACAGGAAAGAAGGAATACGCATATGGCAAACTGTGCGATCGTGGGGATCAACTGGGGTGACGAAGGGAAAGGCCGAATGGTCGATCTGCTCACCGAAAAATACGATGTAGTGGTGCGATACCAGGGTGGCGGCAATGCAGGACATACCGTCATCAATGAGATGGGCAAGTTCGCCCTGCACCTGCTGCCCTCCGGTATTTTTCGACCCGGCGTCACCAATATCCTGGGCAACGGTGTGGCACTGGATCCGGAAAATCTGTGGAGCGAAATGCAGGACGTAATGGCAAAGGGTGTACCGCTGACCCCGGACAATCTGAAGATTAGCGACCGTGCCTCTCTGCTGCTCCCCTGGCACCGGGATCTGGATGCGCTGGAGGAAGCACGACTGGCCGACAAAAAGTACGGCTCCACTAGGCAGGGCATAGCCCCCTTCTATTCCGATAAATACCAGAAAAAGACCGTGATGGCAGGGGAGCTGTTCTATCCCGAACACCTGAGAGAACACCTGCGGGATCTGCTGGAATGGAAAAACCTGACCCTGACCGAGGTATACGGTGCCGCGCCGTACACCATGGAGAAGCTGGAAAAGTGGCTGGATACCTACTGTGAAAAGATCAAGCCCTACATCTGCGATACCGGCGCATTTTTGCAGACAGCACAGAGTCAGGGCAAGGAGATCCTCTTTGAAGCACAGCTGGGCTCTCTCCGGGATCTGGACTACGGCATCTATCCCTACACCACCTCCTCCAATACCATGGCGGCCTATGCTCCCATCGGTGCCGGTCTGCCCGGTGCCAAGATCCAGGACGTGATCGGCGTGGTCAAGGCGTACGCCACCTGCGTGGGCGAAGGTCCCTTTGTCAGCGAAATGTTCGGGGAGGAAGCAGAAGCACTGCGGCAGGCGGGCATGGAATACGGTGCCAAGACCGGTCGTCCCAGAAGAGTCGGCGCACTGGACATCGTGGCGACCCGCTACGGCGTGTGGGTACAAAATGCTACCGCCATTGCCCTGACCAAGCTGGACGTGCTCACAGGTATGGCAAAGATCCCGGTCTGCACCCAATATATCGTGGATGGCAAGAAGACCGACCAGTTCCCCTTCCCCTGTGCGCTGGCAGAGGCAAAGCCGGTCATCGAGTATCTGGACGGCTGGCAGGACGATATTTCCGGTGCGCGCCGGTGGGAGGATCTGCCGAAAGCGGCACAAAACTATGTAACGTATATCGAGGAGCGTATCGGCTGCCGTATCCAGTATGTGTCGGTGGGACCGGAACGTGACAGTATCATCATCCGATAAAGGAGAAAAACATCGTGGCTTATCAAATACTGAGAAAAGAAAACCTGTGTCCGCAGATCTTCCTTATGGAGATCGACGCACCACTGGTGGCTAAAAAAGCGGAGCCGGGACAGTTCATCATCCTACGCATCGACGAGCAGGGCGAACGAGTCCCCTTCACCGTAGCCGACTTTGACCGGGAAAAGGGCAGCGTGACCATCATCGTCCAGGCGGTAGGCAAGACCACAAGAGAGCTGGCTCTGCTGCAAGCCGGAGACACCATTTTAGACTTCGCCGGCCCGCTGGGTATGCCCACCAAGCTAGACGGTCTGAAAAAGGTGGCTGTCATCGGCGGCGGTCTGGGCAATGCCATTGCCTATCCCCAGGCGAAAAAGCTCCACGCCATGGGGGCAGACGTGACCATGATCGCCGGGTTCCGCAGCACCGATTTCATCATTCTGGAAAAAGAGATGCAGGCGGTGTCCGATCGGCTCATCATCACCACGGACGATGGCTCCAATGGGACAAAGGGCTTTGTGACCGACCGGCTGGGGGAACTGCTGAACGATGGCGAGAGTTTCGATGAAGTGCTGGCCGTGGGTCCCCTCATGATGATGCGTGCCGTATGTAAGTTGACCGAAGGCTACCACATCCCCACCACCGTATCCATGAACCCGGTGATGATCGATGGTACCGGTATGTGCGGCGGCTGTCGGGTGATCGTAGATGGTAAGCCCCGATTCGCCTGCGTGGACGGCCCCGACTTCGACGGGCATCTCATCGACTGGGATGCAGCGATCCAGCGCCAGCAGATGTTTAAGGCACAGGAAAAACGTGCTTGTGAAGAAGGCACATGTCGCATAAGAGGGGAGAAGCAAAATGGCTGAGCAAACAAAGCGAGTACCCATGCCGGAGCAAGCTCCCTGCGTGCGGAACCAAAATTTTGAAGAAGTGACCACCGGCTACACACCGGAGATGGCAATGGAAGAAGCGGCCCGCTGCCTGAACTGCAAGAACAGGCCTTGCATGCAGGGATGTCCCGTATCGGTGAAGATCCCGGAATTTATCGCCCTTGTGGCAGCCGGCGCATTTGAAGCTGCCTACGACAAGATCACCGAGACCAATGCGCTCCCGGCCATCTGCGGCAGAGTATGTCCCCAGGAAAAGCAGTGCGAAGCCGGCTGCATCCGTGGCATCAAGGGGGAAGCGGTGGCCATCGGCAGACTGGAACGGTTTGTGGCAGACTACCATATGGCACATGGCGAGGATAAGATCGTCATGCCCCCGAAGAATGGGAAGAAGGTTGCCGTGGTGGGTTCGGGTCCGTCCGGGCTTACCTGTGCCGGAGACCTTGCCAAGCTGGGCTACGACGTGACCATCTACGAGGCCTTCCATACAGCAGGCGGCGTGCTCATGTACGGGATCCCGGAATTCCGTCTGCCCAAGGCCATCGTGCAAAAGGAGATCGCCAAGCTGCGGCAGTATGGTGTCCACATCGAGACCAACACCATCATCGGCAAGACCCTGTTCGTAGACGAGCTGCTGAACGACATGGGCTATAGTGCCGTGTACATCGCATCCGGTGCCGGTCTGCCGTCCTTTTTGGGGATCGATGGAGAAGTGCTGAACGGTGTGCTGTCCGCCAACGAATTCCTGACCCGGATCAACCTGATGAAGGGCTATCAGTTCCCGAAATACGATACGCCGGTGTACTGTGGCAAAAACGTGGCAGTGTTCGGCGGCGGGAACGTGGCTATGGACGCTGCCCGGTGCGCCAAGAGATTGGGTGCGGAGCACGTGTATATCCTGTATCGGCGGGGCAGAGAAGAGCTGCCGGCCCGTGCCGAAGAAGCTATGCACGCCGAAGAAGAGGGGATCGAGTTCCATTTCCTGGAAAATCCGACCCGGTTTCTCGGCGACGAAAAGGGCTGGCTGACCGGCGTGGAGCTGACCCGGATGGAGCTGGGCGAACCGGATGCCAGCGGCAGAAGAAGACCGTCGGCCGTGGCTGGTTCGGAGCATATCCTGCCCATTGACACCGCCATCATCGCCATCGGACAGACCCCCAATCCGCTGATCAAAAAGACCACCGAGGGGCTGGAGACCAATGGCCGTGGCTGCATCGTAGCCGACGAAGTGGGTGCCACCTCCCGTGCCTTTGTGTACGCCGGTGGGGACGCTGTGACCGGTGCGGCAACGGTGATCTTAGCCATGGGTGCCGGGAAGACTGCCGCTGCCGCCATCGATACCAAGCTACAGGAGAACGCACAATGACAGACCGCTACGAATCCCCCCTTTCCACCCGGTATGCCTCCGACTATATGCTACACCTGTTTTCCTCCGATATGCGGTACCAGACCTGGCGCAGACTGTGGACGGCACTGGCCGATGCCGAACAGAGGTTGGGTCTGCCCATCACAGAGGAACAGGTGGCAGAGCTGGCGGCGCACATCACGGATATCGACTACGACTGCGTGCGGGCACGGGAAAAAGAAGTGCGGCACGATGTGATGGCCCACGTGTATGCCTATGGCAAGGTGGCACCGAAAGCGGCTGGGATCATCCATTTGGGTGCCACCAGCTGCTACGTGACGGACAACGCCGACCTGATCCTGTACCGGGATGGGCTGACCTATCTTCGTGGGCAGCTGCTGGCCGTAGTGGCACACCTGGCTGATTTTGCCGAAAAATATAAGGCTACGCCTACCCTGGGCTATACCCACTACCAACCGGCACAGCTGGTTACGGTGGGCAAGCGGGCGACCCTTTGGATGCAGGATTTTCTCTCCGACCTCGATGAGATCGATTTTGCCATCCAAAATATTCGTTTCTTAGGCTGTCGTGGTACCACCGGCACAGAGGCCAGCTTTGTGGATCTGTTCGGCGGGGACACCGACAAGATCGACGAAATGAACCGCATGATCGCTGAGACCTTTGGCTTTGCCGAATGCTTTGCCGTGTGCGGGCAGACCTATCCCCGGAAGGTGGACAGCCGGATCCTGAACGCCCTGTCCTCCGTGGCACAGAGCTGCTACCGGATGGCAAACGATATTCGTTTGCTCCAGCACGACCGGCAGGTGGAAGAACCCTTTGAGAAGGACCAGATCGGCTCCTCTGCCATGGCATACAAACGCAATCCCATGCGCTGTGAACGGATCTGCTCCCTGGCCCGGTACCTGATGGCCGATGCCGCCAACGCACCCATGACCGCCTCTACCCAGTGGCTGGAACGCACCCTGGACGACTCCGCCAACCGGCGCATCTCTCTGCCGGAAGGATTCTTATGCTGTGATGCGATCCTGCGGCTGGCACAAAACGTCACCGATGGGCTGCACGTGAACGAGAAGATCATCGATCGTACCGTGCGGGAATACCTGCCCTTTATCGCCACGGAGAATCTAATGATGGAGGCCGTAAAGCGTGGTGGGGACAGACAACAGATCCACGAAATCATCCGCCGCTGTTCCATGGAGGCCACTGCCAAAATGAAAAACGGCGAGAACTGCGACCTGCTTGCCAGACTGGCAAAGGAAGAAGCCTTTGGCATGACGGAAGCGGAAATGGAAGCACTGCTGACCCCGGCAGATTACATCGGTCGCTGCCCGGAACAGGTAATGGCATATGTGGCAAGCATTCGTCCGCTATTGGATGGAGCTGCCAAGAACGATGTGCAGATAGAATTGTAATGGAGAAAGAGATCCTTTTCACATGACAAGAGGGTCTCTTTTTTGCGCTTCTCCCACTTGACAACAGCGCAGGTCTGTGCTATACTATATTTAACCAAAATGTTAAGTGAACGCTGGTCAAGGTTGAAAGCGTGCCCAAAATGCCACAAATTTTAGCCTTTTAGGCACGTTTTCTCCCGCTGATCAGCGTTGACTTATAATGAAAGGATCCACGACCATGTCTATGCAAGCCACGATGAAAGCCCTGTCCGATCCGACCCGGCGAGAGATCCTGACGCTCCTGAAGACCGGGCCACTGGCGGCTGGGGAGATCACCGCCCACTTTCCCATGTCCGCACCAGCCATCTCCCGACACTTGAACCTACTAAAGGAAGCAGACCTGCTACGGGATCGGCGAGAGGGCAAGTACATCTATTACGAACTGAACGCCACGGTGCTGGAAGAAGTGCTGCTCTGGATCACCAGCCTGTCCGATGCATCTGCCACGATCCCCGAAACCAGAAAGGAGTCTGTATGAAACATTTGCATACCATGTATTATACATGGATCTTTGGCCTGAACATCGGTATCTTTGTCACCACCTGTATCCTGCTACTACTCTCTCCGGCACAGATGCCTGTTCATTACAGCCTATCCGGTGGAGTCGATCGGGTCGGCAGCAAGTTTGTGTATCTGATATTCCCTCTGCTGGCTGTGGTGATCAGCGCCATCTACGTTGGTCTTGCCCATTGGCAGAAGAAAGACGTGGCACACGCAAGGCTCCTGCTGACCGCAAATATCTGTAGTCTTGTCCTTTTGGGTGTGCTTGGCGTATTCTTCCAACTGCTGGGGATCTGTGCTGTAGACGAACCACTGCCCATGGGAGATTGGCAGGATCGGGTCGTGCAGCTGACCTTTTTTGTCACCGGCATACTGTTCGTGGTGCTCGGCAATCTACTGCCCAAAGCCACACGAAATACGGTGGTAGGGCTGCGCACCAAATGGAGTCTGGCCAGCGATGTGGTGTGGCAGAAAAGCCAGCGGTTCGCCGGGATCACCATGGTACTATGCGGCCTTGCGATGCTGCCCTCCTGCCTTGTGGAAGACGGGATCCTGTGTATGGTGCTATGTATGCTGTGGACGATCCTGTGGTGTACTGTCAGCGTGTGGATGAGCTATATCTATTATCGCCGGGAACAAAAGATGTGAAGGCTCTATACCGTCTTCCTGCGAAAAAATACGCACCCTCTTGCAATTTCGCAAAAAATATGGTATACTGTTACCTATAAACGATACAGAGAGGGCGAGAGACGGACGTGAACATCAAGGATGCCATGCTGTGCAAACGGATCTGCGGGACGGCAGTGCTGGTGCTGCTGACGGGAGGCGTGATCCTGCAAAACCTGTTTTCCGCCGGCGGGAATTACCAGCCCATGCAGGCGGGCGGGACTGTGCTTTCCCAGTCTGCGCCGGAGGAAGATCTGACCGGGATCCCGGAGCCTGCCGATGCCCAAAAGGTGGTACAGCTGAGCTTTGTGGGCAACTGCATCATCGGTTCCATGCTGGGCAGCAGTGCCTACGGTACCTTCAACGAGCTGCTGGCTTCCGCAGGACCGGGCTATTTCTTAGAAAAAGTCGAACCCATCTTAGCCGAAGACGACTGGACCGTGTGCGCTCTGGGCAGCGTGCTGGGAGACGGTGACTACACGCCGGTGGAAAAGGATGCAAACGAGCTGGTGTGGTATCGGGGACCTGCTGCGGGTGCGGAGGTGCTGGCACAGGGCAGCGTGGAGGTGGTATCCCTGGCGACCGACCACACCTGTGACTATGGTGAGGCAGGATACACCGATACCATCACGGCTATAGAAAACAGCGGTCTTCTGTGGGGCAACGACGAACATGCCGTGTATTTAGAAAAAGGCGGCATCCGCATTGGCCTGTACCTATGCTCCTTCCGAGAGGAGGAGACCGATCTGTCCCGCATCCTTGCATGGTTGGAGAACGTCAAAGAGACCTGCGACCTGCTGGTGGTATATCCCCACGGACATCTGTCCGGTGAACCGGATGCAGAGGCGGTGCTGACTGCCTACCGTACCATGATCGACAGCGGTGCCGATCTGGTGCTTGGATCCCACGATACCACCGTGACCGCACCCTTTTCGTATGGCGACGGTGTGATCATGCCGTCCCTGGGCAGCTTTCTCTCCGGCGACACCCGTTTCCCCACGCTGGACACCGGTATCTTCCGCTTGAAGCTGCTGTGTGCCGAGGACACCATCGAGTCCTGGGAATGGACGTGGATCCCGGTGCTGGCCTACGAGGAACCGTGGCAGCCCGTTGTGGCAGACGAATGATTTTTGCATATCCCTCTGCATAACCGAAGCAGACCTCGGCCATACTATGGGTGGAGAGCTTCTCCGGAAAACGAAGCTTTCACATTCGTATTTGCTGAGGTGTATGATTATGGAAACCAAAAAGCCGAACCACTGCATTTCCTGCTCTGTGAAGAACTGCGCCCACCATGCCCAGACCGAAAACTACTGCTCTCTGGAGAAGGTCGTCATCGGTACCCACGAAAAGAACCCCACCGTGGTACAGTGCGTAGACTGCGAATCCTTTGTACTGGGCAACAATTCCTGTAACTGCAACTGCAAATAATTCGATCCGCATACGGAAAGACCGCTGCTTTCTCTGGCACCATACGGAGAAAGTGGCGGTTTTTTCACGGAATTTTGCAAAAAACGCTTGTAATATGCCGGAAATATGGTACAATATAGGAAAACGAAACCATACGCTGGAGGTTCGATATGTATCTTGGAATCGATATAGGCGGTACCAAATGCGCCCTGGTGCTGGGCAAGAAGGACGGCACCATTATAGAAAAGATCAAGTTTGCTACCACGGACGTGCAGACCACCCTGGACACGATCCTGTCCCATGCCGTAGAGCTGGTGGAAAAAAGCCCGGAGCCGGTGGAGTCGATCGGTGTCAGCTGCGGCGGTCCGCTGGATTCTCGAACCGGTGTGATCCTGTCTCCCCCGAACCTGCCCGGCTGGGATCACATCGAGATCAACCGGCTGCTGCGGGAGAAGACCGGCTTGCCTGCCTACCTGTGCAACGATGCCAATGCCTGTGCGCTGGCAGAATGGAAGTACGGTGCCGGTGTGGGCACGGAAAATATGCTGTTTTTGACCTTTGGCACCGGCATGGGTGCGGGACTGGTGCTGAACGGACGGCTGTACAGCGGTGCCAACGATATGGCTGGCGAGATCGGTCACGTGCGTATGGCAGACCACGGCCCCGTAGGCTACGGCAAGGCGGGCTCCTTTGAAGGCTTTTGCAGTGGCGGCGGCCTGGCACAGATCGGTAAGACCATTGCCATGGAGCTGTTCCAACAGGGTAAGACCTGCTCCTATTGCGAAAGCCTTGCCAACATGGACGAGATCACAGCCCGTTCCATCGCCATCGCCGCACGAGAGGGTCACGAGGATGCCGTTCACGTATACGATATTTGTGCCGAAAAATTGGGTGCAGGCCTGGCGATCCTGGTGGACGTGCTGAACCCGGAGCGGATCGTGTTGGGCTCCATTTATATGCGGGACAGTGCGCTGCTATGTGACCGGATGCAGGCGGTACTGCGGCGGGAATGCTTGCCCCTGTCGTACCGGGCAGTGGAAGTGGTGCCTGCCAAGCTGGAAGAAAACATCGGCGACATCGCAGCCCTGACCGTAGCCGCCGAAGGACACACCTGGATGCTGTAAATACGAAAGGATATACATACCATGGAAATACAGATTTTGACAGATCGCTACCCCTGCCTGACCGTTTGCGCCGGGGATATCGTTGCCGCATACGAAAAGATGCTGGCTTGCTACCGGAACGGCGGTAAGATGCTGTTTTGCGGCAACGGCGGCAGTGCGGCAGATGCAGAGCATATCGTGGGAGAGCTGATGAAGGGCTTTTTGCTGAAGCGACCGCCGGTGCAAAAGGATAGAGAAGCCTTTGCCGCCGCCTTCCCGGAGGACGCCGCCTATTTTGCCGCCAACCTGCAGCGTGGGATCCCGGCCATTTCGCTGGTGTCCCAGAGTGCGGTACAGACGGCATTCAACAACGATGTAGCTGCCGACATGGTCTATGCCCAGCAGGTGTATGGCTACGGCAGACCGGGGGATCTGGTCATGGGGATCACCACCTCCGGCAACTCGAAAAATGTCGTCAACGCCATGAAGGTGGCAAAGTCCATGGGCCTGACCACCATCGGTCTCACCGGTGCCAAGGAATCGGCGCTGTCTGCCATTTGTGACGTGACCATCCGGGTGCCTCAGACCGAGACCTACATGGTACAGGAACTGCACCTGCCGGTATACCATTGGCTCTGTGCTGCCTTAGAGGATACGCTGTTTGCTGCCGACGAAAGTAAGGCGGCCGACGAAAGTAAGGCGGCTGACGAACACTGAGGAGAGGGAGAAGATCATGAAGTTTCCAACCGATGCCCGCTGGATCATGCCGCCGGTCTTTGCCACTGTGACACCTGTGGAGCCGGATCCCAAGGATAGCCCGGTGGCGTATCAGAATCTGCACTATCGTTTCTCAAAGACGGTACGTATCGATGACCCCAAGGACTGCACCATGTCCATCACAGCCGACGATTATTATGTGCTGTCTATCAACGGCGAGTATGTGTGTCAGGGTCCCGCACCATCGTACCTGTTCCGGTATGGCTGGAACCAGGTGGATGTGTCTGGGTATCTGCGCCGTGGCACAAACGAGATCACCGTGGATGTGTACTACCAGGGTCTGTACAACCGGGTGTGGGAAAGTGCCGACCTGCGCTGTGGACTGCTGGCAGAGCTGACCAAAGGGGAGACCGTGCTGACTGCCACCGATGCAAGCTGGACTTGCATGGAAGATAAACGCTACACCGCCAAACGCCACACCGGATACCACACCCAATTTTTGGAAGACATGGATCTGCGTATCCCCTTTGGCAAAGCAGAACCGGCGGTGTATCTCCCCGATGTGGTGTACACCTTAGCAGACAAGCCCACCTTTACCATCGCCATCACGGAAATGCGGCCGGAACAGGAGTGGATGCTGCTGCCGAATGGAGAAAAGCGTCCCCACGGCGGTATGCTGTACGACTTTGGCAAAGAGATCGCTGCCCATGTGAAGCTGACCCTGGTGGGACATGCCGGAGACGTGGTGTGCGTGCGGTGCGGGGAAGAGCTGCTGGCCGATGTGGACTACGATGCCACCGTGACAGACACCGGCGTGCGGTACGATATGCGTTGTAACTGCACCTATGAAGAGACCATCACCTTAGCCGAAGGCAAAAACGAGCTGCGCCAGTACGATTACAAGACCTTCCGATATGTGGAGATCTGCCCGCTGTCCGGTGCCCCCGCCTGGGATCTGACCGCCGATGCCCGGTATGCGCCCTTTGACTACGACCATTGCCGTCTGGAAACCAACGATCCTCGGCTGGAAGCGGTGTTCGCCATCTGTAAAGAAGGCGTGAAGGTGGGTTCTCAGGAGATCTTCATGGACTGTCCCTCCCGGGAAAAAGGACAGTACGCCGGAGACCTGACCATCACCTCCCACTCCCACCTGTGGCTCACCGGAGACGTGACCATGCTGGAGAGAGCCATCGTAGCCCAGCTGGATTCTGCTCGGTATTTCCCCGGTATTCGTGCCGTAGCGCCCGGTGCGCTGGATCAAAAGATCGCCGACTACTCCTTGCAGCTGCCCATCCTGCTGAAACGCCACTACGATTTCACCGGCAATATAGATTTTCTCCGGACCGCCATGCCCACGCTGACCGGGATGATCGACTACTTCAAAGGCTTCATGAACGAGGATGGTCTGCTGACGGAGCTGGACACCATGTGGAATTTAGTGGACTGGCCGAAGAATCTGCGGGATGGCTATGATTTCGTGCTGGAACCCACACCGGAGCCCGGCCCCCACTGTGTGCTCAACGCCTTCTGGACGGGCTGCCTCTATGGCTACGAGGAGCTGTGCCGGATCGCCGGTACCGCTTATGAACCGTTGGCAGACCGGGTGAAGGCTGCGTTCCATGCGGCATTCTTTGACGAAGCAGAAGGCCATTATCACGACAGCACCAAAACCACCCACGCCGCTTTGCAGTCCAACTGCATCCCCCTGTACTACGGCATTTGTCCGGACGGAAGGGAAGGGGACGTGGCACATTTCGTTGCCGATAAGGGCATATGTGCCGGTGTGTACGTGACCTATTTCCAGCTCCACGGTCTGTGCCGTGCCGGACTGTACGACGAAGCCTATGCCCTCATGACCGGAGACGACGCCTGGATGAATATGGTCAGAGAAGGTGCCACCACCTGCTATGAAGCCTGGGGTAAGGAGCAAAAGTGGAACACCTCTCTCTGTCACCCCTGGGCCAGCGCACCGATCTCGGTGGTATTGGAAGGCTTCCTTGGCTATCACGTAGACGGCAGACGTACCGCCCCGCATTTGCCCGATGGGGTATATGCCTATGCGGACATCCGCAAGTGATCGCCGTTACCGTTAGAGAAAAAGGAGGATACCCTATGGAATCCGGTATCGTTTTCAATATACAAAAGTTTTCGATCCACGATGGTCCCGGCATCCGCACCAATGTGTTTCTGAAAGGCTGCCCCCTGCGCTGCCTCTGGTGCCACAATCCGGAAGGGCTGGAGGCAGAGGCAGAGGTGGAGTTCGAGGGAAACAAATGCATCGGCTGCGGTGCCTGTGGGATCTGTGAACAGCACAGCCATCTCTTCTCCCAGGAGAGGGGGCACATCTATGACAGAGAAAACTGCATCCGTTGCGGCAAGTGCGTGGAAGTCTGTCCGGCGGCAGCTCTGAAAATGGCAGGTACCCGGCAGACCGTGGACGAGGTGCTGGACAAGGTCATGGCAGACAAACCGTTCTACGACAAAAGCGGCGGCGGGATGACGCTGTCCGGTGGGGAACCGCTGTATCAGCCTGCCTTTGCTTTGGCACTGCTGCGGGAAGCCAAAAGCCGTGGTCTGCACACCGCCATCGAGACCTCCGGCTTTGCATCGGAAGCGGTGTTCACTTCCATCCTGCCCTACACGGATCTGGTACTGCTGGACTACAAGGTCACCGGGGAGGACGAGCATAAAAAGTACACCGGCGTTCCCCAGGCACCGATTTTGGCAAACGTAGCCAGAGCCGATGCAGCGGGCGTGGATATCGTCCTGCGCTGTCCCCTGATCCCCGGCATCAATATGCACGAGGCACATTACAAAGCCATCGCCGCCACTGCCGACCGCTACAGCCATATCCTGCGTGTGGATCTGGAGCCCTACCATACCTTAGGCACCGGCAAGCTGGGCAGACTGGGCAAAAAGGATGGCTTTGTCACCACCATGCCGGAAAAGGACGAAATGGAACAGATCCGGCAGACCATCCAGGCCATGTGTACCAAGAAAGTTTGTATTAGTTAAACAGTTTGCTATAGGAGCGAAACGGATCTTTGCCGAGACCATGCCGCTATGGGGGAGATCCGTTTTGTTTCGGAAAAAGGAGATACTATGTTACAGTTTCGGAAAGCTACCAGAGAAGATCTGCCCGCACTGGAGGAGCTATATGCCCAGGGAAGAGCCGCCATTGCCCGGTTCGGCATCGATCAGTGGCAGAACGGCTACCCCGCCAGAGCAGACATCGAAAAAGACCTGGACGAGGACATTTTGTGGGTCAGCGAAGACATGGACAAACCGGGCAGGATCGCATCGGTATTCGCACTGCTGCTGGACGGAGAACCCACCTATGACCACATCGTGGCAGATGCAGAGATCCCGGAAGGCCGCTGGCTCACAGGAGACACCCACAACTACGCCGCCATCCATCGGATCACCGTTTCGCCGGACTTTCGGGGGCAGGGGATCGCCGGACAGACCATGGCATTCGGTAAGGCTATGGGCAAGGAAGCCGGCAAGACCAGTCTGCGGATCGATACCCACGTGGGAAACCTTGCCATGCGGGGGATGCTGTCCAAAAACGGATTCACCCACTGCGGCACGATCTTTTTGCGAAACGGGGACAAAAGAGTGGCTTACGAAGCGCTGCTTTTCTGACCTATGTGAGAATGTGTAAAAAGTGTATATAAAATGATGGAAAGTTTGTCGTATTTAGCCGTTTACAAATTGTCCATGATTTGGTATACTAATAGCAGAAATTTTTTAACAGAGTTTTGGGGACTCACAGATGCAGATCGCATTTGCGGTACAGAGATGCCGGAAAGATTTCATTCATAGTTGGACTTTGTCGAAAAGTCAGTTGTTTCTTGAAATCTTGTCGTGGCAGGCAGGATTTTTTCTTTGCCGATCGTTCCCAACGGAAAGGAGCCCACGCCTATGCTCGTTATCAAATCCGAGATCATGGATGAAGCAGCCGTACGTCGTTCGCTGGTGCGGATCACCCATGAGATCATCGAACGAAACCGTGGTACCGCAGACCTGTGTCTGATCGGGATCCGGCGGCGGGGGGCTGTGCTGGCCGATATGCTGGCCGGCAATATCGAGAAATTCGAGGGCGTGCAGCTCCCGGTGGCCTACATCGACATCACCCGATACCGGGACGACCTGACGGAGCTTCCCGTGGGTATTCGTGCCGTGGGCAACAGCATCCCCTTTGACATCACCGGAAAGCGGGTGGTGCTGGTGGATGATGTGATCTACACCGGCCGTACCGCAAGAGCCGCCATCGAAGCGGTGTTCTCCCATGGTCGCCCGTCCAGCATCCAGCTGGCAGTGCTCATCGACCGGGGACACAGAGAGCTGCCCATTCGCCCGGATTTTGTGGGCAAGAACATCCCGACCTCCAAAGAGGAAGTGGTGTCTGTGCGGGTGGACGAGTTCGACGGCTCCACAGGTGTGGCGATCTGTGCCAACGAAGGTACAGGAAATCTTTCGTGATATACACGGTTATGCCGTTTCTATGTCAATTCAATTCATAAGGAAAAGGCGGTCTTGCTGCGGCAGGATCGGCGGCTCCTTAGAACTTCTTGGAGGTTGTTATGGCTAAAGAAAAAATGCAGGTCGGTTCCGAAGGGATCTACGATGCTCGACAGCTGGGGATCCCGAAAATGCTGATCTTAGGTTTCCAGCATATGTTCGCCATGTTTGGTGCGACGGTGCTGGTGCCGCTGCTGACCGGTCTGGATGTGGCAACAACGCTGCTGTGCGCCGGTCTGGGTACCCTGCTGTTCCACCTGATCACCGGGATGAAGGTACCGGCGTTCCTCGGCTCGTCCTTCGCTTTCTTAGGTGGCTATGGTGCCATCGCTCCTCTTGCCGGCAACGGTACCATGACCAATGAGCAGCTTTTGCCCTATGCTTGTCTGGGCGTGGCGTGCGCCGGTGTCATCTATCTGATCTTAGCCGCACTGATCAAATTTGCCGGTGCCGAGCGTGTCATGCGCTTCTTCCCCCCCGTGGTGACCGGTCCCATCATTATTGCCATCGGTCTGGGCCTGGCCGGTTCCGCTGTAAGCAACTGCCAGACCAACTGGGGTATCGCCTTGATCGCTCTGGTCATCGTCATCGCCTTCAACATCTGGGGTCGTGGCATGGCAAAGATCATTCCCATTCTGTTGGGTGTGGTGGGCTCCTGCGCCGTAGCTGCCATCTTAGCCCTGATCTGCGGGGAGACCATCACTGCCTCCGACGGTGCCCAGTACATCACCGTAGCCGGCAACGAAAGCATGAAGCTGTTCTCCGTGTCCGCTCTGGAAAACTTCAAGAATGCCGCCTGGATCGGCTTCCCCATCAAGTGGAGCCATACCGTGTTCGGTGGCGTGGATTGGAGCAACACCTCTCTGGTAGTATCCTCCATCGTAGCCATCATGCCCATTTCCCTTGCCACCATGATGGAGCATATCGGTGACATCTCCGCCATCAGCTCCACCGTAGGCCGCAACTACATCGCCGATCCCGGCCTCCATCGTACCCTGACCGGTGACGGTCTGGCAACCTCGATCGCTGCGCTGTTCGGCGGTCCTGCCAACACCACCTATGGCGAAAACACCGGTGTGCTGGCACTGTCCCGTGTTTATGACCCCCGTGTGATCCGCATCGCTGCTGTGATCGCCGCTATCCTGTCCTTCTCTCCCAAG
This sequence comes from uncultured Ruminococcus sp., assembly GCA_964463375.1. Classification (GTDB taxonomy): domain Bacteria; phylum Bacillota; class Clostridia; order Oscillospirales; family CAG-272; genus UMGS1696. The sequence continues at coordinate 313,422 of CAYXBQ010000001.1, read as the reverse complement.
TTCGCAGCACTGGTGAGCCTGATCCCCTCTGCTGTCATCGGCGGTATCTCCTTCATGCTGTACGGTATGATCTCCGCTGTGGGCGTACGGAACGTGGTAGAAAATCAGGTGGACTTCACCAAGAGCCGCAACCTGATCATCGCCGCCATCATTCTGGTGTCTGCCCTGGGTCTGGGTTCCGTATCCTTCGGTATCGGCTCCCTGACCATCACTCTGTCCGCCCTGGCCTGCGCTTCTATCGCCGGTATCGTGCTGAATGCCGTGCTGCCGGGCAATGACTACAACTTTGGCACCAGCCGTGACGGTGACGAAGCGGTCAGCTTCCAGATGAAGGCCGACCACAAGGACGCCAACGAAAAGTGATCCATTGCTATATCGGGTACAGGTCTGCTTATAGTAGGCCTGTACTTTTTTATGTCGTTTGAAACAGCTCTTGTCCTGTTTTGTTGGAAAAACAGATAGAAACACTTGCATTTGTACGGCGAATATGGTATACTATTGGCAATGTGGTAGGTGGTACCATGTGATAATTTTGTAGGATTTCAGGCGTTCCGGAGACACTCCGAGAATGCCATGACAAAAGGGGAGCATACTATGAAAACAAAAAAATGGTTGACGCTTTTGCTGGTGGCGGCGATGCTGACCGGGTCGCTGTCTGCCTGTGGCGATTCTGCTGTTGTGGAGACCGAATCCAGTGCCGATCCCGCCGGAACCGTAGAAACAAAGGAAACAGAGGCTGCCGATCCCTATGCCGAGATGGATCTGGGTGGGATAGACATCCGTATGATGGTGTCCGACCGGGAGATCGACAACCTGACCTCCTCTATCACCATCATCCAGCATGGGGACGAGCTGACCGGGGAAGTGGTGTCCGATGCGGTGTACAACCGGAATATGCTGGTGGAGGAAATGCTGAATATCCACCTGTGCTTTGAGCCCAACACCCAGATCGAGACGGAGATCCCGGCTACCATCACCCAGCTCATCACCGCCGGAGACGATGCCTATGAGCTGATCATCCATGAACTGTTTCCGCTGGCGACCTTGTCCGTGCAGAATCATTTCTACAACGTGTACGACGTGCCCCATTTGGATTTCACCAAGGAATACTGGTACGAAGACTATATGCGGGACGTGTCCTTTGATTCGGATTCCCAGCGGTATATTTTGGCAGGAGACTATTTCCTGGACATCCTGCGCTCTGCCCATGCCCTGTACTTCAACAAAGACCGCTTCAACGACCTGTACGGCGCACCGGAGGATCTTTACGACTTAGTGCTGGCAGGGAACTGGACGTACGATGTGTTCTTAGAATATGCCAACGGCGCGTACCAGGATGTGAACGGTGACGGTCAGCACGATGCCAACGACCTGTACGGCTTTAGCACCAACGGCTATTGGGGTCCCATCATCCCCTGGGTCATCGGTGCAGACATCACGTTCCTGTCGTATCGAGAGGATGGTTCGCCCTACTTTGATATGAACAACGAACGCTCCGTCAAGCTGCTGGAAAGACTGAACGAGATCTTCTACGGCGAAGGTGCCTACAACTACGGTGGCGATTTCCAGACGGCCTTTATGAACGGCTCCTCCCTCTTTGGCGGCTACCTCCGTGTGGCGCATATGGAGACCTTCCGGGATATGGAAGCGGATCTGGGTGTACTGCCGATCCCGAAGATGGACGACGCACAGCCCAAGTATATCACGTCTTCTCACGATACCACCAGCATCGGTGTCATTCCCATCACCTGTACCAAGCTGTCGGAGATCGGGGCCGTGCTGGAGGTCATGTCCAGAGAATCGGCGACCAGTGTGATCCCCGCATACTATGAGACCTCGCTGAAGACCAAATACGTCCGAGACGACCAGTCTGCCCAGATCTTAGACCTGATCCGTCAGAATATCTCCTGCGTGTTCCCGGTAGCCTTCGGCAACTACTGCAACGACTTAGCGATCAAAAAGGCCTTCTCGGAGCCGCTGACTGCCAAGAGCACCGATTTTGTGTCCAGCTACGTAAAGGCGGAAGGCACGGCGCAGGCCAAGCTGGATGAGCTGTGGGAGGCATTCTCGTCCATCGAAAACTGAATTTCCCCTATCCCCCGCACCTTGTAATTTCACCACCGGAGGTTTTGCCCCTTGTATGTACCTGTTTCGGAGGTCGTGACCTATACGCTGTTCCCCACAAGACCGCAGCGGCGAGAGGAGCTCACGATCTGTAATGTGCTGTTTTGTCTGCTGGTCATGTGGATCCATATCCTGTCGGAGGCGGTGGACGGATACGACAGGAGCAGCGTGCTGTATTTCCTGACCGTGGGATCGTGGCGGCTTTCCTCCTTTGTGGTGCAGGGCTTTTTCTTCCTCAGCGGCGTGAAGCTGTTTCTGGGCTACAAAAAGACCACCGTGCTGGCCTATTACGGCAAACGACTGCGGCGGGTGGTACTGCCCTATGTGCTGGCCTTTTGCCTGTTCACCGTGTATTTCGTGGCCACCGGTGCCATAACGCTGACACCACAGACCTTTTTCACGGATCTTGTCACCGGGCGGCTGTGCGGGCATTTCTATTACGTGATCCTGATGGTACAGTTCGATCTGCTCTATCCTCTGTGGAAAAAGCTCGTCCAAAAGACCGATCCGATTTTAGGCTGTCTGACGGCACTGCTGCTGATGGTGCTGTGCAAGCTGTATCTCCCCGGTGTGATCACCACGGTGACCGGCGAGCCCTTTGCGGATAACGGACTGCTCTTTACCAGCTACCTGTTCTATTACATAGCCGGTGTGTACTGCGGTCGGAGCTATGATCGTTTCCGTGGCTTTTTGGACCAGCACCGCCGTTCCATCGTTACGACCTGGTGTGTGCTGGGCGGGATCAACTGGGTGTTCATCTGGCTCAATGGCACCGGTCAATACTACGCACCGTGGCTGGAGGTGTTTCACATCCTGTACTGCCTGTACGCCATCTTGGGCTGCCTCAGTCTGGCGTATCTGTGGCGGGAGAAGCCTCTGTTCCGGCAGAAGTGGTTCTGTCAAGTCGATCGCTATTCCTACCAGATCTACCTGCTCCATCCCCTGCTGCTGTTCTTCTGCAACCACGGCTGCAACGCAGTGGGTATCCCGTCGTTGACCCTGCGACTGCTGGTGCGGATCGCAGCTGTGGCCGTGGCAATATTCGTCCTTGGTGAGCTGCCTGCACGAAAGCGCAAAAAACGTACATAAAACAAAAAGAGACCGGTCGAACCGCTCCCGCAAGGTTAGAACAAAATCTAACGAAAGGGAAGTCGGTGCAGACCGGTTTCTGTGTATATTCAGTTTTTCACCTTGATCCCGCAGACGATACTGTAGTACACCTCGGAGGTGATCTTATACACGATGGCGTAGAGCAGCCCGAATACCGCAAAGCAGACCAGCGTCACGCCAATGTTCAGCCAAAGATTCGTAAAGGCGAACAGCTCCAGGATCTTGGAGATGAAGGGAAAGGCAAAGGCCAAATGGATCCCGGCCATCACCAGCGGCATATAGAAGATCGTCAGCATTTGCGAGTGGATGCTCTCTCGAATGTCCGCCGGTGTCATCCCCACCATTTGCAGGATACCGAACCGCTTTTGATCCTCGTAGCCCTCGGAAAGCTGCTTGTAGTAGATGATGGACACCGCCGCCAGCAGGAACACCACGCTGAGCATGATCCCCAAAAAGAACAGGCCGCTGTACATTTGGTAGAACCCGACCCGCTTTTCTTGCTGGCTGTGGACATAATAGTATTCCCAGGAATGTGCGTCGTCCGTGTGGGCAAGGATCACGTCCACCACGGCATCACGCACGGCGCTCTCGTCAGCACTGTCGTCACAGTCGAAGCCCAGCAGCCATTCGTAGGTCAGCATGAGATTGCCTGCATCGTTTTGCACGCCCTGTAGCGGAGCCGCAAAATCCTGTAGATCCGGCACCACCAGATACAAGCTGGGCATGGTCATGGCAAGTGCATCGCCATCCTCCCGAAAGGCCGTCAGTCGCTCCTTTACCGTATAGGTGTTGCCAAATTCAACGGCAAAAGTATCCCACTGGTTCGCCAGCCGTTCGCAGTAGAGGAAGCATTCGTCATCCGCTAAGACTTGGTTCACTCCCATCATGGTATTGTAGTCCGCCAGCGAGGTCACGTACAGGTAGCCTACCCGGTCATAATCCACATAGCCCACATGGGTGTAATCCAGTATGATCCCGTCCTCCGTGAACTGTCCGGCTGTGTAAGCATAGCGTGTTCCGGTCAGATCCGTGCCGGTCGGTGCATAGGCGGCTATGTCACCACGCAGCACATCTAAGTATTCGTTGGAAATACCGGCCAGCGTGTGGAAGTCGATCTTCACATTGATGCCATAGGGGTACCGGTTTCGTAGCGACTCCTCTTCGCCGAAATACAACGTGGTCGTGGAGGACAGCATCACCAGTACCATGGTGAGCAGAATGCAAATGGAGGCAAGCCCCGCCCCGTTCCGCTTCATCCGATAGACCATAGAGGAAACGGACACAAAATGCTTGGATTGATAATAATACGACCTATTCCTTTGCAGTAGCCGACAAAACGCCACCGAACCGGCGATGAATACCAAATAGGTCCCTGCGATCACCAGGAGCACAGCCACAAAGAAGTAGGCCAGCGCCGTGACCGGTTCCTCAATGGAGACCGCCATATAGTACGCCACACCCAGCAGTACCACACCCACCAGCGCATACAGCCAGTTGAGCCGAGGGATCCGCTCGCCCACAGCACCGCTTTGCATCAGCGCAAGAGGTTTCGAGAAGCGCACCTTCAGAAGAGAATGGAGACAGAGCAGCAGGGAAATGCCACCGTAGATCAACAATGTTTGCAGCAGAGACGAAGCACTGATCCGCAGGGTGAAATCCACCGCAGTGTGCATCAGATTGAGCAGTAGCAGCTCGGCAGCCTTGGAAAGTGCCACGCCGCAGAACAGCCCGATCCCCAATGTGAACAACGCTGCGAATATCGTCTCCCAAATCAGCAGCAGACTGATATTGTTTTTGTCCATGCCCAACACATTGTATAACCCAAACTCCCGGTACCGCTGCTTGATCAAAAAGGCGTTGGTGTAGAACAGAAAGAGCAGTGAAAATACCGCAATGACGACACAGCCCAGCGGCAGCAGGCTTGCCAGCGTACTGCCACCCGGCATCTCCTCCAGCAGGGGACTGACACTGAGAAAGCACAGGATGTAATACATCATCACCATCAGCGCACCGGTGAGGATATAGGGAACGTACAGCCGTTTGTTCTTGCGGATGCTCTCCCACGCCAAGTGGGGATAAAAGCCCATCTTCATGCCCGCTCCCCCTTTTGCATATCGTGTGCCGCCGTCAGCATGGTCAGAGTATCGTTGATCTGCTGGTACAGCGCCATCTGGGTCTGGTCTCCCCGATAGAGCTGGTGGAACACCTGCCCATCCTTGATGAACAGCACCCGACTGGCATGGCTGGCGGCCTTCACCGAGTGGGTCACCATCAAAATGGTCTGTCCCCCGTCATTGACCTTGCCGAACAGCCCCAGCAGCTCATCGGTGGCACGGGAGTCCAGCGCACCGGTGGGTTCGTCCGCCAGCAGCAGCTTTGGCTCCGTGATCAGCGCACGTGCCACCGCCACCCGCTGCTTTTGTCCCCCGGAGATCTCGTAGGGATATTTTTTCAGCAGTGCCGTGATGCCAAGTGCCTCTGCCAAAGGAGTCAGCCGATCGTGCATTTCCGGGTACTTTTTTCCAGAAAGCACCAGCGGCAGAAAAATATTGTCTTCCACGGAAAAGGTGTCCAGTAGATTGAATTCCTGGAACACAAAGCCTAAGTTGTCTCTGCGAAACGCCGCTGCCTGGGATTCCTTGATGTCCGCAAGGTCCATGCCGTCCAGCAAAACGGAACCGGCCGTGGGCGTATCCAGCGTGGCTAAGATGTTCAGCAGCGTGGTCTTCCCGGAGCCAGATTCTCCCATGATCGCCACATATTCCCCCGCCTCCACGGTGAAGGAAACATGTTTCAGTGCCTCCACCCGATTGCCGCCGAACCGGGTCGTATAGATCTTTTGTATGCCATTGACCTGTAATAGTTGCATGATATGTATGTCCTTTCGTTGTATCACCACCGCAGGAATCAGCAGTGATCTTGTTTACAGGTATAGGATACCACATCTGCCCCCATATTGCCATGGATCCCCCTTACACAAAACGAACAATCCTGTCACAAATCATGTAAGTGCCACCTTTTGCGTCAGGTCGATCGAAACACAGGTACCCTTGTCCACCTGGGAAGTGGCGGTGATCCCGTGGCCTAAGTTTTGACAAATGCGGCGGCAGAGATACAGCCCGATCCCGGAGGCGTGGTCATCCGTCCGTCCCGCCTTGCCGGTGAAGCCGGGCTCAAAGACGCGGGGCATATCCTCCGTGGCAATGCCGATCCCGGTGTCCTCGATCTGGAGAATGCTGTGTCCTCCTTCCTGCACCAGCCGAATGGTGATGCTGCCGGCGGGCGTGTACTTCAGCGCATTGGTCAGCACCTGCTCGATCACAAAGCCCAGCCATTTTTCGTCCGTCACAACGGTGTAGGACAGCGGTTCGTATACCAGCCGCAGCCGCCGTAGAATAAACTCCTGAGACAGCTTGCGCAGTGTCCGCCGCAGGATCGTGTCCAGATCATATTCCCGAAAGACATAATCCGTGCTGTCCCCATGGAGCCGCAGATAGGTCAGCACCATATCCACATACTGCTCCACATGACACAAATCCATGGTCAGCTGCCGGGACAAGGGCGAGTCTTCGTTTTGCAGATGTAGCCGCATGGAGGTGGTGGGCGTTTTGATCTGGTGTACCCAGGTGGTGTAGTAATCCACCAGCTCCGTGCGCTGCCGTTCCGTCTCCCGCAGCCAGCCCTCATGCTCTTGACAAAACCGGTGCAGCAGTGCCTGATAATCTTCTTCCAGCACACTGCCAGGTTTCGGCATCGGCTCTGCTTTTTCGTCGGCGATCATTTGGATCCGGCTCAGCGCCTCATGCGCCTGCCGCATCTGCCGATAGTCGAAAAGCAGCACGATGATCCCGATCAGCACACAAAGCAGCACCGGATACAGCACAGCCAAAAGCGGCAGATGGTACAGCATAAAGGTAATAGCAAAGATACCGCTGCACAAAAGAAACACGCCCATACGCCGCCGGTGATAGGTCAGGTATTTCCAAAATGTCATACGTCTGCCTCCACCATATAGCCAACGCCAAACCGGGTCTGGATGATGTCGGTCAGCCCCAGCGCACCCAGCCGTTTCCGCAGTCGGTTCACGTTCACCGTCAAGGTGTTCTCGTCCACAAAGCAGTCCGTCTCCCACAGAGCCTCCATGAGCTTCTCCCGTGTCACCGGCTTTCCTTTGTTTTGCAGGAGAATATGCAGGATCCGGTATTCGTTTTTGGATAGTATCAGCTTTTCGTCCCCATAGGTGAGCGTGCTGTCGTCGTGGAGCGTGGCACCGTGGTAGGTCAGGGCAGAGGGAGCGGCAAAATCGTAGCTGCGCCGGAGCATGGCCTGGAGCTTCGCCATCAGCACACCGGTGTCAAAGGGTTTGGCGATAAAGTCGTCAGCCCCCATCTGCATGGCCATGACCATGTTCAAGTTGTCGGCAGCGGAGGAAAGAAACAGGATCGGCACATGGGAGCTCTTCCGTATCTCCTGACACCAGTGGTATCCATTGAAAAAGGGCAGCGAAATATCCAGCAGTACGATATGTGGCGCAAATTCCTGAAACTCTGTCAGCACCTGCCGGAAATTTTTGGCACAGCGCACCTCCATATCCCAGCTCTCCGCCAGCGTCTGTATACCTCCCGCAATGCCCATATCATCTTCTACGATAAATAATTTATAGTGCATATCGATCCTCCCCAAAGTCAGCTCGTTTTCTGTATTATAGCATGTTTTGCCGTCGGGCGCAAGAGGAAGAAATCGAAACCGGCATTTTGTATCTCACAAATGTACAGTGGAATACCCCCGGTAAACATGGCATTTTTCCTGTATTTTGCTGGAGATCCCCTGTCGGATACAGCAGAATTTATGAACATAAGCAAGTTTTATGAAAGCATAAACAGAACTTTCTTGACTTGTTGACAAAATGCGTGTATAGTATGCATGTAAGTTTTTTGGGATGTCGTTGCATTATATGGTTTCCCAAAACTCGAAATCTTTTATAGAAGGTGACTTGTTATGAAAAAAATTGTTTCTGCTGCATTGGCTGCGATCATGAGCCTGTCCTGTGCCCTGACCTTTACCGGCTGCGGTTCCACGGCCAGCGCAGATAAACTGTCCATTGGCGGTATCGGTCCTACCACAGGGGACGCTGCTATTTATGGGAATGCTGTGAAATACGGTGCGGAGATCGCTATTGAAGAGATCAATGCGCTGGGCGGTCTGCAGCTGGAGCTGAACTTCCAGGACGACGCCAACGACGCAGAAAAATCCGTCAATGCCTACAACAACCTGAAGGACTGGGGCATGCAGGTGCTGATGGGTACCGTGACCTCCACGCCCTGCACCGTTGTAGCTTCTGAAACCTATGCCGACCGGATCTTCACCATCACGCCTTCCGGTTCCTCTACCGACATTATCGGTGGTATCGCAGACGCTTCCGGAAACGTGACCGTAGCCAGACGGGACAATGTGTTCCAGCTTTGCTTCACCGACCCCAACCAGGGGCTTGCCTCCGCACAGTACATCAGCGAACAGAAGCTGGGTGAGAATGTCGCCGTGATCTACAACAGCTCCGACGTGTACTCCACCGGTATCTACAACACCTTTATGACCAAGGCAGACGAAATGGGTCTGAGCGTGGTCAGCGTGACCAGCTTCACCAACGACACTGCCAACGACTTTAACGTACAGCTGACCGAAGCCAAGAACGCCGGCGCAGACCTGATCTTCCTGCCCATCTATTACACCCCCGCTTCTCTGATCCTGTCTCAGGCAGATTCCATGGGCTACGAACCCAAGTTCTTCGGCGTGGACGGTATGGACGGTATCCTGACCGTAGATGGCTTTGATACCAGCCTGGCAGAAGGCGTGATGCTGCTGACTCCCTTTGTAGCCGATGCCGAGGACACACGTACCCAGAGCTTTGTTGCCAAGTATAAGGAAAAGCACGGCGAGGTCCCGAACCAGTTTGCTGCCGACGCGTATGATGCCATCTACACCATCTACGAAGCAGCTACCAAGGCTGGCGTGACCACCGATATGGACGCTGCTGCCATCTGCGAAAAGCTCATCGCCACCATCACCGATCCTTCCTTCACCGTAGACGGCCTGACCGGTTCCGGTATGACCTGGTCTACCACCGGTGAAGTCTCCAAGGCACCGAAGGGTATGGTCATCCAGAATGGCGTATACGTTGGTATGTAAGATACCGCGGATCGAACAAAAAAATGCTGTTGGGTGCGAGCTATTGTGGCTCGTGCCCAACTTTTGGTGAAAAACGGTTTCCAATGATTTGGCCGATATCTCCAAAAAGACCAGAACAGGAGGGGTACGATTCTGTGACATTTCTCAATTATCTCGTAAACGGCATCAGCCTGGGCAGTGTGTATGCCATCATTGCACTGGGCTACACCATGGTCTACGGCATCGCCAAGATGCTGAACTTCGCCCATGGGGACGTGATCATGGTAGGCGCATACATTTCCTTCATCGTTACCAACAATTTGGGACTGCCGACGTGGCTTTCGGTGGTATGTGCCATTGTGGTCTGCACGGCACTGGGCATCGTGATCGAACGACTGGCATACAAGCCCCTGCGCTCGGCACCATCTTTGGCCGTACTGATCACAGCCATCGGTGTCAGCTATTTTCTCCAGAACAGTGCGCTGCTGATCTGGGGCAGTGCGCCGAAAGCCTTCAAATCCATCGTGTCCTTTGATTCGCTCAAGCTCTTTGACGGCCAGCTTGTCATCACCGCAGAAGCCATCGTGACCATCGTGGCCTGTGTCATCATCATGGTGGCGCTGACCCTGTTCACCAGCCGTACCAAAATGGGGAAGGCCATGCGTGCCGTCTCCGAGGACAAGGGTGCCGCACAGCTCATGGGCATCAACGTGAACACCACCATCTCCACCACCTTTGCCATCGGTTCGGCACTGGCTGCCATCGCCGGTGTGCTGCTGTGCTCCTCTTACACCACGCTGCTGCCCACCACCGGCTCCATGCCCGGTATCAAGGCCTTTACCGCCGCCGTGTTCGGTGGGATCGGTTCCATTCCCGGTGCCATGATCGGCGGCCTGCTGCTGGGCATCATCGAGATCTTCTCCAGTGCCTACATCTCCACCCAGCTTGCCAATGCCATCGTGTTTGCCGTGCTGATCGTGGTGCTGCTGGTAAAGCCTACAGGGCTGCTGGGCAAGAAGATCAACGAGAAAGTATAAGAAAGGAGAAGGGATCGTATGGAAAAAATCAAAAACAAACGGCTCTCGCTGCATCCCCAGACCAAAAGCGATTTTATCACCTATGGCATCGTGATCCTTGCCTTCGTGGTGATCCAGATCTTAGGTGCGTTTGGACTGCTGAGCAGCTCCTTCTCCGGCCTGCTGGTGCCCATTTGCGCCTACGTGGTCATGGCTGTGTCCCTGAACCTGACCGTTGGTATCTTAGGTGAGCTGAGCCTAGGGCACGCCGGATTCATGAGCATTGGTGCCTTCGCCGGTGTTATCGCCGCTGCGACGATGGAATCCGCTGTAGGCAACCCGATCGTGCGGCTGGTGCTGTCCATGCTCGTTGGCGGGATCATCGCCGGGATCGCTGGCTTTGTCATCGGTATCCCCGTGCTGCGGCTCCAGGGCGACTATCTTGCTATCGTGACACTGGCCTTCGGGGAGATCATCAAGAACATTCTCAACTGTATTTACGTGGGCCTGGACGACAGCGGTCTGCATTTCGCCATGTCCGGTATCGGCAACGTACAGAGCGCAGAAGCACTGCACCTGAACGGCGGGAAAGTGATCGTCAACGGTCCCGTTGGTGCGGTGGGGATCCAAAAGCTGTCTACCTTCACCATTGGTTTCATCTTGGTGATGCTGACCCTGATCGTGGTGCTGAACATCAAGCGTAGCCGGACGGGTCGTGCCATCATGGCCGTGCGGGACAACCGTATTGCCGCCGAATCCGTGGGCATCAGCATCACCAAATACAAAATGACGGCCTTTATCATTTCCGCTATGCTGGCGGGTATGGCGGGTGTCCTGTTCGCCATGAACTACACCTCCCTCATCGCCGGGAAGTTCAATATCGATACATCCATTCTGGTGCTGGTATTTGTGGTGTTGGGCGGCATGGGCAATATCCGTGGCACCATCCTCGCCACCATCGTCCTGTACGTGCTGCCGGAGGCACTGCGTCCCATCCAGGATTACCGGATGCTGGTGTATGCCGTGGTCATGATCGCCGTCATGCTCTTCACCAACAGCGAGCGTGCCAAGCAGTTCCGGGAAAAGCTGGCTGCAAAATGGTCTGAAAAACGGAAGAAAACAACGGAAAAAGGAGGAGATGCCGCATGAGTGAACTGGTAACACTGCCCCCCAAGGGACGACTGCCCCAGAGAGACCTGGGCAAGATCCCGGTGCTGGAAGCCCACCATTTGGGCATCGACTTCGGCGGCTTGACAGCTGTAGACGAATTTGAGCTGCTGATCGGCAAGACCGAGATCGACGGACTCATCGGTCCCAACGGTGCCGGGAAGACCACTGTGTTCAACCTGCTGACCAAGGTGTATCAGCCCACCCGTGGCACCATCCTGCTAAACGGGAAGGACACCGCCGGCATGGACACCGCCGGGATCAACCGCGCCGGCATCGCCAGAACCTTCCAGAATATCCGTCTGTTCGGCAACCAGAGCGTAGAGGACAACGTGAAGATCGGCCTGCACAACCAGATGAAGACGGGCCTGTTCTCCGACATCTTCCGCCTGCCCAGCTTCTGGAAGGAAGAAAAGAAAGCCCATGAGACCGCCATGGAGCTGCTGTCCATTTTCGATATGCAGCATCTGGCCGACCACGAAGCCGGCTCTCTCCCCTATGGTGCCCAGCGAAGACTGGAGATCGTTCGTGCATTGGCCACCGCTCCCAGCCTGCTGCTGCTGGACGAACCCGCCGCCGGTATGAACCCCTCTGAGACCGCCGAGCTGATGGAAAACATCCGCAAGATCCGGGACACCTTCCAGATCGCCATTTTGCTGATCGAGCACGACATGAATCTGGTCATGAATATCTGCGAGGGCATCGTGGTGCTGAACTACGGTCGCATCATTGCCAAGGGTACGCCGGAGGAGATCCAGTCCGATCCGACCGTGATCGAAGCCTATCTGGGCAAAAAGAAGGAGGGCGAATGATGGGAACCATTCTGCAAGTGGACAATATCAACGTATACTACGGTGCGATCCACGCCATCCACAATGTGTCCTTCTCCGTCAACGAAGGGGAAGTGGTGACGCTGATCGGTGCCAACGGTGCCGGGAAAAGCACGATCCTGAAGACCATCTCCGGTCTGCTCCGCTCCAAAACGGGGGACATCCGGTTCTGCGATGAGGACATCACCCAGGTGGCACCCCACAAGATCGTGGAACGGGGACTGGCCCATGTGCCGGAAGGCCGCCGGATCTTCCAGCAAATGACCGTGGAAGAAAACCTGGAAATGGGTGCCTTCACCCAGCCCGCCGCCGGTATCCCCCAGGATCTGGAAATGGTATTCGAGCAGTTCCCCCGCCTGAAGGAACGTCGCCGCCAGATCGCCGGTACCTTGTCCGGTGGGGAACAGCAGATGCTTGCCATGGGTCGTGCGCTCATGAGCCACCCCAAGCTGCTGCTGCTGGACGAGCCGTCCATGGGTCTGGCACCCATCCTGATCGAGCAGATCTTCGAGATCGTCCGCACTCTGCATAAGGCGGGCACCACCATCCTGCTGGTGGAGCAGAACGCACAGATGGCGCTGTCCGTAGCAGATCGTGCCTACGTATTGGAGACCGGCGAGATCGGCCTGTCCGGTACGGGTGACGAGCTGATCCATTCCGATGCCATCCGCAAGGCCTACCTGGGCGGCTGAGGACAAAAGCATATACATAGCAAAACGGTGCCGGTTCGCCATGACTGCGCACCGTTTTATAAACGACACCGTTTTTTCAAACGACCACGTTTTTTACAAAAACGAGAGGAGAACACCATGCTCACGATGCCCAAACGATTTGGCATGTTTATCCATTGGGGACCCTACGCTGTCACCGGCTGGCAGGAGCAGACCCGGATGCGCCAGGGGATCTCCCGACAGGACTATCGCAAAATGGCCATGACCTTTCGCCCCGACCGCTGTGACCCCACCGCATGGGTACAGCTGGCGAAGGAGGCGGGGATGGAGTATATCTGCTTCACTACCAAGCACCACGACGGTTTCTGTATGTGGGACACCGCCCAGACCGATTTCAAGATCACAAACACCTGTGGCAGAGATATTTTGGCAGAGCTGGCAGAGGCTTGCGCCCAGTATGACATTGCCCTGTCCCTGTACTATTCCATCCCCGACTGGAACCATCCCTGTGGCTACAACGCTGCCTCGTCTCATCAGTGCCCGCCGGCGGAAGGCGATACACCGGATATGGATGCGTATAAGGCCTATGTCCGTGCCCAGGTACAGGAGCTGCTGACCGGCTACGGCAAGATCTACACCTGGTTCTGGGACATTCCGCCGCAGCTCTGTGACCCGTCGATGAACGAACTGGTGCGCTCCCTGCAGCCGGAGATCCTCATCAACGACCGTGGCTGGTGGGATGAAAACGGACAGCCCTGCGGCGATTTCTCCACCCCGGAACGAAGCGTACCCGATGGAGAATCCTTCAGCCGGTACACCGAAGCCTGCCAATCCGTGGGGCAGCAAAGCTGGGGCTATCGGGAAAAGGAGGACTACTTCACCCCCGCCTTCCTGGCTCGCAGCATGGACAAGATTTTGCTCATGGGAGGCAGCTACCTGCTCAACGTAGGACCGGACAAGGACGGCGTGATCCCACCGAAAGGGGCAGAGATCGTGCAAAGGGTAGGGCAGTGGTACCGGTCGGTGCAGGAAGCCTTCACACCGGAGGCAGAGCCCTGTGCTGCCTGGACAAGTGCCAGCGTGTGGGCATCCCGTGCGGGCGATATCGTGTATCTCCACACCCGTGGGCCCCTGACCAGCACCGGCCTGTCTCTGTCCCCCCACAGGGAATGCCCCCGCACCGTGACACTGCTGCATACCGGGGAACCGGTAGCCTACAGCGTAGAGAACGTGCCGGAGGATTTCACCGGTACCTTTGGGATCCTGCGCCCACCGGTACTGCGGCTTCATGGACTGCCCATGGACACCGATATGCCTCTTGTGCTGCGGATAGAACTATAAAAAACAAATGCGCCGGAGATACCTTCCCATGTGGTATTTCCGGTGCGCTTTTTGTTTCACAGAACAAAACAGAGGCAAACTGTCCACGACAGCGTACCTCTGTTTTTCTATCTCATTATCTATGGAACAGCTTCTTTGTCCCGTACACCGGTTCACAGGTGGTGCGAATGCCCAGCTTGCGGTAGGTGTCCGCATCGGCCTGGGTCAGGATCACACTGGAGTGGGCTTCGCATCCGGCCAGCTTCGGCAGCATCGCAAAGGCCGCCTTGGCATGCTCGTCCTGCGCCGCACAAATGGACAGTGCCACCAGCGTTTCGTCAGCATGGAGCCGGGGATTGCTGCACCCCAAATTCCGGATCTTCAGCTGGCAAATGGGTTCCAGAATGCTGGGCGAGATCAAATGCACCTTGTCCTCGATCCCCGCCAGTGCCTTCAGCGCATTCAGCAGAGCCGCAGCAGAAGCACCCAGCAGATCCGACGTCTTGCCGGTCACGACCTTGTCTTCGTCCAGCGCAATGGCTACCGAAGGTCCATCGGTCTCTGCCGCACGTTCTAAGGCATACTGCACCGGTGTCCGCAGCTCCGGCGTGATCTTGGCACGGTTCATCAGCAGTTCCAGCTTGTACGCCATATCTCCCGTGGCCTTGCCCTCTGCCTGCTTCACCAGACAATCGTAGTACCGCCGGATAATCTCCATGTTGGCAGCCTGCCGCACGGCTTCGTCATCGTAAATGCAATAGCCCGCCATGTTCACGCCCATATCCGTGGGAGACTTGTAGGGGCAGTCGCCGTAGATCCCGTCAAAGAGCTGCCGCAGGACCGGGAAGATCTCCACGTCTCGGTTGTAGTTGACGGTGGTCTCTCCGTAGGCCTCCAGATGGAAGGGGTCGATCATGTTCACGTCGGCCAGATCCACGGTGGCAGCTTCGTAGGCAAGGTTCACCGGATGGCTCAGAGACAGGTTCCAAATGGGGAAGGTCTCAAACTTGGCATAGCCGGATTTCAGTCCCCGCACGCTGTCGTGGTACAGCTGAGAAAGACAGGTGGCCATCTTTCCGGAGCCGGGACCGGGTGCCGTGATCACCACCAGTTCCCGCTGGGTCTCGATGTAGTCGTTCTTGCCGTAGCCATCGGGAGAGAGGATCAGCTTCAGATTCGTGGGATAGCCGGGAATGATGTAGTGCTTGAACACACGAATGCCTAAATTTTGCAGCCGTGCGATGAAAGCGTCTGCTCCTGCCTGTCCCGCATATTGGGTGATCACCACACTGCCCACATACAGCCCCCGTTCTCGGAAAGCATCGATGAGCCGCAGGGTGTCCATGTCGTAGGTGATGCCCAGGTCGCCCCGGATCTTGTTCTGCTCAATAGACGGTGCCGACACCACGATCACGATTTCGGCCTGCTCCTTCAGCTGCAACAGCATATTGATCTTGCTGTCCGGCTTAAACCCCGGCAGAACACGTGAGGCATGGTAGTCGTCGAACAGCTTGCCGCCAAACTCTAAGTACAGTTTGCCGCCGAAATGGGAGATCCGTTCCAGGATTTTTTTCGTCTGCAAAGCGTTATATTTGTCATTATCGAATCCCTGCTTAAACATACGCACCTCGTGAATCAGAAATAGAAGAAATAAAGTAGAAAAAACAAGTCCGTATTATTATATAACACCTTTCCCGAAAATGCAAGAGGGGGAGAGCCGAAAGTTACGAAAACAAAGCCAGTCCCCTATGTGCATTTTGATAGAAGACGAAGACGGACGGCGAAAACGAACCGGATCGCAAAACTTAGTGTGCAAATTGGCGGCCAATGCGGATCACCATATTACAAAACTTAGTGTGCAAATTGGCTGTTCCACAGATCGGCATAGAACCCGCCTTTTTCCAGCAGCGCATCGTGGGTGCCGGTTTCTACCACCGTACCATCTCGCATGACTAAGATCATGTCCGCTTCCTTGATGGTGGACAGCCGGTGTGCTACGATGAAGCTGGTGCGCCCCTGCATCATTTTGCCAAAGGCCTCCTGGATCTTCATTTCGGTGCGGGTGTCGATGGAGGATGTGGCTTCGTCTAAGATCAGCATAGGCGGCACCTTGACCATCACACGGGCAATGCTGATGAGCTGCCGTTGTCCCTGGGAAAGCCCACCCTTGTCCTCGCCGATGACGGTGTTATATCCCTCCGGCAGCCGCTTGATGAAGCTGTGCGCATGGGCAGCCTTGGCAGCCGCGATGATCTCTTCGTCGGTCACATTCCGACCCATGGCGATATTGTCCCGCACCGTGCCGCTCATCAGCCAGGTGTCCTGCAATACCATACCGATGTTCTCCCGCAGAGAATGTCTTGTCACATGATAGATCGAAGACCCATCCATCCGGATCTCTCCATCGTTGGCATCGTAGAACCGCATCAACAGATTGATCAGCGTGGTCTTCCCACAGCCCGTGGGTCCAACGATGGCAACCCGCATACCGGGTCGAACGTGCAGGTCCAGATGGCGGATCAGCGGCTTTTCCGGCACATAGGAGAAGGACATATCTGCAATGGCCACTTCGCCACGCACGTTTTGCAGCACCATGGCATCGCTGGTGTCAGCCGTTTCGCTGGGCTGCTCGATCAGCTCAAACACACGGGCGGCACAGGTCAGTGCATTTTGTAGCTCCGTCACCACGCCGGAGATCTCGTTAAAGGGCTTGGTGTATTGGTTGGCATAGCTCAGGAAGCTGGTGAGCCCACCCACCGTCATGCCACCGGAAAGCACCGTCAGGGCACCGGTCAGACACACCGCCGCATACACCATGTTGTTCACAAAACGAGTGGACGGATTGGTGATGGACGAAAAGAACGTGGCACGCAGCGCATATTTCTCCAGCCGTTCATTGATCTCGTCAAACTGCGCCACCATGGCATCCTCACGACCGAAAGCTGCAATGACCTTCTGCCCACCAACGGCTTCGTTGATAAAGGCCGTCTGTTCTCCACGGGTCTCCGATTGGAGCCGGAACATCTCGTGTGTGCGCTTGGCAATGAAGCTGGCAACGAACAGAGAAAGCGGTGTCAGGATCACCACCACCAGCGTGATCAGCGGATGGATGGTCAGCATGAAAACGAGGGTCCCCACAATGGTCACCACGCCGGTGAACAGGTTGGAGAAGCCCATGAGCAGCCCATCCCCAAAGGCATCCGCATCGGCGATCACCCGGCTGACGATCTCCCCGTGGGAGTGGCTGTCGATGTAGGACAGAGGCAGGGTGCTGATCTTGGCAAAGGCCTCTGCCCGAATGTCCCGGATCACCTGGAAGGTAATGCGGTTGTGGAAGGTGGTCATGCACCACTGGGATAGAGAGATCACAACGGTGCAAATGGCGATCTGGATGAGCAGTGCCACGATGGCATCCATGTCCACCTGCCCCACGCCGATGGCACAGTCGATGGCACGACCCACCAAAATGGGGATGTACAGCGACAGTACCGCCGAGACGAAGGCAAACAGCAACGACAGCCCCAGCAGTACCCGATACCGGCGAATGTAGTGCAGCACCTGCCGGATGGTGTTTTTATCCAGTTTCTTTTTGGTTTTTGTAGCCATTATTTATCCCCTCCTTCACGATTGGCACCGACCTGTGTTTCGTGGATCTCTCGATAGATCTCACAGGTGGCAAGCAGCTCCCCATGGGTCCCCTTGCCCACCAGCACCCCATCGTCCAGCACTAAGATCTGGTCGGCATGGAGCAGGGAAGAGGTCCGCTGGGATACGATGAACACGGTGGGATGATAGGGGATCTCCCGGAGCGAACGCCGCAGTGCCGCATCGGTGGCAAGGTCCAGTGCAGATGCAGAGTCGTCCAGGATCAGGATCTCCGGCTTCCGTACCAGCGCACGGGCAATGGTGAGCCGCTGCCGTTGTCCCCCGGAGAGGTTGCGGCCTTCCTGCTCGATCATGTGATCCAGCCCCTTGGCAGCCACGATCTCCCCAGCCTGTGCCAGCGTCGCCGCTTCGATCAGTTCGTCATCTGTGGCATCCGGGTTGCCCCAACGCAGATTGTCCCGGATCGTGCCGTGGAACAGCAGTGCCTTTTGAGGGACTACGCCGATCTTTCCCCGCAGTGTATCACAGGGATAGTCGTTCACGTTCACGCCATTTACCAGGACCGTACCCTCCGTGGCATCGTAGAACCGGGGGATCAGGTTCACAAGAGAAGTTTTTCCGGAGCCTGTCCCACCAATGATACCCACTGTAGAACCCTTGGGCACCGTGAAATCGATGTCGGTCAGAGAATTGTCCCCGGCACCACCATAGCGCAGAGACACGTGCCGGAAGGTCACAGCATCGCTGTCCGCAGCCCCACCGGTGACAGAGGCAGGGAAGTCCTGTCCGGCAGGGGTGTCCAGCACGTCGGCGATCCGCTTGGCACAGGCAGCAGCCTTGGTCAGGTTCAGGATCATGTTGGCCATCTTCACCAGCTCCACTAAGATCTGGGACATGTAGTTATACAGTGCCACCAGCGCCCCCTGGGTCAGGATCCCGGCCTCGACCCGAATGGCACCGGTGTACAGCAGTACGATGACCGCCGCATTGATCAGCACATAGGTGATGGGATTCATCAGCGCCGAGATCTTGCCGGTGAACCGCTGGAGCGCAGTCAGGGCTTCATTGTGTTCATGGAAGCTGTCGGCAGCCGTTTCTTCCATCCGGAAAGCCCGAATGAATCGAGACCCGGTCAGGCTCTCTCTGGTCTTCCCCAGCACCGTATCCAGCTGGGCCTGCACCTTTTTGTACAGCGGCATAGATATGAGCATGATGCCAAATACCACCACGCAAAGTAGCGGAATGGTCACAGCAAAGATCAGTGCCGACTGCACATCGATGGTGAACGCCATGATCATAGCACCGAACACCACAAAGGGAGAGCGCAGCAGCAGCCGCAGGGTCAGATTCACCCCCGCCTGCACCTGGTTCACGTCACTGGTCAGCCGGGTGATCAGGGTCGAGGTGCCGATGTGGTCCAGCGTGCCATAGGAGAAGGTCTGGATGTGGGCAAAGAGTGCATGGCGGATCCGGGACGCAAAGCCCACCGCTGCCTTCGCCGAGAAGAACTGTGCCGTAATGGAGCAGACCATACCGACAAGTCCCAGCAGCACTAAGACCCCGCAGTATTTCCAAATGGCCGAGGGCTCACCGTTTTCGGCAAGTCCCGTATCGATGACCGCAGCCACCACCAGCGGTACCAGCAGTTCAAAGGATGCTTCCAGCAGCTTGAACAGCGGACCAAGGGTACTTTCTTTGACATAGGGTTTGAGATATTGCAGTAGTTTTTTCAAGAGAAACCTCCAGTCAAGCTCGTATGGACAGAGCCTATCCACCGAACCTGTAAAATTGCAAAGATATATATAGTATACCATATATGGAAAAGAAATGCAAGGGAATGCGAAAAATCGATCCTGCAAACCTGCATATCCCGCGGTCACACGGTCCATACTACCCGAAAAAGGAGGTGTGTCCCATGAAGCAAACAGGCGAGCAGCTAAGCGGCACCTATACAACGGATGTAGCAAGGATCGACACCCTGCTGCGGGTACAGGACAGCTTCGATCTGATCCGGCGGGAGCTGTGCATTTCCGGGAATCATATGGTGCTGTACACCATCGATGGCTTTATCAAAGCGGAGTCCATGCAGAAGCTGCTCATGCACCTGACATCCTTGCAGGATTTCGGCCATGGTGCGCCGGGAGATGCGGAAACATTCATCCGGGAAAGCGTGCCGGCCATCGAGGTGGAATGTACATCGGATGTGGATGCCATCCTCTTAGCGGTGCTATCCGGCTGTACGGCGTGGCTGTGCGAGGGCTTTGGCGATCAGGCGCTCATCATCGATATGCGTACCTATCCCGCCCGCAGTGCCGAGGAACCGGAAAACGACAAGGTCATGCGTGGCAGCCGGGATGGATTTGTGGAGACATTGCTGTTCAATACAGCCATGCTGCGCCGCCGGATCCGAGACCCGCAGTTGACCGTGCAGTACGTGAACGTCAGCGCTGTGTCCCGCACCGATGTGGCACTGTGCTATATGGCAGACCGGGCGGATCCGGACTATGTGGCCTCCCTTGCGCAAAAGCTGGCGACACTGCCCACCGATTCCTTAGTGCTGGGACACCAAAGCCTGACGGAATCCTTGCTCCGGCGGCGATGGTACAATCCCTTTCCTAAGGTGCGCTGTACCGAACGGCCGGATGCAGCGGCTGCGATCATACTGGAAGGCGGCGTGATCCTGCTCTGCGACAACAGTCCGGAGGCCATGATCTTTCCCACGTCCCTCTTCGATTTCCTGCAAGAGACCGACGACTTTTATTTTCCCCCACTGACCGGCACCTACCTGCGTCTGCTGCGCCACGGTATCTTCTGGTTGACCATGCTGCTGACCCCACTGTGGTATCTGCTGCTACGCCATGGAGACACACTGCCCCTTTGGCTACGGTTCGTGATCCCCAAAGACCCCGGCGCACTGCCCATCCTGTTGCAGCTGTTTTTGACCGAATTTGCCTTAGACGGCTTAAAGCTGGCTTCGTTGAACACACCGGATGTTCTGGCCAATTCGCTTTCCGTGGTAGGCGGTCTGCTGCTGGGGGATTTTGCCGTGACCGTGGGCTGGCTGTGTCCGGACGTGATCCTGTATATGGCCTTCGTCGCCATCGCCAACTTCACCCAGTCTAGCTACGAGCTTGGCTATGCCTTCAAGTATCTGCGGATGCTGACGTTGGCTCTAACGGCACTGTTCGACATCTGGGGCTTTGTAGGCGGGATCGCCATCGCCATCGTGCTGGCTGCAACGAACCGCACCGTGGATGGCAAGCGGTCGTATCTGTATCCGCTGATCCCCTGGGACGGTGGGGCGATGGCAAGGCTTGTGTTTCGGCTACCGAAAAAATAGGCTTGCCAATGGAGATCGGTGCAAAGTTACACTTCGTTCAAAAAAAAACACATTTTGTTAATAAATTGTGTCGAAGAATGTGCTATACTATGAGGAGGTATAAACGAAAATAAAAAGCAAACAGGAGAATCGACACAATGAAGCGTACTTTTTCCCTTCTGCTGGCAGCACTCCTTCTGGCCAGTGCTACAGCCTGTGGCAGCGAGACCACCGAAACCACCCAAACCGTGACCGATACTACCGTGCAGGAAACCAGTGAACCCGAAACGCCCGGCTATGTGGCACCGGCACTGGATCTAGCCG
This sequence comes from uncultured Ruminococcus sp., assembly GCA_964463375.1. Classification (GTDB taxonomy): domain Bacteria; phylum Bacillota; class Clostridia; order Oscillospirales; family CAG-272; genus UMGS1696. The sequence continues at coordinate 291,770 of CAYXBQ010000001.1, read as the reverse complement.
GAGACGAGCTGCATATTTTGAACTTTGATTATCTGTTCAATATGTATATCTACATCGATTTTGAGGAACAGACCGGGGATTCCTTGAACGACCTTGTCTATGAGAGAAATCGCAAGGCAGAAGAACAGTTCAATTGCACGATCGTAGAGGATAAGCTTGCCTACACCGACTGGGGAAAAAGCTTTGTGGAATTGGCAGATACCCTGATCAACGACGTGATCGCCGGGACCAACACCTACGATGCTGCCTATATGTGCGTATCTCAGCGCATGGAGCTGATCACCAAGAATTATTTGCTGGATCTGCGGGAGATCGATTCCTTGCAGCTGGACGGCAACTGGTGGCACAACAAGCTCAACGACACCTTGCAGATCGGTGGTAAGCAGTATATCGCCAGCGGTGCCCTGAACCTGATGCCTTACGACGTGATGACATCCATTTTCTTCAACAAAGATATGCACATCGATTATGGCCTAGACGACTACTATACCTTAGTACGGGAAGGAAAGTGGACGCTGGATAAGCTGATCGAAGACTGCCAGGCCGTGGCGATGCCCAACTCCGATGGCAAATGGGACTTCAAAGAAGGCGGCGACGGCGTGTACGGGATCGCCATCCACACCGACTTCCCGGCCCATTTTCTGTACGGCAGCGGTATCCAGTATGTGACGGAAGAAAACGGAAAGTATATACTGAATGTAGAATCCGACCGTATGTATGCCGCAGCAGAACGGATATCCGACCTGTTTGATGCCAAGACCGGCGTGGCTGTGGGACAATCCGGTGTCAGTGGTGCGGATTTCTATGAAACGATTTTTGGCGCAGGACGTTCGCTGTTCCTGATGGATGAGCTGAAGGGCGGTATTTCTCTTCGGAATTCCGATGTGGACTTTGGTCTGCTGCCGGCACCGAAATACACCGAGGATCAGGAAAGCTACATCACCGACCTGACCCAGCGCACCATGTTCTTCTGTATGCCTGTGTCCAACACTCATGCGGAGGAGACCGGCATTGTGATCGACTCGCTGACCTATGAAAGCCAGCAGCAGGTGGTACCGGAATTCTTTGACAGCTACCTGGCCCACAAGGGTCTGCGGGACGAGGATTCCTATGAGATGCTACAGATCATGGAAAGCACCATGTGCATGGATGTTGGCGTGGTGTATAACTGGTGTGTAGACCTGGTGAATAAGATGAATCAAAATATCAGAAGCCGCTCTCCCCTGGCTTCTCTGATCCAGTCCAACAAAGAAGCCATCAACACCACCATCGAAGAATTCATCGATACCTACATGAAATGATCGAAAAGATCGGGTACACGTGCCATATCGTACCCGATCTCCCTTTTTTCGGGGAAAAATGCAAAAATTCCAAAAAATTCTTGCTTCTGCTCTTGATTTTTGCAGGGATTTGTATTAGAATAATAGGGTACAATATCACTACCATGTTCATGGCTCCAAGTAGCCAGGAAAGGATTATTATGGCACAGAAGTTTAGAAAGATCGGTGTACTGACCTCCGGCGGGGATGCTCCCGGTATGAATGCGGCAGTACGTGCCGTGACCCGTGCAGCACTGGCACAGGGCGTAGAAGTAATGGGTATCATAGGTGGTTACAGAGGGCTGATCCACGACGAGCTGATCCCCCTGACCTCCCGTGAAGTTTCCAATAAGATCATGCTGTCCGGTACGTTCCTGTACTCCGACCGCTGCCTGGAATTCAAGGAAGAAGCCGGGATGCAGAAGGCCATCGAGACCCTGAAGAAGCACGAGATCGACGGTGTGATCGCCATCGGTGGTGACGGTACCTTCCGTGGCGCTACCGACCTGTCCGCAAGAGGCGTGCCCACCATCGGCGTACCCGGTACCATCGACAACGATATCACCGCTACCGACAACACCATCGGCTTCGATACCGCTATGCAGACCGTTGTGGAAAACGTAGACCGTCTCCGTGACACCTGCGAATCCCACGCCCGCTGCAACATCGTAGAAGTCATGGGTAGAGGCGCCGGGGACATCACCCTGAACACCGCCATCGCTACCGGTGCCGTAGACTGCGTGATCCCGGAATGCCCCTTCGACGAAGACGCTTGCGTGGAAAAGATCATCCGTCTGCGCAGAGCCGGCAAGAGAAGCTTCCTGATCATCGTATCCGAAGCCTTCCCGGAGCTGGGCGAATCCCTGAAGAAGCGCATCGACAGCACTACCAAGGCTCTGTCCGAAGCAGAAGGCAACGACAGACTGTGGGTAGAGACTAAGTTCTGCCGTATGGCCCACATCGTTCGTGGCGGTACTCCCACCCTGGGCGACAGACTGCTGGCTACCAAGATGGGTTCCTATGCGGTTGACCTGCTGCTGGATGGCAAGAGCGACCTGATCGTCATCGAAAAGAACGGCGAGATCACCTCTGCCGACATCCGTTACACCCAGGTTCTGGACCGGATGTACAAGGGCACCCTGAAGGATGGTATGCTGGACAACTATAGTGCCGACCAGATCGCCGCTATGGAAGCCGAGATCGCCATCAAGAAGGAACAGTTCAAGAAGACCTACGCTATGTTCGAAATGCTGTCTGAATAAGATCGCATATATAGAGAAAGGCAGATCCACCGGGGTCTGTCTTTTTTTGTGCAAACTATGCCGAATTTACGATTTTGTCAAAATTTATTTTCTTCTCCCCTCTTCTACCTGTGTATCGTTTCTGCTATAATGAAGGTACTACAGAAAAAAGAGGTGATCTCATGCATATTTGTGTATATGGTGCAGCCAGCGAAGCCATCGATAAGCGGTATCTGGATGGTGCCACGGAACTTGGTCGGCGTATCGCCATGGCAGGACATACCCTGGTATATGGTGCCGGTGCGACCGGTGTCATGGGTGCTTGCGCCAGAGGCTGCTACGAAGCGGGCGGCAAGATCGTCGGCATCGTTCCGTCCTTTTTCGAAGAGCCAAGCTTTCGAAAGCCGGATACAGAGGAGACAGGTGTGGAGAAAACCGGCCGGCTGTTCCCCCACTGTACCGAAATGATCTTCACCGAGACTATGCGGGAACGGAAGCAGCTTCTGGAAGACCGCAGCGACGTGTACATCGTAGCCCCCGGCGGTATCGGTACCATGGACGAATTTTTCGAGATCCTGACCCTGCGCACCTTAGGGCAGAACGCCAAGCCCGTGATCCTGTGGAACCTCCACGGCTGCTGGGACGACCTGATCCGGCTGCTGGACAATTTCGTGGCAAACGGCTTCATGAGCAAAGAAAATCGAGATATGGTGCAGGTTATGGAGACCCTTTGGTAATGCTATAGAAAAAATAGGTACAAGTCGCGTTTGTGACCTGTACCTATTTTTATATTTACTTCTCCAAAATATCTGCGATCCGCTTGCACGCCAGCCCGTCTCCATAGGGATTGGAGGCATTTGCCATCTTGTCATAGGCAGCCTTGTCGTCCAGCAGCAGCTTGAAGTTTTCGTAGATCACCGCTTCCTCCGTGCCGACTAACTTCAGCGTACCCGCAGCGATCCCTTCCGGTCGTTCCGTGGTGTCCCGCATGACCAAAACCGGCTTGCCCAAGGAAGGCGCTTCCTCCTGGATCCCACCGGAGTCGGTCAGGATCATGTACGACCGGGCTAAGAAGTTATGGAAATCCAGTACCTCCAACGGTTCGATGATCCGGATCCGGTCGCAGTCCCCCAGCTCTTTGGCAGCTGCCTCACGCACCACCGGGTTCATGTGGATGGGGTAAATGGCCTTCACGTCCGGATGCTCGTCCATGACCCGGCGAATGGCACGGAACATATGGTGCATGGGTTCGCCCAAATTTTCCCGCCGATGTGCCGTGATCAAGATCAGTCGGGAGTCCGCTGCCCAGTCCAGCTCCGGATGGCTGTAGTCCTGCCGTACCGTGGTGTGCAGGGCATCGATGGCAGTGTTCCCGGTCACATAGATGGTATCGGGATTTTTTCCTTCCTTGACCAGATGCTCTTTTGCCAGCTCCGTGGGTGCAAAGTTGTATTGGGAAATGATGGACACCGCCTGCCGGTTGAATTCCTCCGGATAGGGGCTGTACAGGTTGTAGGTGCGCAGTCCGGCCTCCACATGCCCCACCGGGATCTGCAAATAGAAGCAGGCCAGTGCAGTTACAAATGTAGTGGATGTGTCCCCATGCACCAGCACCACATCGGGCTTTTCGGTCTCCAACACTTCCTTGATCCGGTTCAGAATGTTGGTGGTGATGTCGAACAGGGTCTGTTTATCCTTCATGATGGACAGGTCATAGTCCGGCACGACTCCGAAGGCCTCCAATACCTGATCCAGCATTTGCCGGTGCTGTCCGGTGACGCATACCACCGTTTGCAGACCGGCCCGTGTTTTGCATTCGTTGACCAACGGACACATCTTTATGGCTTCCGGCCGTGTGCCGAATACCAGCATGACTTTTTTCATATCAAATACTCCTTGTGGTATTTATCTTCCATGGTATGTAGGTCTTGCCCAATCAAACTGGAACGCTCGGCGTTTATGGATGTTGATGGCTTGACCTTCCCTATGATAGAATGGATGCTATTGGTTTTAGTATACCATTTTCTTTCCCGTGGGTCAACCGGTTAGTTGTGAATTTTTACCACTTTTCCCGAAAGAAACATTTTTATCCCATTTTACCATAGCACCATGTAACAAAATCGCCGGAGAGCGGTTATACAGGCCAAAGAGGATAAAACCTCTACCTAGGCCGAAAGGAGCGTGACGAGAGCAAATGGATACAGCCCCAGACAATATGCCCGTGCAGACCCTGGAGACCATATGGGCACTGTGTCAGGATACCATGTGGAAGACTGCCTACCGCATCCTTAGTAACCGGGAAGACAGCGAGGATGCGGTCATGGATGCCATGGTACGTATGGCAAAAAATCTGCCGAAGTTAGCGCATTTGCCGGACGGGGATATAGTCGCCCTGTCCGTGATCTACACCCGGCATACCGCCATCGACATCTACAACCGCCACCGCCGGGATCCCATTCCCGTGGAAGAAATGGAAGATCCGGCAGACGACGACGCAGACCCCGCCGCCATCCACATCTTAGGGGATCTGGAAAATTTTGTGTACCGGCAGCTATTGGAAATGCCACCAGCCATGCGGGACGTGATGAACCTGTCCGTCCACTATGGCATGACGAACCGGGAGATCGCCGAGGCTTTGGATCTATCCGAAGGTACCGTGCGGACCAGATTGTCCCGTGGGCGAAAATGGCTGCGCAAACAATTGGAAGAGAAGGGAGTGATGCTGTGATATGAAGAAGAAATCCTTTGAACAGGCGCTCTATGGTGCATTCGAGCGGTACAACCATACGGTTGACCGGAACAACCATACGGTGCAGCAAACGGAGCAAGAGCCTGTACCCGAAATGTCCCCGGCGTTTTTGCAAAAAATGGACGACTATATCCGGTCGCAAACCAAACAGGAGGAACAGAGCATGACAAAGCATACCACCAGCGTAGGTAAAAAATGGAAGAAAGCATGGACAGCAGCCATAGCCGCAGCCATCGTAATCGGCGGCAGCGTGTGCGTATATGCCACCGTACCGGCAGTGCGAGAGCGGATCAATATGCTATTCTTACAAAAGGAAAGCGTGGCAAGACTGCACGAGGTCCCCGACGGCTGGATGGGCATCTACACGGCCGAAGACCTGGAAAAGATCCGGGAAGACCTGTCCGGCAGATACATCCTCATGAACGACATCGTGATCCCGGAGGAAGCCTATGAACCCGGCGGCCTCTACGAAAACGGCTTCACCCCCATCGGCGGCACCAGAGTGACCTACACCAACGAAGACGGCAGGACCATGACGAGATCCGATCCCTTCACCGGTATCTGCAACGGCAACGGCTACACCATCGCCAACGTACAGATCAAAGCACTGCAAAACGACACCGCCGGCCTGTTTGGCGAATGTGAGATGCAGTACGATATGTGGGACGAGGAGACCGGAGAACAGAAACACAGGGCTGGCGGTATCATCAAAAATTTGGGTGTGATCGACAGCTCTGTCACCATCACAGACGAAGACCGTATCGCCACCAATACATCGGTGGGCATGATCGTGGGCAAAGGCGGCTTTGTGGTGGGCTGCTACACGGAAAACGTAGCCATCGACTTTGTTGCCCCGGAAACGAAGACGAACAAAACCATCTGCATCGGCGGCGTGGCAGGAGAGGCCCACATCATCGACAGCTGCTACACCAACGCGAACATCACCGTGGAGACCAGTGCCAACCAAAACCTGTACGTGGCTGGCGTGTGCGGCTGGAGCAAGGCGTGCGTGACCTCCTATTTCGATGGCACCATCGATGCGCCTGTGTCCGACTGGGAGGTCTGCTACATCGACGAGACCGATCCGCCGGAAATGCTCAACGATGCCACCATGTTCGAGCTGATCTATCAGCTGCTGTGCAAAGACTACGGCATGACATTTGACAAGGCTGCCATGGAAGCATGCTGGTATGCCGCCATAGATGCCGGGGAATACCCCGGAGATGCCGTAGAAGCCTACGTAGCCGAACAGGGTGCTGCAGGAGATGCATGGGGCTATCGGCACGTGTTCGCCTTCTACTGCGGCAAAACCAATGTGAACCCCCAGGATTATCTCACCTATACATCCCCCAACACCGAAAACCACTACGAACGGGTGTATCTGCTGGACCCGTACACCCAGGTCAAGGAACGGGCAGTGCTGTCGCAGCTGATCGCCGGTGTATTTGACGGGGAAGCGTTCGTGGCACTGTGTCAGGAAAACGGCGTGAAGTACGGCGGCTACCACAATTACGACCTGCGCCGGGAGCCGGACTGCACCTACGAAGGCTTCGATTTCGACTACATCTGGCGCATGGGCGATAACGGCAAACCGGTACTGCGGCTGTTCACCTGGTCCAAGGAAGACGGTGTGGAAACGTATCCAAGCGAGCTGTCGGACGTGGTCCGCCAATAAAGGTATCTACACACGATCGGACTGTCCCCCAAGGCAGCTCGGTCGTGTCTTGCGTTTATCCGGTGTGCCGATCGTTCTGCCGGTATGTATACATTTTTTTGCCATTTTTCGAAAAAAATACTTCGTTCTACTTGACAGAAAATGTGTGACGTGATATAATTATGATATTTCATTATGCGTTGTTCTACGATGCATAGACGGTTGCTTTTCGCGGAAAAGGTCTACAGAAGGCGTGTTTCCTTCGTGTGCCCACGGGGGAGCTTTGTCATAGCTGTACGGACACGACCCGGCGCCGCATGAACTGCCCTATCCATTGTGAACAAGCAGAAACGAGGTGTTTTGTATGCGTAAGATCGCTTGGCTTTTGGTACTGCTGACCGTGGGCTCCGCTCTTGCCGGTTGCGTTTCGACAGGTGAGATCGAATCCGAGACGACGGCGGAAATGGAGACAGCAGCTGCGGAGACAATTGAAACAGAGCTGTCGGACCCCGTTGTCTCCGAGGATCCCAACACGCCGGATGCCCCCGAGAGTGCCACGGAATTTGCCTACAGTGCGGAGGCACAGGCCGCCATCGAGGGCTTGTACGTGAACTGCTGGCACGAGCAATTTGCCGCCAGCTATCTGGGGTATCGGGAGGAGAGTGACGACAGCACGCTTGCCGAGTGGCTACAAAACAACTGTCCCATGCTGACCAGCTTCTGGCCGTTCCTGGCGGAGATCCCGCAGGAGGACATCATCGGCGACCACGGCTACCTGTACTGTATCGTGCCCATGGATGCAAGCGTCGCATTCACGGTAAAGCACTTGGAGTGGGAGAATACCGGCGATAATGTGCCGCCCAGCAACTCCGAAACGCTGTATGATCCCCAGGTCGATCGTCCCTTCTTGCTGTATTCCACCTGCGAGTCCTGGTTGGATAACGCCGATGTGGTCCTCGAGATGGTGGAAGCAGACGGCTTTGAGGGCGTATGGTCTCCCGTTCTGCAGCCGGACGGCTCTATCACGAACCCCCTGTCACGGGACGGCGGGTATACGATCGTGGACTTTGCCGGTCTCTATGACATTGGCGATTATGTGCCACATTTGTACAACGATACGGATGCGGATTCCGGTTGGCTGCCACCCACAGAAACCGGTCTTGCCAATACCACCTGGTACAGCGACAACGGCTGGGTGCTGTCCTTTGGTACGGACGGAAATGCGGCGGACGGCATGGTGCTGTATGCTCCCGAAGAAGGAGAAGACGGCACGCTGACACCGTACTACGAGGGTACCTGGTGGATGGAGGACGACAAACTATGTCTGGGCGTCTACGATGGTGTCTGCCCGTTCCCGCTGCTGATCTCTCCCTCCGGGGAAAAGCTCGTCATCATGCAAGCGGAGGATGGCTCCGTGTTGCCCTTCTTTGTAGAGGGACAGACCATCTGCAACCTGTCCCTGGTATACGGCTGATCCAAAGAACCGGACCACGCACCATACGGCACAAAAGGAATATCCAAAACAGATTGATAAACAAAGCAAACGACCGGGTCGTCCCCAAAGGATACCCGGTCGCTTTTTGTCTATTCGTTTACCAAAATTACTGTTCGCTTCTCAGCAGCACACCAACGCCATACCGGCCGCTCTTTCTGCCATACAGCGACAGACCTGCGTCTTCCTCTGTGGCAAAGGTCAGGGTAAAGCTGTCCTTGGTTTGCAGCTGCAACAGCAATGCCGACGGGAGCTTCACGTCACACAGGTAGCCGTAGGAACCGGCTTCGTCCAGGTGATAGATGCTGGGCTGGTAGTGATGGGACAGGGCACCACGGGAATCCGCAGGTGCATCCGGCAGCAGCATGGTGGTCACCGGTACGCCGTCGATGGACACAGCCACCTTGCCCGGATACGGCGTAGCATCGGTCTGTACAAAGGAGTTCAGGTTCTCACCGGGATCACACCGATAGCCCAGCATATAGTTCAGGTCGATCTTGTTGTCCTTTTCGTCTGCCGGATAGTCGTGGGTCATGGGGAACCGGGTGGAGATCTCTGCCAGCAGCCGCACATCCTTCGCCGCTGCAAAGCCGGGAATGTCTGCCGTCTTGACAACGGTAGAGAACGAACCCTTGCCAAGCCCGCTGACCTTTTCCACCTTTGCCTCGATCACACGCGCAAACCCATCGGTCCGGAAGTCACAGGGAGACAGCATCAGCGCATCCGATCTGCTGCCAGCCACGTCAAAGAGGATACCGTTCTGCATGATGGTCTCGTCCTTGTCCACCAGCGCAAAGGACAACAGAGCCGTGCCATCGTGTTCGGGCATGGTCAGCTGGATCGCACCGGCGGGGAAGGCACCATATCCCTTCCAAACCAGCTGGATCTCGCCGCTGTCTGCCACATAGTCTCCGTCCACCGGATCGTTCACCGTGAACTGCCATGCCACCGTCAACAGCTTGCCATGTCGCTTGTCCGTGAAGCTGGAGCCAAACAGGGGTACATTTACCGTATCGCCGGGCTGGACGGTGGTCATGGGTGCAAAATCTGCGCCTACATAATCCTGGCTGTGCAGATCCCGCAAGGTCATACCATAGCTGTCGTAGCCGAAATCCTTGTCGCCGTTGTCGATCTTGTAGTAGCCGTTGAACTCGTTGACCACATCATGGAATTCCGTGAACACAAAGCCACACAGCTTGTCATGCCGCCGGAATTCGTTGATCATATACTTGTACTGCCAGGAAATATCGCTTTCCCCCGCATTGCCTTCGATGCCCCATACGTTGCCGCATTCGCTGTTCATGCAGGGCACATCGGTCTGGGTGTAGCCTTCCTTGTAGTTGCTTTGAGAGCCTTCGTAGGCATTGTCACAGAAGGTGTCCACCACATCCTTGACCCGCTCGTAGCCGTTGGCGTAGAAGTGCCAGGTGTTCACATCGGTGATGGTGTGGTTGGCGTGGACGGGAGAGTTGTCTTCCACCAGTCTGGTCGGATCCAGTGCCTTTGCCTTTTCCCAGCAGTGTACCACCCACCGGGCTGTCTCGTCGGTGTACACGCCAACTTCCTTGCCTTCTTCGTTGATCACGGTGGACCACAGCCCCCAGGTCTCATTGAAGATGACCCAATAGAAAATGGACGGATGGATCCGGTCCCGCAGGATCTGTTCTTCCATTTCCACTTCAAACTGCGCTCTGGTCTCCGGCAGCGCTTCTGCCCAGAAGCAGGGGATATCCTCCATGACGAGCAGCCCCAGCTTGTCTGCCCAGTACAGCTTCAGCGGTTCCTCTGCCTTGATGTGGATCCGTGCCATATTGATGCCGATCCGCTTCAGCCGCAGGATCTCTTCCCGGCAGTCGTCATCACCGGGCAGGGTAAAGTACCCCTTGGGATTGAAGGACTGGTCCAGCACCCCGTTGATGAAGTAGGGCTTGCCGTTCAGGGTGATGTAGTGCCGATTCTCCGTGCCAAATTTGCCGGTGCCGATCTCCCGGATCCCAAAGTAGGTGGAGACCACGTCGTCCCCCAGGGTCAGCGTGCCTTCGTACAGATTGGGTTCCTCCGGGCTCCACCACTTGGGCTCAGCCACGTGCAGCACCAGCTCCGCCCGGTTGTCCTTCACCACAGCCGTACCGGTGGTGTCGCCAAAGGTCGCCGTGATGGTGTCGCCATCCTTTGCACCGACGGTGGTGATGGTGTACGTCACCGTGCCGTCCAGCTTGGTGGTGTTGTAGAAATCGGCGATGTACATATCCGGCCGTGCTTCCAGCCAGGGTGTCTGCCAGATCCCCTTGGCATCGCCGTAGCCCTGCTTGCCGTAGGTCTGGCTCCGGTCAGCCGTATCGGTGGCACAAACCTCGATGGTGTTGTCCCCGGCTCTGTCCCAAATGTCGGTGACCTCAAACCGGAAGGGCATATACCCGCCACGATGGTTGCCCAGCTCCTTCCCGTTGACGGTCACGGTGCAGGTGTAGTCCACGGCACCAAAGTGCAGGAAGATACGAGCGTTTGCCGGATCCCAGCGTACCGTGCGGCGGTAGTAGGCAGTGCCGTCCTTGGCCTCGTCGATACCGGACAGGGGAGAACCCCAGGGATAAGGCACCTCGATGGTCTTGTCGTAGGTGGGCGCATCAAAGGAGAAGTCCCAGGCACCGTTCAGGTTCAGCCATTGGGAAACCTCCTTGTAAGGTTGTGGATAGCGGATCTTTTGCAGCATAATGAGTATCCTTTCTGTGTGGGATCATAGTTGTCTGTATTATACCATAAAACACGCCTGTTCGCAACTGTTTTTGCATTATTTTTGTGGTATCTGTTGACTTTCCGGCCCAGATTCGATATACTATAGCTGATACCATACAGCAAAGGAGCTTGAAAAATGCTTACAGATACCACCATACGTACCATGATCGACATCGCCACCGCGGACGGTACCCGCCAGATCGTACTCACCGGCGATTACACCATATATGAAACCATTCTCATCCCATCGGATTTCACGATCATTTTGGACAACTGCCATCTCACCATGGCACCGGACACCTTCTGCAATTTATTTCGCAACGAACATGCGACAGATGGGGAGACGGACCAAAACATCCGCATTCTGGGACATGGCAAGGCGATCCTCGATGGCGGCGTATACAATGGGCTTTGTGAGGGGAACAGCGAAAAGGATGGCAGGCCGCATATTTCCGTGAACAATCTGCTATTGTTCGTCCATGTAGACGGATTCGTGATCGAGGGTATCCAGTGTCACAACCAGCGTTGGTGGGCACTGAACTTCCTGTTCTGCTCCCATGGCGTGATCGAAAGCATCGATTTCTGTGCCGATGACACCCGTATCCTGCCCGATGGCACGAGAGAGCAGGGACTGCGGCGGGACAGCTACGGAGAGGTATACATCAAAAATGCGGACGGGATCGACCTGCGCAGTGGCTGCCACGACATCCGCATCGAGAACATCACCGGCTTCACCGAGGACGATACCGTTGCCCTGACCGGCCTGTGGGGCAGTACAGAGCAGATGTATGCCCACGAAAATGAACCGGACACCAGCATCCACAACGTGATCATCCGCAATGTGCAAAGTGCGGCATACTGCACCAATGTCCGGCTGCTGAACCAAAGTGGGATACGGCTGTACAATATCCTGATCGATGGCGTCATGGACACCTCCGCAGGAGATCCTCGCATGGACAGAGGCCTCTATGCTGTGCGTATCGGGGACAACCATCTCTATGGCACCCGTCACTCCACACCGGAGGAGACAAAGAATATCACCGTGTGCAATGTCTATGGCAGAGGAAACACCGTGGTCCAACTGGCAGGCTCCATCACAAATCTGGTACTGGACAACATCTGCACCTTTGGTGAATGCAGCGTAGCCGTAGACAACCAAGCAAGACTCTATCGCAGTGATGGCACGGAGATCCACTAAACTACGAAAGGAAAGTATTCTATGAAAAGTATAAAGCCCGGTCGTGGTCCTTCCTTCCTGGGTGGGATCTCTGCCATATTTGCGGCACTGTTTGGGGTGTTCTGGGTCATCATGGCCTGTGCCATGGGTGGCTGGTTCATGGCCCCCTTTGGTCTGATCTTCATCGCCATCGCCGTGGTCAACGCTATCCACTCCTTCAAGAACGCCACAAGCCAAAACCGCTATTCCGCTTTCGATATCGTGGACAGCGAAGAAGAACCGGATCCGCTGAACCTCAAATACGGCAAGCCGGTCTCCCATGTGGTAGGATCGAAAAGCAAGCCGGAGCAGTCTAAGCAGACTGAGCAGACTGCGCAAACCGGTACAACAGAAAGCCGCTATTGCCCCTGGTGCGGTACCAAGGTGGACGGCGACTATGTGTTCTGCAACCACTGCGGCAAAAAGCTGCCCTGAGCCTGTCACAAAAACTTTACAGAAATAACCAATGTTGTAACAGTTTATACGTTTTTCTTCGGTTGCAAAAAACAGCGGATTCCGGTATAATACTCTACACGATACAAGTATCGTTTGGAAAATCGTATTTTGAAAAACAGGTGGAGCTTGTCTTACATGAAACTGGAAACCAAACAACTATTCAAGATCGCCGGTGTGGTGTTTCTGTTGTATTTAGCCGTGCAGTTTTGGCCGATTGTGCTGTCGCTTTTGGGGTCCCTCATTGGTGCTGCCTTTCCCCTGATCGTAGGGGCCTGCATCGCCTATGTGGTGGGCATCCTCATGGGCTGGTTCGAACGGCACTATTTCCCCCGCAGCCGGCAGAAATGGGTGCAGAAATCCCGCTCTGTTGTGTGTCTGTTGGCAGCATTTCTATCGCTGATTCTGATCGTGGGTCTGGTCATTGGCCTGATCCTGCCGGAGCTGATCGACTGTTTTACGCTGCTGTTCAACTTAGCACAAGAGAATCTGCCCCGGATCATGGACGAGCTTTTGACCTATGCGGACAGCCTGGATCTGCTGCCGGAGGACATTCTGGGACTGCTGGAGGACATCGACTGGAAATCCCGGATCGGCGACTTTTTGCAGGCACTGACCACCGGTGTGGGCGGCGTGATGGGCACGGTGATCAAGACCGTATCCTCGGTATTCTCCGGCGTGGTCACGGCACTGCTGGCCATCATCTTCTCCCTGTACCTGCTGCTGGGGAAGCGCAAGCTCAAGAACCAGGCAAATCGTCTCATGCAAAACTATTGCAAGCCCAAGCTGTACAGCCAGGTCCTGTATGTGCTGCGTACCCTGGACGACTGCTTCCACAACTACATCGTGGGGCAGTGTACGGAAGCGGTGATCCTGGGTCTGCTGTGTACCATCGGTATGCTGCTGTTCCGTCTGCCGTATGCCACCATGATCGGTGCGCTCATCGCCTTTACCGCCCTGATCCCCATTGCCGGGGCGTATATCGGAGCCGGTGTGGGTGCGTTCATGATCCTGACCGTGTCTCCCATCAAGGCGGTGTTCTTCCTGATCTTCATCGTGGTGCTGCAGCAGCTGGAAGGGAACATCATCTATCCCCGTGTGGTGGGTTCCTCCATTGGTCTGCCGGGCATCTGGGTGCTGACAGCTGTAACGGTCGGCGGCGGTATCTTAGGCGTAGGCGGTATGCTGCTGGGCGTACCGTTGACAGCGGCTTTGTACCGGATCCTACAGGAAGACCTGCACAAACGAGAGGGCAAAGCCAAGCGGCAAGTGGACGAGGATGCAGAGGATACACCGGCAGAAACGGCTCCGGCAGCAGAACCGGCAGCAAGCGAACCGGCTCCCGTCAAACCGACACCTGCACCTAAGCCGAAAAAGGCCAAGCGCAAAAAATAATTCCATTAAAAACCAAGCGTACAGAATGCACCCGGTTCTGTGCGCTTTTTGTTTGCCGGAACCACCCGACAAAGCGCACATATACTGAGGACAGTACCCATCTCATTTTGCAAACAAAGGAGCATGCCACGCATGGAACCAAAACTGACCTCTCTTGCCATCGGGAAAAGTAGTATGATTACATCTGTAGAAGAATGTGCATTGGCCGATCGATTGCGGTCCCTGGGATTCACGCCGGGCAGCCGGGTCACCGCTGTGATGGCCAGCCCCATGGGAGGCGATCCGGTGGCCTATCGCATCCGCGGCACGCTGGTGGCACTGCGACATACCGATGCGGACCGGATCCGGGTGCAGGAAGGGGCGATGTGATATGCTGCACGCTGTGTTGGCGGGAAACCCCAATGTGGGCAAAAGCACGGTGTTCAACGCCCTGACCGGTCTACGACAGCACACCGGCAACTGGCCAGGCAAAACCGTGGAGACCAAAACGGGACTGCTCCGTCCCAGCCACACGACGCCGGAACCGCCCCTGTCCCTGACCGACCTACCGGGCACCTACAGCCTGACGGGACATTCGCCGGAGGAAGTGGTGGCGGGGGACTATCTGCGCAGCCAGCCGGTGGACTGTGTGGTGGTGGTCTGCGACGCTGCGGCACTATCCCGCAACCTGATCCTTGCCTTGCAGATCCGGGAGAGAACGTCCCATGTGGTGGTCTGCGTGAACCTGATCGACGAAGGGGAAAAGCGTGGATTTGCCGTGGATACCGAAGCGTTGTCTGCCATATTGGGTTGTCCCGTGGTCCCCTGTGCTGCCCGACAAAAAAGGGGACTGGCGGCACTGCGGTCGGCGATATTGTCGGTCTGCACCGGTACCATCGTCCCCACCACACCGGATCTATCCTCCTATGGCACCGACATCCCCGCCCAGGCAGAAGCCATTGCTGCCAAGGTGGTCTCCCAGACCGGCGGCGGGAGCAAATGGGATGTCCGGCTGGATCGGGTGTTTGCCGGTTCCGCACTGGCCTATCCGGTGATGGCAGTGCTGGTACTGCTGGTGTTCTGGCTGACCATCCGTGGGGCAGGGTACCTGTCGGATGGATTGGCACACCTTTTCGATTGGCTCCTGCCCCTTTGCCTGCATGGGGGACAATGGCTGGGTGTGCCGCCGGTGGTCTGCTCCTTTGTGGTAGAGGGGATCCTTGCCACCCTGACCCAGGTGATCGCCGTCATGCTGCCGCCCATGGCCATATTCTTCCCCCTGTTCACCCTGCTGGAGGATTTAGGCTACCTGCCCCGTGCAGCCTTTTGCCTGGATCGTGCCTTTCACGGCTGCGGTGCCTGCGGGAAACAAGCGTTGACCATGCTCATGGGTCTGGGCTGCAATGCGGCGGGGGTCACAGGCTGCCGCATCATCGACTCCCCTCGTGAACGAAAGCTGGCGATCCTGACCAACAGCCTCATGCCCTGTAACGGCCGCCTACCCATGGTGTTGATGCTGACCGGTGCATTGGTGGTGCTGCTGGGGCATAGCGGGCATACAGGCCTGCAAACGGTGCTGGTACTGCTGGTGCTGGCCGTGTGTACCGTCGTGACCGGTCTGACCTGCCATTTTCTGAGCCATACGCTGCTGCGCGGGGAGAGCACCACCTTCACCTTAGAGCTGCCCAGCTACCGGATCCCCCAGTGGGGCCAGGTGCTCCTGCGTTCCTTCGTGGATCGAACACTGCTGGTACTGCGGCGGGCTGTAGTGGTGGCGGCACCGGCAGGGGCTGTGCTGTGGTGCCTGACCCATTGCACCTTCGCCAACGGCACACTATACCAACACCTGACCACCGCACTGGATCCCATAGGCACATGCTTCGGTATGGACGGCGTGATCCTGACCGCATTCCTCTTGTCTCTCCCAGCCGCCGAGCTGTTTCTGCCACTGGTGCTGCTGGGCTACGGTGCCTCAGAGATCGTGCTGTGGCAGTGCTGGCAAGGCTCTACGATCTTGTGTGTACTGTGGTTCACCCTGTTCCATTGGCCCTGTGCCACCACCCTTTTGACCATCCACAAAGAGACCGGCTCCTGGCTCTGGACATGGCTGGCGGCGCTCCTGCCCACCTGCATCGGTTTGATCGGGTGTATGTTGTTTTGCGCCCTGCCCATATAAAAGAAAACACCTGCCTACGTTTGTCGTAAGCAGGTGTGTTTTGTGTGGCTGCCGCACGGAATGGTCAAGACTGTTCCACACAATATATCAAAGTAACGCCGTTTATACCTTAGGGAGAATTTTACGTCAGGAAAATTCTCCAGAGCGAGGTGGTTTTCTTCCAATTTCAGCTTCCATATATCCTCGCTCATTCTTTTCCGTCCCAGCAGTAGGTGCAGAACTTGTCCGCATCCAGGCCGGACGCTGCGATCATGTCGTCCAGCCGCTGGTACTTCAGCGTGGTGAAGTTCATCATCTTGCGGATCTCCTCCACCATGGCAGCATACTCCGGCGTATCCGGGTCACAGTACTTTTCCAGCTTGCCTTCGTGGTCAGCTCCTTCCAGCATGGCAACGATCCGGCGGGAGATCAGATCCATGTCGGAGGTGGAGCGAGAGAAGTTCAGGTACTTGCAACCGTACATGATGGGCGGGCAGGCCAGACGGATATGTACTTCCTTGGCACCGCTCTTGTAGAGGAATTCCGTGGTCTCCCGCAGCTGGGTACCCCGCACGATGGAGTCGTCGATCAGGATCAGCTTTTTGTCCTTGATCAGGTCACCCACCGGGATCAGCTTCATGTGTGCGATCAGGTTCCGCTGGCTCTGCTTCTGGGGCATGAAGGAACGAGGCCAGGTGGGGGTGTACTTGATGAAGGGACGGGAATAGGGGATCCCGGAACGGTTGGCGTATCCAATGGCATGGGCCAGGCCGGAGTCCGGTACACCCGCTACGGTGTCCGCTTCCAGACCGGCATCCCGCTGTGCCAAATAATCCCCGCAGCGACAACGCATGGTCTCCACGTTCACGCCTTCATAGGTGGAGGTGGGATAACCGAAATACACCCACAGGAAGGAACAGATCTTCAGCTTGTCGTCCGGCTTCCGTACCACTTCCACCCCATCGGCAGACACAAAGTCGATCTCGCCGGGACCCAGCTCCTTCACGAATTCATATCCCAAATTCAGGAAAGAGAAGGATTCAAAGGCGGTACAGTAGGCACCGTCCTTCTTGCCAATGATGATGGGTGTACGACCTACACGGTCACGGGCGGCGTAGATCCCATCCGGTGTCAGCAGCAGAATGGACATGGAGCCATCGATCTGTTCCTGGGCATACCGGATCCCGGCGGGAATGGAGCTCTGGGAATTGATCAGGGCGGCCACCAGCTCGGTGGGATTGATGTTGCCGGCGGTCATTTCCAGAAAATGGGATGTACCGGCGTCAAATGCCTTTTCCACCAGCTCATCCGCATTGTTGATCCGGCCCACGGTGGTGATGGCATAATGCCCCAGGTGAGAGCGCACGATCAGCGGCTGGGGTTCCGTGTCCGAGATGCAGCCGATGCCGCAGAGCCCGTGCATTTCGTCCACATCCTTTTCAAACTTGGTACGGAAGGGAGAGTTTTCGATGTTGTGGATGACCCGCTGGAACGCACCGTCTGCATACACAGCCATCCCGCCTCGCTTGGTCCCCAGATGGGAATGATAGTCCGTCCCGAAAAACAAGTCAAATACACAGTCTGTCTTGGATGCTACGCCAAAAAATCCGCCCATAAAAATATGCTCCTTCGTGAATTGGTTGTATGAATGAAAAATAATGCGTCGTGAGAAATGCGATATGCATAGTGCTTAGCCAAGCGTATCGTCGGTGGTACCATCGCCAACGATACCATCGTTACCCGTTTGCTTTTGCAGCTGCTTGAAATACAAGGTGCCGTCGTCCCGCTTGATGATCAGCACAAAGTAGGGCTCCGACTCCGTTTGCCCCTGGGATACCGTAAAGGTCACACGCCAGGTCTTGTCGGTCTCTCCTAAAGAGGTGATATGTACCTGGCTGTCGTCCGTTGCGGTGATAGCGGAGAGGGAAATATACGCCTGCACCTTGCTGAGATACCGGAACCGGCTGCCATCCTTGTGGGAGATCTTCACCGAACCGCCAAAATAGCGATACATGGTCGCCTCGAAATCCGCCGCCGGAATGATCTCCGAGATCTGGTATTCCGGGTAAGCCTCCGCTGCCTTGGCAAGCAAAGCCATATTGCCGGAGTACCGGGCATATTCGCTTTCCAGCATATAGGTCAGCACCGTATCCCGGTAGGCCGAGATGGCATCGTTCATATTGTCAAAGGGGACCAGTGTGGGGGTCAGGATCCGGATCATGTCGGCCAGCAGCACAGCAGTCTCGCTGTCGGTCTCATAGGTGGTATGCACCACCTCGCTCATGTAATCGTAGGTGTCAAATCCCAGCTTGTCCACCATTTCTGTGATCGTCGAACAACCGGTGCAACTGCCCGCTAAGGTCAGACACACCAGCGCCGTCAGTACCCGTTTCCCCATCCGGTATTTCATGCTTTCCCCCTAAATGTTCCCCAAAAGTGCCTTTTTTACGTCTTCATAGATATATAATGATCCGAGTATCACCAGCGGGCGCCCGGTCTCCTTGGCATAGGCCAGCGCACCCTGTACGCCGTCACAAAGCCTGTCCGCCGCCACCGCTTCTGTACCATGTGTCCGGAAGACCCCGGCTGTCTCTGCGGCAGGCAGGGCACGGGGATTGTCCGGCGTGATGGTGAATACTTTGGCTGTGAGCGGTGCCAAAGAGGCGATCATGTGGGTGAAATCCTTGTCCCGCAGTACGCCGATGCACAGCACCACCTTGCCATCCGTCTGTGTCGGCGACAGGTAGGCACGGATATTTTCCACTGCCCCCCGGATCCCCTGGGGGTTGTGTGCGCCATCGTAGAACACCAACGGATCGGCAGACAGCTTCTCGAACCGTGCCGGCCAGTGGGCACCGGAAAGCCCCGCATATACCGCAGCATCCGGCAAAACAACACCCATCTCCCGCAGTAGCTCTACGGCTGTCAATACATTTGCGCCGTTGTGTAGCTGATACAGCCCCAGCAGATGTAGCGTCACAGCCTGCCAGTCTCCGTAGGTATAAACCGTTTTGTCCGGGAACAGCTGCACATCCCGGAGCTTTGTGTAATCGGTACGCACATATCGGCCGCCCATGGCCTCGGCTTTCTCCCGAATGACCTGTGCGGCATCCTCGTCCCCCTCACCGAACAGCACCGTGCAGCCGGATTTGATGATCCCGGCCTTTTCTCCGGCGATCTGTGCCGTGGTGTCTCCCAGCAGTGCCGTGTGATCCAAATCGATCCCGGTGATCACCGCCAGCAGAGGTGCAGGGATGATGTTGGTGGAATCCAGCCGTCCCCCCAGCCCCACCTCCAGCACCACATAGTCGCAGTGGTGATCCCGGAAGTATAAGAAGCACAGCGCCGTGATCAGCTCAAATTCCGTCGGCGGATCGTCCATGGTGTCGGCCACCGCTTTTACCTGCTCGGTCAGTGTCGCCAGCTCTGCATCGGAGATCGGCTCGCCATCGATCTGCATCCGCTCGTTGAACCGTTCGATGTAGGGAGAGGTGTATAGTCCCGTGCGGTATCCGGCCTCCTTCAGGATATTCGCCAGCATACAGCAGAAGGAGCCCTTGCCGTTGGTGCCACCCACATGGATGAACCGCAGCTCTTTCTCCGGATGTCCCAATTTTTCACATAGCACCGAGATCCGGCTCAGCCCCGGTCTGGAACCCAGCCAGACTACCGAATGGATATAGTCCATCGCTTCTTCGTAGGTCATGATCTCACCCCTCTTTGGATAACCGTATTGCCTGCCAGCCCCGTTCTCCGCAGCATTTCCGCCAGCCGCTTTAGCACAGGCGCAAATAGGATCTGCACCGGCACCAGCAACGCATATTCCGGCAGACGATAGAGGAACCAGCCCCAGTAGGTCTTGCTGCCATAGAGCTGACTGACCCATAGGGTGTTCACGCACAGCCCCAGCACCAGGCAGTTGATAAACACCGGTACCGCTACCCACAGCACCGACAACTGCTTCCGATACAGCGCAAAGCCCAGTACCAGCCCCATGCCCACTGCACAAATGGTGAAGCCGGGATGGTAAGGCCCAATGGGGAAGCACATGGCACCGAGAAGATCGGCCAGTCCATAGACCAGCCCTGCCGTGACCGGACCATACAGCATGGCGGCCAGCATAGGCGGTACAAAGGAGAACCCGATCTTCAGTCCTGCCGTGTTGATGGAACAGAACCGGTTGAGCACGATCTCCAGTGCCACCAGCATCGCACAGGTGCAGAGCCAGTGCAGATTCTTTTTGGACGTGTTTGACATAAATAACAAACCTCCCATAAATGTACGGATGGCCGATGACCCAGAAAGCCGACAGGAAAGAGAAACCCCTGTCCCTATGACCTTATCGGAGGTCCGCACATCGGAGCTGGATCTTGTTTCCATGCCCCGGACATTTATGAGAGTATACGCTCTTTTCGATGTACAGCGGGATGCGAGATCCGAACCGCAGGCTCTTTGGTAAGTACCGCCTTTCGTCCGATGGACAACTCCCCGTTCCACCGGCACTTCACGCCCGGAAATCTACTCTGTAAGGATATTGGCGATCCGCAAGAATAGTGGCCCTTCTCTGAAAAAAGACCATACTTATTATAGCACACCCACGTGGGAAATACAAGGGATTTTTTTACACAAATTTTGATAGAATACACCGCTTCGTCTCGTCGGACAAACTACAGATGGCAAACGATTCTGCCGTGGAAGAGACTATGTGGCAGGAAATATGCAAAAAAATCCAAAATGTGTTGCATTTGCCACATACAAATTCCTACAAACGGTGTATACTATATACGGCTACCAACGATAGGAGGCGTGCAATTGAAGATCGCTTTTTTCGATACCAAACCCTATGACAGACCCGCATTCGAACAGCTTGGGGCAGAACACAGCATCGACTTCCACTTTTATGAGACCAGACTCCGTGCCGACACCGTAGAGCTTGCCCATGGTGCAGACGGCGTGTGCGTGTTCGTCAACGATACCGTGGACAAAGACGTGATCGATGCCCTGTGCCGCATGGGTGTGCATATGGTGGCACTGCGCTGCGCCGGCTTCAACAACGTGGATCTGGCCTATGCCAAAGGCAAGCTGGATGTGGTGCGGGTACCGGCCTACTCGCCCTATGCGGTGGCTGAGCATACCATGGCACTGCTGCTGACCTCCATCCGCCGGATTCACAAGGCCTTCATTCGCACCAGAGACTACAATTTCAGCTTGAACGGCCTGACCGGCTTCGACCTCCACGGCAAGACCGTTGGGGTCATCGGTACCGGCAAGATCGGCCGTGTGTTCATCGACATCTGCCGTGGCTTTGGTATGCGGGTGCTGGCCTATGACAAATATCCCGATCCCACTTTGGCAAACGGCGACACCATCCGCTACGGCACACTGGACCAGCTGCTTCGAGAAAGTGACATCCTCTCCCTCCACTGCCCCCTGCACGAAGACACCTACCACATGATCGACGAAGGGGCACTTGCCAAATGCAAAAAAGGCGTGGTGCTGCTGAACACCTCCCGTGGTGCCTTGGTAGACGCAGAGGCACTGCTGGCTGCCATCAAATCCCGGCAGGTAGGAGCGGCGTGCCTGGATGTGTATGAGGAAGAATCCGACCTGTTCTTCGAGGATTTCTCCGGACATATCTTAGACGACGACACCTTAGCAAGGCTCATCTCCATGCCCAACGTGATCGTCACCTCCCACCAGGCCTTTCTCACGGAAGAAGCGCTGGAAAACATCGCCGCCACCACGGTAGAGAATCTGCTGGCACTGCGGGACGGACGAGACTGCGCCAATGCGCTGGCTACAAGAAAGAATTTGCAAATCGTATAATGTACAAATAGAAAGGATACACCACATATGAACATTACCAATGACATCCGGTATATCGGCGTGAATGACCACAAGGTTGACTTATTTGAAGGACAGTATGTAGTTCCGAACGGCATTTCCTATAATTCCTACGTGATCGTAGACGACAAGATCGCCGTCATGGATACCGTAGACACGAACTTCACCCACGAATGGCTGGACAACCTGCAAAGCGTGCTGGGCGACCGCAAGCCGGACTATCTGGTGGTACAGCACATGGAGCCCGACCACTCTGCCAACATTTTCACCTTTGCCAAGACCTTCCCGGAGGCAAAGATCGTTTCCTCTGCCAAGGCCTTTGCCATGATGCAGAATTTCTTTGGCACCCAGTTCGAGGATCGGCGGATCGTAGTGGGCGGTGGGGATACCCTAACGCTGGGCAAGCACAACCTGACCTTTGTGACCGCCCCCATGGTGCACTGGCCGGAGGTGATCGTGACCTATGATTCCACCGACAAGGTGCTGTTCTCCGCAGACGGATTCGGCAAGTTCGGTGCGCTGGATGTAGACGAGCCCTGGGCAGACGAAGCCAGACGGTACTTCATCGGCATCGTAGGGAAGTATGGCGCACAGGTACAGGTGCTGCTGAAGAAGGCTGCCACGCTGGATATCGCCACCATCTGCCCGCTGCACGGTCCCGTGCTGACGGAAAACCTGGGCTACTACCTGCACCTGTACGACACCTGGTCCAGCTACCAGCCGGAGGAAGACGGCATCGTTATCGCATTTTCCTCGGTATACGGCAACACCCGCAAGGCTGTAAAGCTGCTGGAGGAACGGCTGAAGGCGAATGGCTGTCCCCGTGTGGTGGTACATGATCTGGCAAGAGACGACATGGCAGAAGCCGTAGCCGATGCGTTCCGGTACAGCAAGCTGGTGCTGGCAACGACCACCTACAACGCCGAGATCTTCCCCTGCATGCGGGACTTCATCGACCACCTGACCGAACGGAACTTCCAGAACCGCACCGTGGCGCTGGTGGAAAACGGAAGCTGGGCACCGCTGGCCGCCAAGATCATGAAGGAAAAGCTCTCCGGCAGCAAGAATATCACCTTTGCCGACAATACCGTTCGGATCCTTTCCGCACTGAACGAAGACAGCACCAACCAGCTGTATGCCCTGGCCGATGAGCTGACCAGAGAATACCTGGCAAGACAGGACGAGACCGCCAACAAAAACGATCTGACCGCCCTGTTCAAGCTGGGCTATGGTCTGTATGTGGTCACCTCCAACGACGGCAAAAAGGACAACGGCCTGATCGTCAACACCGTGACCCAGGTGACCAACACCCCCAACCGGATCGCCGTGACCATCAACAAGGAAAACTACTCCCACCACGTGATCAAGCAGACTGGGAAGATGATCATCAACTGTCTGGCAGAATCGGCACCCTTCTCCGTATTCGAGACCTTCGGGTTCCAGAGCGGCCGAAACGTGGATAAGTTTGCCGACTGCGAGGAGCTGCGTGCGGACAACGGTCTGCGGTTCCTGCCCCGGCACATCAACTCCTTCCTGTCCCTGCAGGTGGAGCAGTACGTGGATCTGGACACCCACGGCATGTTCATCTGCTCCGTCACTGAGGCAAGAGTGTTGTCCGACGCACCGACCATGACCTACACCTATTATCAGGAGCACGTAAAGCCCCAGCCGGAAACGGAAGGGAAGAGGGGCTTTGTGTGCAAGATCTGCGGCTACGTCTACGAAGGCGAGACCCTGCCGGACGACTTCATCTGCCCCCTGTGCAAGCACGGCGTGGCCGATTTTGAACCCATTGGGTGAAGTAAATAAGAGGTAATATGGCTTAAGAGAAGGAGAGGACAAATCTCTCCTTCCAATCAGAAAAGTGAGGTATCCTTTCCACAAAAGGAGATCCCTCACTTTTTTGTTATGCCAAAAACGCCGATACCTTTCTACCGATTACTTCCCGTTCAGCTCCCGCATCGTTTGCCGTATGAAGAAAAGTGCAATGCAGAAGGTCAGAATGTCCGCTGTCGGGAAGGACCAGAGCAGTCCGTCCAGCCCCATCCATATAGGCATCACGATGGGCAGCACCACACCCAGCACCACTTCCCGGGACATGGTGACGATGGTGGACGCTGCCGCCTTGCCCAGTGCCTGCAAATAGATGAACGTGCCTTTGTTTACCGTGGCAAGCACCATCATACACAGGTACGTCCGGAAGCATTTCACCGCAAATTCCGTGTAGTATACGCTTTCTCCGGCGGCACCAAACAGCGCAGCGATCTGCAAGGGGAAGCACTCCACCACGATCGTAGCCACCGCTCCCACAGCCGCCTCTGCCAGCAGGAGAGACACAAACAGCTTTTTGGCACGATCCCGGCGACCGGCACCCATGTTATAGCCCACGATGGGGATGCATCCGGCTGCCAGACCAATGGCGATGGAGATGGCGATTTGGAAAAACTTCATCACAATGCCCAGCACAGCCAGCGGGATCTGCGCATATTCTGCCTGTCCAAAAATGGGATCCATGGCACCGTATTGCATGCAGGTGTTCTGCACAGCCGCCATGGAGACCACCAGAGACACCTGCGCCAAAAAGCTGGTCATGCCGAGAGACAAAAACTTGCCGATGATCCGTTTGTCCGGACGAAAGCTGCTTTTTTCCAGGTGCATCACTTTCATGTGGCAGAGATACCAGAGAGACAACGCTGCCGTGAGTACCTGCCCGATGACCGTGGCCACAGCCGCTCCCGTCATGCCCCAGCGACAACCATAGATGAAAATGGGGTCCAAAATGATGTTGGCAACGGCCCCTGCTACCGTGGCGAGCATGGCAAAGCGGGGACTGCCGTCACTGCGAATGATGGGATTGGCAGCCTGCCCGAACATATAAAAGGGGATCCCAATGGCGATCCAGAAGAAATATTCCTTGGCAAAGGCGTAGGTCTCCGGATTGACCGTACCACCAAACAGTGTCAAAAGCGGATCATCCCAAAGCAGATAGACGGCAGTCAACACCAGACTGGATAGCACACACAGCACCGTGGCGTTCCCCACACTGCGATGGGCATCCTCCGTGCGACCACTGCCCAGCGCAATACTGACCGCCGCACAACAGCCGTCCCCCAGCATCACCGCAATGCCCAGCGCCAGCACCGTCATGGGGAAGACGACCGTATTGGCGGCATTGCCGTAGGAGCCAAGGTAGTCGGCATTGGCAATAAAGATCTGGTCCACGATGTTGTACAGCGCACCGACCACCAGCGAGATCACGCAGGGTATGGCAAATTTGCGCATGAGTCTGCCGATTTTTTCTGTTACCAGAAAATCATTCGTTTGTTCGTTCATGTTTATGTCCTTTCGTCAAATGGATTTGCATCAGAAAAGCGTGCCGCCATCGCTGGAATTACGCCGATGGGCAACACGCTTTTTGCTGTATTTGGTTCAGTCAACCTTCATGTAGCTGATCAGTCCAGTAACTGATCATCAGTCCAGCCAGGACCGATCAGTCCAGATAGGAACCGACCGGGCTGGTGTTGTACTGCTTGATCACCTTGACCACGATAGAGCCATCCGGCTGGGGTACTTCTTCTACGATCTTGTATTTGGTCCGGTTCTTGTCCAGTGTCTTTTTGTACTGCTCCACTTCTTCCTGTACCAAATGCACGGCATGGTCATGGGGCAGGTCTTCCTTCAGTTGAAAATGCAGGGTCTGGCAGATGCAGGCCGATTGGATCCGTTTCATATACGGTCACTCCGTTTCATAAAATAAACGTGTGCCCGGAAGCTGGCTTTACGTCCTCCGACCACACGCTTACTTATATTATATCGAAAAAATGCGCCGTTTGCAAAGGTGATTTTGCACAAAAATGCGGAAATGCGCTGCACTGCGCAAGGTCAGATGCCACACAAGTGTGGGTCAGACACCATACTTGCGCAGCACGACCTCTGCCATCATTAGCTACCGCTACGAAAAATGTGGGGACCTTGTTCACCGTACCGGTGTCATCCAAACCTTGCCGGTGCCACGGTATACGTTCACCAGACCTTCGCCGGAGGCAGCAGAGCCAATGAGAGACTTGCCGGAGCGCTCCACCGTAAAGTCCAGGCTGCCGCTCCAGGCGATGGCCATGTTGCCGTCGATCTTCAATACGTCGTCCGTCAGGGTGATCTCGATCAGCTCCTCCCGGGGGCAGGGGCATTCCAGACACAGGATCCCACTACCGGAGATGCCCAAATTGAACAGCCCTTCGTTCCCGGCAATGGCAGAGGACAGATTGCTTCTTGCCACTGCTCTTTGCTTCAAGGATGCGTCACAGGCCAAGAACAGACCATCGTCCAGCACAATGGAGCCGTTCCATTCGGCAACATCCACCAGCAGCAGATGCTTGTAGGTGGGTTCCAGCACCAGCAGCCCCGTGCCGGTGTATTCCGGCTTGATAGCAGATTCGCCGGTCACAGACCCACGCAGTGCCTTGCCCAGCAGGTCGCTGACCCCTTTGACACCGGTGGTAGCCTGCACGTCCCCAACCATCCACTGCATGGCACCGGATTGGGTGATCACGTCGGACTGCCGCAGGTCACATAGCACCTGTCTGCGCCGCACACCCATCTGGCTGCAAAAATACGCATTTTGCGCTTCACCGGCTGTGACGCTCAGATCCCGCAGGTATTCGATGACCGTGTAGGCACCCTTGCGTTCCAGTACACGAATGTCGTCATTGTTTAGAAAATTGTTGATTTGATACATACTATAAGTCCTTTCAGTTTCCGGCTACGACCCCGGTTTTATAGGAGAACACGCCGTTTTCGTCGGGGATCGCTTCTAAGAAGGTCAGCGTACCGGCATAGCCGCCCTCCGGCTTGAATCCGGTGAAGAGCACTCGATCCTGCCATACCGCCGCCTTGGGTACAGAGTGGCAGGGGATCTTCGGGTCAGCGGGGGTCTGCCAGTCGGTGAAGGGCTTGTCGGAGACACGATACTGCCCCATGCCCCGGAGACTGAACACCAGATAATATTTTCCCCGGCAGACAAAATAGTCCGAGCATTCCGGTTCGCCACTGTCCTCCGGTGCCACATAGATGGGCTCCTGTTCGCTCCAGCTTTCTCCATCGGCAGAGGTCAGATGCGCCAGACAGCCCCGGCCTTCTTTGACCAGCGTGGTGGTCACGAACATATGCAGCAGCCCATCTGCACCTTCCACCACTTTCGGGTCACGGGCAGAGGCACCGGTGTAGCGTGCGCTCAGGGTGAAGCCAAAATCCTTGTCCTTGGTGTAGTGGAACCCATCCGCCGACACAGAACGCCGGATCGGAGCCGCAGAACCGTCAGACATACGCACGGTGTAGTACAGGTACTGCTTGCCATTTCGCGGGATCCAGGAGCCGGTGCAGATAGAGCCTTCCATGGTATCGTCGATCGCCACCACCATGGGATGGATGTCCCAGTGTACCAGATCGGCCGTGGAAAGGTGTTCCCACTGGTGCGCACCCTTGCCCCATTTGCTGTGGTGGTGATGCCGGTCCTTCAGGTACAGCACGTGGTACCGCTCCCCATCGCTGTAGGGCATACAGTCGCCAACGAACACACCATGCCCCGGTTTCCAGCCTTCCGCATTCGTAAAGCTACCCAGCACATCGGGCTCCGCTTCCTTTTCCGGCACCGGCTCCAGAGACAGCGCATCGGCACAGTGTACCAGCGTTCCCTCAGCCAGCAGCGGATCCCCATAGGGCCATTCTTCGTCCACGATGGTGTCGTTTACGTACAGCTCCATGCGCCAGGGGTAGTACACGAATCGGATCGAGTCTCCAGGTGCTGTATCGGCGACCAGAGACAGCGGCTCCTCATGTCCGGCAAAATAGGCGTCGATACAAAGCTGCCCCTCGACATAGGTGGCCTCCAGCACAGCACGGCCGCCTTTTTCATACCGGAATTGGCATTCCTCCGCAACCAGTGGGAAGACAAGACACCAGGGTTTATTTTGTAAAATGATCGGTAACATACTCTATACCTCGTTGAAATTGTATCGTATTCTACAGTGCCATGGCAGCAAATTTCGCCGCCCCGCAAGCCGCCTCTTCCCGGTACGCAGACACAGTGACCGGCAGGCCGAAGACCCGTTCGATGCATCGCACCAGCGTGGGATTCTGCCGCACCGCATTGCCCGATGCCACAAGATGGTCGATGTGGTCGTGCTCCACAGCAGTGAACATCTCGTACAGCTCCGTTGCCATGCCTATGAGCACACCGGCCGCCAAAGCCGATGGGGTAAAGTTGTTCTCCCCCAGACCGGCGATCGACCCACGCAGCGTGGGATCGTCTCTGGTGCCGCAGAAGGTGGTGCGTACCGACAAAATGTTGTCCTCTGCCATTCCCATGGTTGCCAAACGGTTCAGCACATCGTACCGCTTTTCGTCCGGCAGACCAAGAGCTACCGCATATTCCCGGAAGAATCGTTCGGTCATGGCATAGGCTCGTCCGCCACAAAGCCCCGATCCGCTGAGCAGCCGATAGTCCGGCAAAAACGGACGTGTCTCGATGGAGCCATAGTGTAGCGGCGCATCCTTCCCACACACGAAGGAGATCTGGCTCCCGGTACCCATGTTGACCAGAGCCGTGTGCGCCATATCCGTGACCGAACCCAGAAACGCCGCCTGATTGTCTCCAATGGCAACCACCATGGGCCGCCCGTTTTTTTGTTTCACCACGGTACAGTCTGTGGTCACCTCCGGCAGCAGCGCACCATCGATCCCCAGTTTGCCTATGGCATCCAGATCGAATCGATCACGTGCCAGGTCGTACAGCCCCAGAGAGGCCGCATTGGTGGCGTGCAGTAAAGGCGTAGCTCGGTCGCACAGCTGCAGGACGATGTAGTCCATGATGGTGCAAAGGTGGACAGCCTTCTCCGGCACCGCATGCGCCTGCATCAGAGCATAATGGGTCGCCAGCCCGTAGCCGGCCGCCAGCCGATAGCCGGTCTTCTCCCGGATCGTCTCACAGTACGCCGCTCCTCGATCGTCCTGCCAGGTGTACAGCGGCGAGAGGGCATTGCCCATTTTGTCCACGTACAGGATCCCATGCATCTGTCCCGTCACACCGATGGCGGCAGCATGATCCCCGTCCAGCTCCTTTGCCAGACGACAGACCTTTGCTAAAATTTCTTTCGGGGACTGGATATGCTCTCCCGCCCGTGTGGCAGGCAGATCCGCTTCACTGATGACCGTCCGTGTATCCAGCACCGCCCCGGTGACCAGATCCCGCTTGACCCCGCTGATGGAGGTGGTGCCAATGTCCAGCCCAATCGTAAATGTATGCATTGTTCCGTTTCCTTTATTCCCTGTGGTTTTCGGTATCGATCATGCGCCGGCTTGCTTGATCTTTTTCAGCCACTTACCACTGCGCAGCCGGAAGAAGCACCAGACGCATTTGATGATCTGGTCGATCTTCAGCATGACGTAGATCCAGAAGGACGACCAATGGAACACGATCCCCGCCAGATACCCCAGCGGAATGGATGCTACCCACAGGAACAGAATGTCCCCCGCCATGAGAAATTTTGTATCTCCCCCGGCACGCAGCACCCCTTTGGTCAAAATGGAGTTCATGGACTGGAAAATGATGATCAGTACAATGGCGTCCATCAGCTCCCAGGCGATCTCCTTGGCCTCTGCCGAAACGTCGTAATAGTTGATGATGGGACCTCGCAGCAGCAGAATGATCAGCGCCGCTACACAGCCGATGAGGAAGCCCATGACGAGGAATGTGTACCCCTGCCGCTGTGCCTTTTCATAATCCCCTTCGCCCATGGTGTGACCGGTGATGATCCCGCTGGCGTTGGAGATCCCGGTGGTCAGCACAGACGAAAGCTGCTGCACCACCGTGGTCACAGAGTTGGCAGCCACAAACGCCTTGCCGATGCGCCCCATGATCATGGCAACCGCATTGTTGCCCAGTGCCAACAGGGAATCGCTGATCAGCACCGGAATGCTGACCCGGAAATATTCCCGTACCAGATCTTCCGTGTGCATGAACACATCCTTGAACCGATACCGGATCCGCTTGTCCACGAAGAAGAAATATCCCCCGATGAACGCAAGCTCAAAGATCCGGGCGATCAGCGTACCCAGTGCCGCACCGCCGATCTCCATCCGTGGCGCACCCAAATGTCCGAAAATGAACACCCAGTTGCAGAACACGTTCACAAAGAAGGCGCAGATGGAGCAGACCAGCGGGATCAGCGTTTGTCCCACGGTACGCAGCACAATGGTACAGGTCAGCGATAGTCCCATGCAAAGATAGGTCGGGATCATCCAGCGCAGGTAGATCACGCCATAGTCGATCAGCGACTGCTCCGGCGTGTAGATCCGCATGATGAGAGAGGGCACGGCAATGGTCGCTGCGGTGAACACACCGGCAAAGACCACAAGAAACCGCAGCATGATGGTGACGGCTTTTTTCAGCGAATGCTTGTCCTGCATCCCCCAGAACCGAGAGGTCAAAACCGACGCACCCATGCCAATGCCCATGCAGCAAATTTGAAACAGGCTGATGAACTGCCCAGCTAAGGAGGAGGCAGAAAGCTGCGCATCTCCCATGCTGCTGAGCATAATGGTGTCCATCAGGTTGATCCCCACGGTGATGAGCTGCTGGAGCGATACCGGAATGGCGATCTTTGCCATCTTTTTGTATAGCTCCCCATCCCCGAGGTATAGCTTTAACTTCGATACATCCATGCCCGCTTATTGGATGGTGCTGACCAGGCAGGTGTCGCAGTGCGGAGCCGTGTACGGATGGGTCTTGTTTTGCAGCATCAGAAGGGTCTTGCGTTCGGCCGGAATGGCGTGGTACAGGGACGTGACACCGGAGGGCGGACAAACATAGTCCCCCAGACCAGCCGTGATGTAGGTCTCACAGGTCACACGTGCGCCAGCCGTTACGGTGTCGAAATAGTCCAGACCCACAGCCGGATCGGGTCTCCAGCCACGGAGTCTGCCACCCTCGATGCCCCGCAGGTCGCACATCCACGGCACCAGGATCTCCAGCTTGGTCACGCTCTTGTCAAAGGCTGCCACGTGGGTGGGCTGGAAGGCACCCATGCTGCCGCCGGACACGATGATGGTCTTGCCGTCCCACAGCTCCAGTGTCTTGCAGTACCGCACCGCCTGCATAGCCCGCAGGATCATATACTTGAAGTAGACCGTATCCGGCTTTTCGTTCAGCTCCTTGTGGAAGCCAAAGTCGGCGTAGGGTGCTTCCTTCGCCATCTCGGCATATTCTTCAAAGGTCAGACCGTTTGCAAATCCATGGGGATTGATGGACAGCTGGATGGCATTGTCCTTAGACGGGATCGGCGCACCCATGACGCTATAGCCCATGTAGCTCACCCGAATGGGCAGAGAATGGGGTTCGGCATGGCGGGGCAGACGCAGATAA
Organism: uncultured Ruminococcus sp.; assembly: GCA_964463375.1. Lineage (GTDB taxonomy): Bacteria > Bacillota > Clostridia > Oscillospirales > CAG-272 > UMGS1696. Next base: position 260,119 of record CAYXBQ010000001.1, on the reverse strand, counting down.
CCGGACACCGGCATAGGCCCGGCACAAGCGATCTTTACGTCATATACGATGTCCCCGGGGTCCCCGCAGGCAAATTCCTTCTTTTCCAGTTCCACCGGTGCCACAGGATCCAGCTCCTCTGTGATCACCTTGTGCCACCAGGCATCGTAGTCCGCCGGTTCGCCGCCGATCTTGCGCAGCGTATCAAATTCCACCGCCGCACCACCTTCAAAGGCATCGTATCCCGGCAGCGGCACACCGTTTTCGTCTGCGGCCTGCACAAAGAGATGCACATAGCCCGGCTTAGACAGGGAAGTGGTGTAGTCAAAGGTGGCACTTTCCCCCACAACAAGCCCGCTGTCATGAGAACCATCTTCACCCCAGCATTCGTACTTGTAGGCAGGTGCCATGATGGTCTTGCCTTCGTCGGTCAGGATCAGGTGGAAATGGATCTCGTCCCCCACCTGGTAGCCCAGAGCACTTTCTGTACCGCCTAAGAAATATTTCTGTGTCGGCAGGGCATCGGTGAAGATGTGGGCTCCATTGCGGCTGCATCTGGTACGGGCAAACCATGCCTCCACCTCTGCCGCCAGATCCGGTGCCGCTGTCCACGTAGCACCGTCTTCCTTGTATTCTTCTATATATTTGTCAAATTCGCTTGGCTTGTAGCTATTGCCGCCCACGTACTGGAACAGATCTGTGTTCGTGGTCCAGTAGGTGTTGTGGTGCAGGTGCATCTGTGCATCCGCTTCTTTCCCAATGATGGCGTACATGGCAGCACCGGTGGCCTCATAGAAACGGTTCCGGGCAACCTCGAAGCTGCCACCCTCCGTCGGGTTCGGGATACGCCACATGAACAAATGGTGTCCCATGGGCTGGGGATAGATCTCGGAGTGCCGGGGCTTGGTGTCGCCAAATCCGGTGAAGCCGTAGCCGGCCTGGATACACAGGTTGTCGTTGAAGGAAGAGCCAACAAGCATCCGGTCACGCCCTTCGTAGGCACCCATACCGTAGGCGATGAACAGGTTGCCCCGCATGACGAGATTCGTTGCCGGGAGACAGTTGCCGCCGCCCTGCTGGGTGATGGCAGAGTCATAGATGTTGTTGAAGTAACAGTCCTCGATCAGGATATTTTCACCGTGATCCCAGAACTCGATGGCGTTGCCGAAGCGGATGCCCAGCTGCCGGTTCCACACAGCCCCACCGATGAAGCAGAAGGAGCACCGCCGGATCACCACATTATCGGCACCACCGGCAAATCCATGTACGCCACTGCCCCAGAAGCACAGATCCTCCGTCACGGTCCAGTCCTGGTTGAGCGACATCCACCGATGCCCCAAAACGGCACATTCAATATGGGAATACACTTCTCCAGGATTGCCCACGGAGTAAAGGAACACCTTCTGTTCGGCTCCATCCTTGCCGCCTTCTCTGTGACCCATGGTGGAGTCATACCAGTCGCCCTGTGCGCAGAGATAGGCTTCTTCCCAGCGCAGAGTACCACCGATGCGGCCGTCGTCGAAAATGAAGTTGCAGGCCTCACTGTCCAGCTTGCCCTGGTACAGCCATACGTTTTCTCGGGTCTCCTTCCACATGGCAGGATCGCTGACGTCCACGGAACCGATGAACACAGGATTTTCGCCGTCTCCATAGGCACCATAGGTGATGGGGCTCTCCGGCGCGCCAGCCTTGCGGTACAGACAATCCCGGATCCAGCTGCCACGCTTGAACAGCACGGTGTCGCCGGGCTCGAGAGCCAGATCGGTGTAGGTCTGTCGTGCCGTCTCCGGTGTCAGACCGTCTGCGGTAGGAGAACCATGGTTGAAGTCGATGTAATAGATCATATATCGTTACCTCACGTTGAAAAAATATCATATATTGTCTGCCATCTGCTGCACAAGCAGTGTGTTCCGGGTGGAACGAAATACATCCTCCATCGGCAGGAGCACGCTTTCCCCTTGGCAGAGATGGAGAAAATCGGTCATGTAGTCAGTGGCGGGCGGCACTTCCGGTAAGAGCACAGGCTCCTTTTTGTCACGTTCGTAGAACAGAATGTCCTTTTTCCCCAGCGAAAAGTCCAGCACACCGCCGGTCCCCCAAACTGTGAACTGCCAATACATGGGCAGCGCAAACTCGATCCCGTCCGGCACCGCATAGGACACATCCCCCAGGATCCCTTCGCCATCCTTGCCGGTGAGCATGAACTGTCCGCAGTCGGCAAAGCTCGGTTCTTCCGTGGCATAATGGTTCCAGCACCGAGCAGCGTTCACGGTGAAATCGTGGATCCCAAAGGCAAAGGAGAGAATATCGATGCCGTGAATGGCAATGTCGCCTATCACCCCACCATGCTTGCCAGCTTCAAAGTACCACATGGGTCGTCTGCCGTATTGCAGGGGATGCTGTCCACCAAAGCTGATGTTGCCGATCTGCCCCAGTCTCCCGGAACGTACCAGGTCACATACCGTAGCCAGCTTGGGTTCGTATCGCATGGTCAGCATACAGCCCACCTTTTTGCCACCTTCCGCTGCCAGCCCTTCGATCTCGGCAAGCTCGTTCAGGGACGTACACAGGGGCTTGTCCGCCAACACGTGCTTTCCGGCTCGCAGTGCATCAATTGCCATTTGTCCCCGATCCCCATAGCAGCCACCCAGTGCCACCGCCTCCACCGTATCATCCGCAAGCAGTGCTTCGTAGGTGGGATAGCGACAGTTCAGTCCCCTGGTTTCCGCTTTCTCCCGTGCCACAGGATCGGCTTCAAAGGCACCGGTGACGGTGTAGTTCCCCTGTCGGCGTGCCATGTTGTGTACCGCAAATATGTGGTCGTGCCGCAGTCCGGCAAATGCAATTCGCATCACGATCTTTACCTCTGTGTAGAATAGAATGTCTTTTGTACAAGTATACTGTGTTTTTCCTCGAAAGTCAAGGGATTTTTGCAAAAGAAGGAAAATTTACGAAATCTATTGAAAAATGTGTGTGGTCATGCTATAATAAGGGCAAGCTTTCCTACATTTGTGTTCTAATGAAGTGAGGTGCATCTCTATGTTGTTCGCAAAGGACTTTCGCCGCATTGCCAAAGAGCGACTGACATCCTATTGGCTGCCCAACATCGGCTTCCTGCTGCTATATATGCTGCTCAACGGTGCGACCGGTGCCACTGTGGTGGGCTGGATCCTGCTGGCCGGTCCTGTCGAGTATGGCTTCTACAGCTACTATCTGGAACAGGTTCGCGGTCTGCATCCCACCGTGGGTACCATGTTTGATGCGTTCAGCACCTGCTTCGGCACCAGCATCGCTCTGTTTTTGCTAAAAGGCATTTTCACCTTTCTGTGGTCACTGCTGCTCTTTGTTCCCGGTATCATCAAGGGCTACAGCTATTCGATGGCGACCTATATCCTACACGACTGCCCCACGCTGGATGCGCTCGAAGCACTGGATCACAGCCGGGCTATGATGGACGGCAACAAATGGCGGCTGTTCTGCCTGGATCTGAGCTTCATCGGCTGGCTGCTCCTCTGTGCCGTGACCTTTGGCATTGCCGGACTGTATGTGATCCCGTATATGCACACAAGTCGTGCGGCGTTCTATGAAGAGGTGCGTGCCGAATACGCCATCGAGAACCCGGAATTCGCATACTATGTGAACAATTGATCCTGTGTGATCTTTGTTAATAATTCTTTCGTAGAAAAGGAGTTTCCCCGACCCATGCAAAACGACAAATTCAAGCGAACACGCTTCGCCTGTTATGCGGCATACTTTACCATGTCCTCCGTATTCAGTCTGCCGCCCCTGCTCTTTATGACCTTCCGGGAACAGTACGGCATTTCCTACACCCTGCTGGGCACCTTAGTGCTGGTGAATTTCTGCACCCAGCTTGCCATCGACCTGGTATTCACCTTCTTCACCAAATATTTCAACGTACCTAAGGTTGTGCGCATCATGCCCCTGATCACCGCCTTTGGTCTGCTGTGCTATGCGCTGATCCCCACCCTGTTCCCGGACTTTGCCTATGGCGGGCTGCTCATCGGGACGGTGCTGTTCTCCGTGTCGGCCGGTCTGTCGGAATGTCTGCTCAGCCCCACCATTGCCGCCATGCCCTCGGAAAATCCCCAGCGGGACATGAGCATGCTGCATTCCCTGTATGCCTTTGGCGTGTTCACCGTGGTGGTGGTCAGCACCATTTTCCTAAAGCTGTTCGGTTCGGACAACTGGATGATCCTGACCATTTTCTGGGCTGTGCTGCCGGTGATCCCGTCGGTGCTGTTCTTCCTCTCTCCCATGCCGGATATGGACATCACAGAGAGCGAAGGCGGCAGCAGTACCTCCGCTTCCCATAGAACGCTGGGACTGGCATTGTGTCTTGCTTGCATTTTCTTTGGCAGCTGCTCGGAAAACGTCATGTCCAACTGGATCTCCACCTATATGGAGAACGCCCTGCACATCGACAAAGCAGTCGGCGACATTTTGGGTATGGCCGTGTTTGCGATCCTTTTGGGTCTGACCCGGATGGGATACGCCAAATTCGGCAAGAACATCAGCCGTATGCTGCTTTTCGGTATGGCAGGTGCCGCCGTGTGCTACCTGACTGCGGGTCTGGCACAGGGGACGATCGTGGCATTTGTGGCATGCATCCTGACGGGGATCTGCACCTCCATGCTCTGGCCGGGAACGCTGATCCTCATGGAAGAAAAGCTGCCCGGTGCCGGTGTGACAGCCTATGCCATGATGGCAGCCGGCGGTGACTTTGGCGCATCGGTGGCACCCCAGCTCATGGGGATCGTGGTGGACAAGGTCTCTGCCAGCGCAACGGGCATAGAGCTGGCAAGCACCCTTGGCATGACCGTCGAACAGGTCGGTATGAAGGCTGGTATGCTGGTGACCGCCGTATTCCCGATCCTGGGCGTGATCGTGGTGCTGTTGGCCATGCGATACTTTGGCAAGAATAAAGCGCAACAATAAGAAAACAAAAATATAAGGCTTCGTGTCTTCTCGACCCATAGGGGAGGACACGGAGCCTTTTGTGTTTGCCATATCAAAAGCACCGTACTCCTCCCGGTGAAGGAGCTACGATGCTTTTTGTGTATTTCTATTTTCTAACTTCTTACTTGATCTTCATCCAGCAGGACAGCTTGTGGCCGGGGATCTGTGCAGCCGAGCTGTAGTCCACCAGCTCCGCAATACGACCGTCCACGTGGGGCACATCGATGGTCAGGTGGCAGGGCACCGGTGCTGTGCTGGACAGACCGCTTGCCATCAGCTCCCGCAGCTCTACCGGTGCAAAGGTGGGTTCGGTGTCGCCGGTGCCGTCCAGTGCGAATACCACAGGACCACGGGCAATGGCAAACCGATCCTCGATCTCGCTTTCCTTCACGAAATCCTGGGGCCGTACCAGACGCAGGGTCATTTCCAGGCTCAGGGTGATGGTGTCCCCATCCTGCCAATCCCGCTCAATGGTCACATAGGTACCGGCTTCGGCATCTACGATCTCGTTGTTCACGTACAGGGAAGTGTGGATGGACCAGGCCGGGATCCGCAGGGATACAGCAAAGTGCCCCTTGGTGTCGGTCAGAGTGTACCGCACTGCGCCCTTGGTGGGATAGTTGGTGTCGGTGGTAAAGGTACATTTCGGGGTCTTGATGGTGCCGCTGCGGTACAGGTTGATGGCGACATTGTTATCCTTGTCCACGCAAGCCGCTGCGATCCCTTCCAGTGCGTACCCGGCAGAGGCGATGCACACACAGCAGCCGTAGTGGCTCTTGTCGTCCAAGGTCTTGTAGCCGCCGATGTTGTTGGGGAACCGATCGTTCCAGATCATGGGGTTGTAGCTGTGGATGGGCAGGGGAACGCCGCCGTTGTCTGCCGGATCCATATGCCGCTTCAGGGCTGCGGACATGGCATTGTAGGAAGCGGTCTCAAAGGCATCCATGTACTTGCCGTCGCCGGTGAGCCGGAACAGCTGCCACAGGAACTTCATCCACGTCACGGTGACGCAGGTCTCCAGCATGATGCCCCGCAGGCTTTCGTCGCACTGCACCAGAGCCGCATGGTTGAAGATCTCGTGCTCGCAGCCCAGACAGCCGATGATGGCCTGTTCCTCCGCCATGACTCTGTCGGCAAACCGGATGAGCGCCTGGGTATGCTTCTTGGTGGGCTTTACCTTGTTGTATTCCGCCATACCTTCGAAGCAGGAGATCATCTCATAGGCCTTGCGCACATGGTACTTGTACACCGGTGTGGTGTCCTTGTACGCCTTGTCGAACAGGTTCACAGAAGCCGTACCGCCGAAGGAGAGGATGTACTCGGCAAAATCCATGTACCGCTGTTCCTTCGTGATGTTGTAGAGGAACATGATGGGTTCCAGCAGGGAGCAGGAGTTCAGCCCATCCCAGTGGTCGGTGGCCTTGGAGATGTCCAGCTTGCCCTCTTCCTTGCCCAGGTGTGCGATCATGTAGTCGGTGTGCGCCATCAGTGCTTCCACGATCCGGTCTGCCAGCGCTTCATCGTCGCAGATCTCAAGGAAGTATTCCATACCCAGCAGAATGTACTTCCGGCCCCAAATATCCCAGCCGTGGAATTCCACATCGGTAGAGTATGTGGAGAACCGACCTAAGCTGTCCTGCGCCGTCAGCATATCCTCCACCGTATCCCGCAGCACGGCATACAGCTCCTTGTCTTCGGTGACCTGGTAGGTGAAGCAGGCACCCCGCATCATCTTGCCCCAGTATTCGCAACGCCAACCGTGGTCCGCATCATCCACACCGGGATGCCGGAACAGCTCTACGAATTTCTTCCAGACACTGGTGTCCTTCAGCTGCATTTCCGTCAGCGTGTGCAGCTCTTCGCCCAGCCAGGCATCGTTGAAGCGAAAAGAACCGGCGGGCAATGCAAAGTAGGTGTCGGTATTGCCGTAATGCGCTTTGGCAGCCGCAATTTTTTCAGCATACATAATGATAATCTCCTGTTGGTTGTATGTTTTAGAAGGAGCATCCTCCCAAAAAGGGAGACAGGCTCACTTCACAAAGATCTGTTCTGTTTTCACACATTTTCCCGTATCGGGATCGATGGTGAACACGGCTCCATGGATCTGTACGTCCCCCACAGCCGGTTCAAACAGCACCGGTGTCTTGACCAGGTATTTGTGCAGGATGGATTCGGTCTTCACACCCAGCACCCCGCTATGGGAACCGCACATACCAAGGTCTGTGATGTAGCCGGTGCCGCCGGGCAGGATCTGCAAATCTGCCGTAGCCACATGGGTATGCGTGCCCCACAGTGCCGCCAGCTTGCCATCGAATTGCCTTGCCAACGCCAGCTTTTCACTGGTGGCCTCCGCATGAAAATCGCACACGGCAAAATCGTATCGCCCGCTCTCTCGGTTCAAGATCCGGGCCAACGCTTCAAAGGGCGGCGTGACAGGCTCCATAAAGGCACAGCCAGCCAGATTGGCCACCAGCACCGTCTTATCCTGTACCACCACCAGCACATATCCCATGCCCGGTGCCTCAGCCGGATAGTTGGCCGGACGGATGCAAAATTCGCCTTCGTCCAATAGACGGTACAGCTCCCGTTTGCGCCAGGTGTGGTTGCCGCCGGTGATCACGTCCGCACCGCAGTCATACAGCCGATTGGCCGCCTCCACAGACAGACCGTTGCCTTCCGCAGCGTTTTCACCATTGACCACCACAAGGTCGGGGGAATATTTTTCTCTGAGCCTCCGCATACCGCCGTTTTCCAGAGCATCCACTCCGGCACAGCCTACCACATCGCCCAGACACAGCAGCTTGATCATTCCAGTTTATTCTTTCTAATTTGAGATTGGTTTGCTATAAAACGAAAAACGGCATCCACCACGACAGACAGATACCCGTGGACGGATAGCCGTTCCGCAGTCCGGGCAGAGAAGAACTGCAACAGACAACGGTGGTTTTTAGTAGGACAGCCCTCTGCGGCGACGGTTATAATCGGATTTCGGGTTGACGATCTCACGCCAGTCTAAGTCACCATGGTCCAGTGCGCAGATCAGCACCTCAGCCGTTGCGATATTGGTAGCCACAGGCACGTTGTGTACGTCACACATCCGCAGCAGGTTGTGTTCGCTTTCGTTATCCTCGTGGCTGGGGCTGGTGCTTCTGAAGTACAACAGAACGTCAATTTCATTGTAGGAAATCCGGGAGGTGATCTGCTGTTCTCCGCCGTTATAGCCGGGAAGCAGTTTTTCGATCTCCAGTCCTGTCGCTTCCTGCACGTATTTACCGGTGGTACTGGTGGCGCAAATGTTGTGTTTGGACAGAATACCGCAGTAAGCAATGCAGAATTGGGTCATGAGTTCCTTTTTGGTGTCATCGGCGATCAGTGCAATATCCATAAATGAAATACCGTTCCTTTCTTGATTCAGTTTATCCTATAACGTACTTCTCCTCTCCGTACCCAGTACGGGGAAAGAGAAGGGTCTTGCGTATGATGCATATGTGTGTTCACAGTGCGTGCTTTTTGTGCATATGGCGCATACCGGTGAACAGCGGCACATCCCAGCCTTCCAGCCGTCGTGCCAAATTGGTGTATGCCTGCATGGCGGTACACTTGTTGTCCGGCAGAGAACCGTTTTCCTGCGCCCGCATCAGCTTTGCATCCAGCGGGATCACAGCAGCGCATTTGAGCCGACAGGTGTCGATCATCTCCAGCATCCCGGCTCGTTCCCCTCGTCTGGCAGCAGCCATATCGAAGGAGCAGATCACCAGCCGAACCTTTGGCACCTCCGAGAGAAGAGATGCGGAATACGCAGCAGCCCGAATGGACGCAGGCGACTGCTCGGTGCAGACCAGTGCGATCTGTGCCAGCGGTGCCAGCACACGGGGGATCTCATACCCACTGCCCGTATCCCACAGCACCACGTCATAGCCCGGCTCCGTATTCAGCAGCATCCGGCATCCGGCGGCAATAGCACCGGGAACACCATCCGAATATTGCGCCAAAAGGGCATCTGCATCGTTCCGGTGGGGAGCGGCACAGAAGGCAAGGGTGGGCAGGGCAGAAAAGGGGGAGACACAGACCTTGTCCGGTGCACAGCGGTGGAGAAGCATATCTCCCATGTGGAATAGGGGAGATACACCGGAAAAAAGCTCCAAAGAACGGGAAGCCACATCACAATCCACCAAGAGCACCCGTTTTCCGGTGCGGGCAAATGCTATAGCCAGTCCCAGCGCCGTAGTGGATTTACCTACGCCGCCCTTTGCGGATGCGATCAGACAATGTACAGGGGAATTCATGGACGACCCACTTTCTATCTCCGGTTTTTATGCACAAGTGAAACCACGTTCACGCACAGGCGAAATAGCCGATTGTACAAATGCCGACAAAAGCCATCCTGCAAGAGTACCGGTATTTTAGCCTATGGAACGTATAAATTATACCACTTTCTCCACCGTTTTGTCAATAGCTACAGAAATATTTTTCTGCTGATTTGCGCAAATAATACAAAATACGAAGAAAAATGAGCCTGTTATGCGCATGATCAAGCAAAAATACGGCTTGACACCGGCTGTGCGCAACAAAAAATGTAAAAAAACACGCATGCCTGTTGCAATTTCAATGGATTTCTGATATACTATAGTAGGCATCTTATGGGGCCACCGGTATACGCCGGTCACAATACTTTTTGATACAAGACAATGTGATCTTACAAACAACATACGCAAGAAAGCAGTATAGGGAGGATATAGATATGAGCATCAATGATTCTATCGCACGGCTGACCGGCATGGATCCGGAGATCGGTGCTGTGATCGCAGAGGAACTGGAAAGACAGCGGGACGGTCTGGAGCTGATCGCTTCGGAAAACGTGGTATCGGAGGCCGTGCTTTTGGCTATGGGCAGTGTACTCACCAATAAGTACGCCGAGGGCTATCCGGGCAAGCGGTACTACGGCGGCTGCTACGTGGTGGACAAGGCTGAGACCATCGCCATCGAACGGGCCAAGCAGCTGTTTGGGGCAGAACACGTGAACGTACAGCCCCACAGCGGCGCACAGGCCAATACGGCAGTGTATTTCGCCCTGCTGAAGCCCGGTGACACCGTATTGGGTATGAGCCTGGCTTGCGGCGGACACCTGACCCACGGCAGCCCGGTGAACATCTCCGGCAACTACTACAACTTTGTCCCCTACGGCGTGACCGAGGACGGCATCCTGGATTATGAAGAGCTGGAAAGACTGGCAAGAGAACACCACCCCAAGCTGATCGTGGCCGGTGCCTCTGCCTATCCCCGTGTCATCGACTTCGAGCGCATCGGTAAGGTAGCCAAGGAAGTGGGCGCATACTTCATGGTGGACATGGCACACATCGCTGGTCTGGTGGCAGCCGGTCTGCATCCGTCTCCGGTACCCTATGCCGACATCGTGACCACCACCACCCACAAGACCCTGCGTGGTCCCCGCGGCGGTATGATCCTGTGCCGGGAAGAGCTGGGCAAGGTCATCGATAAGGCCATCTTCCCCGGTACACAGGGCGGCCCGCTGGAACACGTGATCGCTGCCAAGGCCGTGTCCTTCGGCGAAGCACTGAAGCCGGAATTCAAGGCATACCAGGAACAGATCGTGAAGAACGCCAAGGCACTGGCAGACGGGCTGCTGGCGGAGGGCTTCCAGCTGGTTTCCGGCGGTACGGACAACCACCTGATGCTGTGCGACCTGCGTCCCTTCGATCTGACCGGTAAGGAATTCGAACACAGACTGGACGAGGTACACATCACCGTCAACAAGAACGCCATCCCCGGCGACCCCCAGTCTCCCTTCATCACTAGCGGTATCCGCATCGGTACCCCCGCTGTCACCTCTCGTGGCCTGGTAGAAGCCGATATGACCCTGCTTGCCCACCTGATCGGCGAAACGGCAAGAGATTTTGAAGGCAATAAGGAAAGCGTTAAGAAGCAGGTTCTGGAGATCTGCGCCAAGTATCCGCTGTACAAGTAAGCGATAGACAAGCACCGGGCATGGGTCCTGCAAAACGGACCTGTGCCGGAGATGCTTGTTGGGGCAAGACTGTGCAGCGGCCTAATGAAAGAAAGGTGTCGTTATGAATAGGAACGATATGGAAAAAACCATCACCTTCTCGATCCACGAGGAGGACCGAGACAGAGAACGCAGACAGATGCTTCGGGCAGTCTATGATGCGCTGGTGGAAAAGGGACACAAGCCCATCGACCAGCTGGTGGGGTATATCCTGACCGAGGATCCCACCTATATCACCAACTACAAGAACGCCCGTGGCATGATCCGCCGCATCGACCGATATGAGCTGATCGCAGCACTGCTGAAGGAGTACCTGGGTGTCTGAGCTGCCAAAACGGATCCTGACAGACAGACTCCCCCCCATCACCCGGTTGGCCTATGGTTCCCTGACCGTGGGACCCTTGCAGGCCAACTTGCCGGTGGAGCGGGCAGGGGAGGTCCTGTCTTATGCCTTTGATCGGGGCATCAACTTCCTCGATACCGCACAGTATTACCGAAACTATGCCCATATCCGTGCAGGTCTGCGAAAATGCAAGCATCCGGAAAACGTGCTCCTGTCCTCCAAGACCTATGCCTGGGACAAAGCCGGTGCGTTGGAAGCCGTGGACGAAGCCAGACGGGGCGTGGACAGAGACGTGATCGACTTGTTTATGCTCCATGAGCAGGAGAGCATCCACACACTCCGGGGACACCGAGAAGCACTGGATACACTGTTCGAGCTGCGGGAAAAAGGCGTGATCCGTGCGGTGGGCATCTCGACCCATCATATCGCAGCGGTAGAAGGTGCCATGCAGCTGGCGGAAGAAGGAACGCCGCTGGACGTGGTGCATCCGCTGTTCAACAAAGCCGGTATCGGGATCGCCGATGGCACGCCGGACGAAATGGCAGCAGCCCTGACCCGGCTCCACCAGATGGGCTGTGGTATTTTTGGTATGAAAGCATTGGCAGGCGGTCACCTGTACACCAACGCAGCCGAAGCCTTTACCTATGTGCTGGACAAGCCGTTCATCGATGCAGTGGCGGTGGGTATGCAGGACGAAAGCGAGATCGATGCCAATATCGCATTCTTCACGACCGGCGCATTCCCGGCTGATACGGCACCGCTGCAAAAGGTGAAACGGCAGCTGCATATCGAGGAATATTGCGAAGGTTGCGGTCGCTGTGCAGCCAGATGCGGACAGGGGGCACTGTCGCTGGTGGTAGCCCAGGAGAATGGGGAAGAAGAGAATCCCTACGACTTTGGGGCCACCTTTGCCGCCGCTGCCGGGATCTCGGAGGACACAGAAAAACCGGTGTCGTACCGTGCCGCCGTGGATCCGGACAAATGCGTCCTGTGCGGCTATTGCACATCGGAATGTCCGGTGTTTGCTCTAAAGGTATATTGATTCGAAATTTATGAAGCAAAAAGCGATATTTGCTTTGAATAGTATATTACTTTGTACAAATAAAAGTATCACAAAACAAAAGAAAGAGGAACCATGCAAATCCTATCCCTGCCCGCCATGACATCGGCTGCGGCCTATCCGGAAAACGGTGTATGGGTGTTGGGCTTTTTTGACGGTGTCCATCGGGGACATCAAGCACTGCTGCAAGCGGCAAACGCCATTGCTGCCTCTGCCCATACCTTTGTGGGCGTGTGGACCTTTGCGTCCCTGCCCAAAGCAGAGGAGAGACTGACCGATCCCATGGAGCGAGCGGCATTGCTGGCAGCACATGGCGTACAATATATGGCGATCGAAGCCTTTGCGGATGTGTCCCATATGTCCGGCGAAGACTTTTTTCGGCATATCCTGGTGACAAGGTTTTCGCCCTGCGCCCTGGTGTGCGGCTTCAATTTCCGCTTTGGTCACCACGGCAGTAGCGGTGCGGAGGATCTGGTGCGCTGGGGCAGGGAAGACGGGATCCCGGTGCAGGTGGTAGAGCCCTGCCGCTATGGCGATGGGGAGGAGACGGTATCCTCCACCTGGATCCGAACCTTGATCCGGCAGGGGGACATGGCGTTGGCAAACCGCCTGTTGACCCGTCCCTACAGCATCCGTGGTACCGTAGCCCATGGGAAGGCACTGGGACGGAAGCTTGGTTTCCCCACTGCCAACCTACGTCTGCCGCCCAAAAAGTGCGCACCGGCTGCGGGGGTCTACGCTTGTCGTGTGGAGCTGCCCACAGGGGAGGCACGCATGGGTGTGTGCAACATCGGCTATCGTCCCACCGTCAACAGCGACCGCACCGACGTGACCGTGGAGACCTGGCTGCTGGATTATACCGGGGATCTGTACGGCAAGGAGATCGCTGTACATCTGTACCAAAAGCTGCGGGACGAGCGAAAGTTTGCGGATCTGCCATCGCTGCGGGTCCAGGTGATGCAGGATGGCGAGGACGTGCGGCAGTATTTTGCGAAGGCAGGTGGATGCCATGAGCCATAGACGAATCACGGCGTTTTTGCTGGCAGTGGTGCAGCTGCTCCTGTGGATCGGTATGCCTGTGGGCGCAGCAGAACCCTCCACCGGTACCTCCGGCGGCGCACCTACGGTAGACCACTGCACCGGCGCATATCTGTATAATTTCGAAAACGATACGGTGCTGTTGGAGAAGGGCACAGACGAGCGCATCTACCCCACCTCCACCGTAAAGATCATGACCGGCATCGTGGCCATCGAAGCGTTGGGAGACGATCTGCAAAAGCAGGTGGTCATCACAAACGAAATGCTGTCTCAGGCGGCGGGCAACAACATCGGGTTGAAATCCGGCGAGACCGTGACCGTGGAGCAGCTGCTCTATGGTACGCTGGTGAACTCTGCCAACGATACCGCCATTGCGCTGGCCTTTGCCGCCTATGGATCCGTAGAAGCCTTTGTGGCAGCGATGAACGAAAAGGCCGTGTGGCTGGGTGCCTACAATACGTACTACGCCAACCCCACCGGGATGCACAACGATGCCATGGTGACCACGGTGGCCGATACCGCCATCATTGCCAAGTATGCGTACAGTTTGCCTCTGTTTATGGAGATCGTTTCTACGTCGAAATACGTCATGGAAGCCACCAACATCAGCGATTATCGGAACATCTACAACCGCAATTGCCTGATCTCGAAGTACTATAACGTAAACTATTACTACAGCCGTGCCATCGGGATGAATGCAGGCTCCACGCCACAGGGCGGCTATGCCATCTGTGCCGTAGCCGAGGATGCCGCATCGGGGCTGACCTACCTGGCCATCGTCATGGGTGCAGAGGAAGTGGAGGGCAACCTGTACAACTATATCAACGCCCTGCGCCTGTTCGAGTGGGCGTTCAACTCCTTTACATACGTAGAAGTCCTGCGCGCCGACAAGATCATCTGCGAGCTGCCGGTGAAGCTGTCCTCCACGCTGGACTATGTGACCCTGGTGCCGGAGACCTCGATCACGGTGTATCTCCCCGCCGACACGGTGGTGGAAACGGACATCCGGTACAGCTACAATACCTTCACAGATACCTTAGATGCCCCCATCGAGACCGGGCAGGAGGCAGGGACCATCACGGTGCTGATGGGCGACCGGATCCTGGGCAGCTGCGCCCTTGTGACCACCTCCAGCATAGCCAGAAGCGAATTTCTCTATTTCTTAGCCAGAGTCCGCAGCTTCACCGGCGGTCGGTTTTTCAAGGCATTCGTGGTGTCCGCGATTTTGTTTACCATAGCGTATATTTTGATCAGCGCCCACATACGGGAAAGACGACTGTGGAACCGGCGACGGTAAAGGTGAGCTCGGCAGTTCCAACAAAAAGTCGTGACAAAAAAGAAGAGGTGCCCATGGCAAAGATCATAGCGATCTGCGGAAAGATCGGCAGCGGAAAGACCTATTACGCCAACCAGATCAAAGAGACCGAGAATGCGGTCATTTTATCCTGTGACGAATTGACAAAGGCGCTGTTTAACAACGATTTGGGTGAAAAACACGATGCCATGTCGGAAAGGATCTGGGGCTACTTACAGAAGAAAGCCGTGGAATTGGTGCGCATTGGTTGTACCGTCATTTTGGATTGGGGCTTTTGGCGCTTGGAAAACAGACGAGATCTGACAGCATTTTGCCGCTCCCAAAATGTTTCATGCGAATGGCACTACGTGGATGTGGACGACCAGACGTGGCACAAGAATATTGCGGAAAGAAACAACAAGGTATTGCATGGTGCCGGTGGTGCAGATTACTACATCGATGCAGGACTGCTGCAGAAGCTATTGTCCCTGTGGGAAGCACCTGCCAAAGAAGAGATCGATATTTGGTACACTATGCAACGGGGATAGCTTGGCTTGCAGTTCCCGGAAGCGAACACCATATTTTACCAGCAACGCAAAGAAATACAAAAGGATCCCCTGTGTGGTTGCCATGTACTCCGGTACACAGCACCACGCAGGGGATCCACTGTTTTGTTTTACGCCGTCACGATCCCGGCAGCTTCCTTGAATTCGGGCAGATTCTTGGCATCCTCCCGCATCTTGTACTTCAGGATCTTCCCGGCCGCATTCATCGGGAACGCATCCACGAAGGTCACATACCGCGGCACCTTGTGCTTTGCCATGTGATCCATCACGTACTGCTTCAGCTCGTCGCCGGTGATGGTGGAGCCTTCACGCCGGATCACGCAGGCCATGATCTCTTCGCCGTACTGCTTGTCCGGTACACCAATGACCTGCACGTCCTTGACCTCGGGGTGCGTGTAGAGGAAGTCCTCGATCTCCTTCGGGTAGATGTTTTCCCCACCACGAATGATCATATCCTTGATCCGGCCGGTGATCTTGTAGTTGCCATCGGGCAGCCGTCTTGCCAGGTCGCCGGTGTGGAGCCAACCATCCTTGTCGATGGCAGCCGCAGTGGCTTCGGGCATCTTGTAGTAGCCCTTCATAATATTGTAGCCTCTTGCCACAAATTCGCCATCCACATTGTCCGGCAGATCTTCGCCCGTCTCCGGATCCACGATCTTGCATTCCACCCCGTAGAAGGCACGGCCTACGGTGTTCACACGGGTCTCGATGGAGTCGTCCGTAGAGCTCTGCGTGCAGCCCGGTGCTGCTTCGGTCTGCCCATATACGATGGTGATCTCGGACATGTGCATCTTCTCCACCACCTCTTCCATGACCTTGACCGGGCAGGGAGAACCCGCCATGATCCCGGTACGCATATGGGAGAAGTCGGTGGTGGCGAAATTCTCATGTCCCAGCATGGCAATGAACATGGTGGGCACGCCGTGGAAGCAGGTGATCTTTTCCTGGTTGATGCAGGCCAGACCCTTTCTGGGGGAGAAGGCGGAGATGGGCGACATGGTCACACCGTGGGTCATGGAGGCGGTCATCGCCAGCACCATGCCGAAGCAGTGGAACATGGGCACCTGGATCATCATCCGGTCAGCGGTGGACAGATCCATCCGGTCCCCAATGGACTTACCATCGTTGACGATGTTGTAGTGTGTCAGCATGACGCCCTTGGGGAATCCGGTGGTGCCGGAGGTATACTGCATGTTGCAAACGTCGTGCTTGTTGATCAGCGCAGCCCGACGGTATACAGCTTCAATGGGAGTCTTTTCCGCCTGTGCCATGGCCTCATCCCAGGTCCAGCAGCCCTTCTGCTTGGAATCCACCGTGATGATGTTCCGCAGGAAAGGCAGCTTCCGGCTGTGGATAGGCTTCACTTCGTCATTCTGTTCCAGCTCCGGTACCAGCTGCTTGATGATCCCCACATAGTCGGAATCCTTGTAGCCATCGATCATGACCAGCGTGTGGGTATCCGACTGCCGCAGCAGATATTCTGCCTCGTGGATCTTGTAAGCGGTGTTCACGGTGACCAGCACAGCACCGATCTTCACAGAGGCCCAGAAGGTGATGAACCACGCCGGTACGTTGGTAGCCCAGATCGCCACATGGTCGCCCTGCTTGACACCCATGGAGATCAGCGCACGGGCAAAGGTGTCCACATCGTCCCGGAATTCGGGGTAGGTGCGGGTGTAGTCAAATTCGGTGAACCGGAATGCATACTGCTCCGGGAATTCCTCGCACATCCGGTCCAGCACCTGGGGGAAGGTCAGGTCGATGAGCTGGTCCTTTTCCCATACATAATAGCCGTCGCCCCGCTTGTTCACCTGCAACCGGTTGGATACGGTGTCGTTGCCCATGTACTGGGACATGAAGTGGGCATAGTGGGGGAACACGATACCGGCATCCGACAGCTCCGGATCGTACTGCTTCAGCCATTCCAGAGAGATGTAGCCTTCGTAGTTCAGAGAACGCAGTGCCTTCATGTATTCAGCCATAGGCGGCAGATCCCCTTCGCCCACCAGCTTGTACACCACCTTGCCGTCCTCCACCACAGAGTCCTTGATGTGGCAGTGCTTGATGTACGCACCTAAGTTGTTGATGGTCTTTTCAGGCATCTCACCGGCGAAACGGTAAGGATGGTTCCAGTCCCACAGGGCACCGACCGCATCCGAACCGATCTGTGCCAGCACATCCGCCAGTCTGGCGGTATCGGAGTACACACCATTGGTCTCGATCAGCAGGGTCACACCGGCCTCTTCTGCAATGGGAGCCAAGACCTTCATCGGTGCAATGACATTTTCGTCCGGGAAATCGGTGGTGATCTCGGCGGTCAGGTCGCCCAGCACCCGAATGTAGGGTGTGCCCAGCGCCTGGGCTAAGGCAATATATTCCTTCAGCTCTGCAATATTTTCTTCCATCCGATCGGCAAAACGCAGCGCACAACCGGAGGACAGACAGCAGATCTCCAGCTTCAGCCGTTTGAGCGTGGCCTTGGTCTCCGGCAGATTTTCCGGCTGGAAGGGAGAAGCGTGAACGGAGAAAATATCGCCGCCCAGCCCCCGCATTTCGATCCCATGGAAGCCAAAGTCCTTTGCCATGGTGTAGATCTCGGTCCAGGAGAGATCCGGCGTACCGAGGGTAGAGAAGGAGAGTTTCATAATAATACCTCTTGAGAAAATGGATTTTGTGGGGATGCGCTGTGCTGTCTGCATATATGTCGGGTCGATAGAATCAAAAAAACCTCGACTCCATCGGAAAATCCGACAGAGACGAGGGCTAAATGCTCCCGTGGTACCACTCTGATTGGCAGAAAATACCCACTTTACAGGCACAACACGATGCCTTTCCCATGTAACGGTAGGAACCCGTCAGACCTTACTTACCCAAAGGGGTTTTCAGATCTGCTGCTGGGAGACCAGAGGAATCCAAGCTGACTGGGCTGCCTTGCACCAACCGGCAGTTCTCTGTACGGTCAAAAACTCGATTCCGTTTCTCCGTGATCGCATTTCGATTTTGGATGTGAAAAGTATACCACAATCCCACGGGAACTGTCAATGGCAAATCTGCATAAAAATACACACATTTGAAACGATATTCTTTGACGTGCGGTGGAGAGAGCCCGCAAATGCGCCGAGCCCTCCCCTACACAACACCGCCAATATCATATGGTATGGGTGGTACGACGGATCACTTCCTCCTGCATGGTGGGAGTCAACCGGGTGAAATAATCGCTGTAGCCGCCAATACGCACCACCAGATCCCGGTAGTTTTCCGGGTGCAGCCGGGCATCCTCTAAGACCTTGTTGTCCGTCACATTCACCTGGATCTCGAACCCACCTCTGTCCAGATACGTCTCGATCAAGGTGGTCAGCGTGTCCACAGAGGCATCTCCCAGCATGGACGCAGAGAACTTCATGTTGACCGCAATGCCGCCAATGAACCGGGTGTGCTCCCAGCAGGTGGAGGAAAGGATCGAGGCAGTGGGGCCTTCCATTTCCCGTCCCTGCGCCGGCCCGGAACCATCCCCCAGCGGGAACCCAGCCAGCCGCCCGTCCGGTGTAGCACCTGTCTGCTGTCCAAACTGGTCGTGCATGATCCAGCAGAACAGGGAAGGGATCAGCCTACCGCCGGAGAAGGGCACCGTCATGCTGTCGCAGGTGTCGGCTAAGAAGGTGGACAATGTCTTCACATACCACTCCGGACTGCCCTCGACGACATTTGCATTGTTCCCGTACCCCGGCAACTCCCGAATACGTGCATACAGGGTGGGATCGTTCTCAAAATTGTGATCCAAGGCGGTGACGTAATCGGAGAGGGTCACGCATTTTTTCTCGAACACCAGCGTCCGGATCGCCGCCAGCCCGTCAGCTGCATTGGCAAGCCCCACAAAGGAAGGCATGATCCAGTTATACCGCGCGCCGCCTTCCTCGATGTCCACGCCCCGCTCCAGACAGTCGTTCACAAAGCAGGACAGCAGCGGATCCAGACAGGTCTTCGCCCGTTCGTAACGGTACAGCACCTGTTCGTCACGGTTCGCCCGGATCCTTTTCGCAATATGCCCGGTATACGCTTGCATAAGCTCCTCCATAGAAGCATACGCTCCCCCATACAGCACGGTGAGCAGCTCTCCCGGCAGATTCATGTACGGGCTGGCGACCCACACATTGGAGGCCGCACAGGGCGTGATCTCCACACAGGTGGAATGGATGTACGCCGTGGATTCTGCTTTGGTCAGCCCATAGTGCTGTAGTCCTGCCTGGATCACGTCGTCGTTGAATATTGCCGGATGGGAATGTCCTTTTGTCAAAATAGATGCCGAAAGCGCAAGGTCTTCACCGGGCGTATCGGCGCACCGGCAGAAGCCCACGGACGGATACACCAGCCGCACCTGTTCGATGGCACGCATACACATACGGGTGAGGGGATTCGATACGACCGTACCAGATGGCAGCCTGCCGCCCACCATGTATCCGCTGGACAGTCCATGGGGCACACGCCGGTTGATCTGGATACACAGGCAGTCGATGAGGGTCTGCGCCATATCGTCGGTGAGAACACCTTTGTCCCGGTCTGCTGCGTAGTAGGGATACAAATACCGGTCGGGTCTGCCCAGCTGGTATTGCAGAGTCGAGGGACGCAAGGGCTTCACGGAAAGAACATAGGTCACAAAGGCCACGGACTGTACCGCCTCATAAAAGCTGCTCGCCGGTTCACGGGGTACCCTATGACAGATGGCAGCGATGGTCTCGTATTCCGCTTTCTGCCGGGGATCCACCTCCACCGCAGCTAACTCCATTGCCCGATCGGCGTAGCGGTCACTGAAGGCTTCCACGGCCGTCAAGCAGGTCTGACAAGCCCGGTACCAGTCGAGCTTGCGGATGCTGTCGGGATCGTCGTAGGCAGGCGCATCTGCGGCAGAGAGGGCAGCGATCTTCTCCTCGATCATCGCACGGATCCCGGCCGTTCCCTTGTTCAGCAGCAGATCATAATCGATGGCCATATGGGATTCCTGCCCCACAGGACAGTGCATTTCCGCCACGGCATATTGGTGGATCTGCGCCCACTCCGCCGCCTCTTCCGCCGTAAGAGAGCCCGCCGGTTTGCCCACGATCAGCTCCCCCGGTTCGATAGACACCGCCCAGTGGGCAAAGGCATCTGCAAAGGCCAGCGCATACCGCCGGGCACCGCTGCCTTCCCAATGGTGCGCCAGATAGGATCTTTGAAAATAGTAATAAAACGGTGTATAATCGATGCAGGGTTCCAGTGCCGCCAGCCGCAGCGATTCGATTCGTGCAGTATCGTACATAATGCCCTCCCAAGCAGGATCGTATTTGGTACAAGGATACCACATTTTGGTTGGAATGTCAAGATAGATGTAAGGAAAAATCCAGATTCGTACAACAAAACTTCAAATGTGGCAGACATACGTAGCCTCCCCCGAAAAATCTCTATTTTCCCGCACCTCCCCCCGATTGTAGTGTCTTTTCCGCAAAAGAAAACCCACCAACCCATTGCAATCCGGCGAGGGATGTGGTATACTTATAGTGGTACATTGTACAAAAAAATACATCCCCCATAGGAGATATCATATGTCTATCCTTTCTTATGACAACAAACAATTCCTCATGAGCGATGCGCAGGGTATGGATGGTAAGCCCTATACCGTCCTGTCCGGTGCTATGCACTACTTCCGTATTCCCAGAGAATATTGGCTGGACCGTCTCACCAAGCTGAAGGAATGCGGCTTCAACACCGTGGAGACCTACACCTGCTGGAACCTGCACGAACGCAAGGAAGGCGAGTTCAACTTCACCGGTATGCTGGACATCGCTGCCTACATCCGTATGGCCGGAGAGCTGGGGCTCAACGTCATCGTTCGTCCCGGTCCGTATATCTGCTCCGAGTGGGAATTCGGCGGTCTGCCTGCATGGCTGCTCCAGTATGACAAAATGGCCATCCGCTGCAACGATCCTCTGTATCTCTCCAAGGTGCGCCGGTACTATGAAGCTCTGTTCGCCCAGATCGGTCCGCTGCTGTCCACCAAGGGCGGTCCTATTCAGATGGTGCAGATCGAAAACGAATACGGCAGCTACGGCAACGACCACGAATATATGCAGGCTGTAGCCGACATCTACCGGGATCTGGGCGTGGACTGCTGCCTGTTCACCTCCGACGGTGCCTGCGACTGGATGCTCAACGGCGGCACACTGCCCCAGTATCTGTCTGTAGCCAACTTCGGCTCCAACCCCAGAGGCAACTTCAAGACCTTAAAATTCTATCGTCCCGATGAACCCTGTATGTGCGGCGAATACTGGTGCGGCTGGTTCGACCATTGGTATGAAGAACACCACACCAGAGAAGTGGACGATATGGTGAATCCCTTCAAGGAAATGCTGGCAGACGGTGCCTCCTGCAACTACTATATGTTCCACGGCGGCACGAACTTCGGCTGGATGAACGGTGCCAACCACGCCGATGTGTACCAGCCCACCATCACCAGCTACGACTACTGCGCTATCCTGTCCGAAGCCGGTGACAGAACCCCCGCTTACTACGCTGTACGGGATGCCATCCGGGACTTCACCGGTGTGGAGACCACGCTGACCGCTGCCGAATCCAAGAAGAAGGGCTATGGCAAGGTAGAGCTGCACAGCGCCGTTTCTGTGCTAGATGTGACCACCCTGCTGGGCAAGTCCGTCAAGCGGCCGGTGGCAGTGTTCCAGGAAGAGCTGGGCCAGAACTTCGGCTTTACCATGTATTCCACCACCGTCAAGGGTCCCATCTCCGGTACCAGACTGACCTTTGAAGTGCTCCACGACAGAGCCTGCGTATACTTCGACGGCAAGCTCCAGGGCATCTTCGAAAGAGACCGCCGGAACCCGGACATCATCCTGAACCTGGGTGTGGGCGAATCCATCAAGGTGGATATTCTGGTAGAAAACATGGGTAGAGTCAACTACGGTCCCATGATGCGGGATCGCAAGGGCGTGACCGGTATTCGCTTCGGCCAGCAGTACCACTTTGGCTGGGAGATCACGCCTCTGACCATGCCCCAGTACGACGAACCCAACAACCTGACCGACCTGCCTTATGCCCCCGCCGATACCGCAACCTTCACCGGTTCTCAGCTCCTGAAGGGCACTCTGACCGTGGACGAACCCGCCGACACCTTCATCCGTCTGGATGGCTATCACCATGGCTGCGTATGGGTGAACGGCTTCCATCTGGGTCGCTACTACAACGATGCCGGCCCCCAGAAGACCCTGTACTGCCCCGGTGTGCTGCTCCACGAAGGCGAAAACGAAGTGATCGTGCTGGAAACAGACGGCGCAGAAAACGGTGTAGTTACCAGCTTGGATACTCCCGATTTGGGCTAAAATCATGGAAATCGAAAAACTGCAAAGCCTCCTGACCGAACAGCGCAACCCCCGCTCTGCCCACATCGACACCTGCTCCACCCAGGAGATCGTCCGCATCATAAACGCAGAGGATCGAACCGTGGCAGAAGCAGTGGCCCGTGAGACAGACCAGATCGCACGGCTCATCGATGCGGCAGCCCATGCCATCCGGAACGGCGGCAGACTCCTTTACATCGGTGCCGGTACCTCCGGGAGACTGGGGGTACTGGATGCCGCCGAGTGCCGCCCCACCTATGGCGTTGACGACAATACCGTGGTGGGACTGATCGCCGGGGGAAAGAGCGCCATGTTCTCTGCCGTAGAAGGCGCAGAGGATTCCCTCACCTTAGCAGCGGAAGAGCTGCGTGCCATCGGCTTCTGCAACCGGGACGTGCTGGTGGGACTGGCCGCCTCCGGTCGTACACCCTATGTGAAGGGGGGAATGCAATATGCCCGCTCCATCGGTGCTGTCACAGGCTCCGTGGCGTGTACGCAACAGGCAGAGATCTCGGCACTGGCAGATATTCCCATCGAAGTGCTGACCGGCCCGGAGGTGGTCACCGGCTCCACCCGGATGAAGGCTGGCACGGCCCAGAAAATGGTGCTGAATATGCTGTCCACCGGGACCATGATCCGGCTGGGCAAGGTCATGGGCAACCTAATGGTGGACGTGCAAGCCACCAACGATAAGCTAAAGGCACGTGCCGTGCGCATCGTCATGGAGGCCGCCGAGGTGGACAAAGCTGCCGCAGAAGCCGCACTACAGCAAAGCGGTGGCAGTGCCAAAAAAGCGATCCTGTCTCTGTTGGAGGAGAACTAACATGAAGACCATCCTTGCCGTAGATGCCGGTGGTACCAAGACCCACGCCGCACGGCTGGACGAGCAAAACCACATCCTGTCCACCGCAGACACCGGTGCCGGCAATCCCACCCTGGACTACACAGCCGCCGTGGCGAATATCGCAAAAGCCATAGCGGATTGTATGCCCACGGCACAGGACGGGGTACAAGCCATCGTAGTGGGTGCGGCGGGAGCGGGGAGCTGTGGAGAAGCACTGAAAGCCGATCTGCAAGCCCGCTTTCCCATGCCGGTATGGGTCACCACCGACGGGATCCTTGCTACCTATGGTGCGCTGGGAGACAGAGACGGCCTACTTTTGATCTCCGGTACCGGCTCGCTGATCCAGGGGAAAAAGCAGGGCGTGCTGTCGAGAATGGGTGGCTGGGGACATCTGCTGGGCGAATACGGCAGCGGTGCCGCCATCGGCTATCGACTGCTGACAGCTTTGGCAGAAGCCATCGATCTGGACAAACCGGTACCCGCATTGCAGGAAGCCGTGTTTGAGACGCTGGGTGTGTCCGATCGGTATGCCATGACGGCCTACGTGTATGGCCATCCCAAAAGCGATATTGCCCGTCTGGCACCGGTGGCAGATCGGCTTGCCACAGCAGGAGACATACACGCCAAAGCCGTACTCATGACCGAAGCACATGCGCTTGCCGGTCATACAGCGAACCTGTACCAAAAGCTGGGCTTTACCACCGAGGAGATCCACGTGACCGGCGGCTGTTTCACCCATCTGACCTGGTTCCGGGAGCGGTTTGCCGCATTTGTGACGGAGTTGCTGCCCAGGGCTACCCTGTGTCCGGAACCGGTGGCGGCAGAACATGGCGCATGGGCCTATTGGCGTGCGTGTATTGATATGGAAGGGAGATAAACGATGTTTGAGAAAACCATAGCATGTGTGCAAAATGGCATCGATGTGGGCTATCCCTGTGCCGCTGTGGCGATCGGTCGGGGCTACACCGTGTACCGCCGGGACTTTTTCGGCAGACGACAGATCCAGCCCACCGAGCTGCCCATCACCGAGCATACCCTGTTTGATCTTGCCTCCTTGTCCAAATTGGTTTCCACCACCATGGTGGCACTGCGGTTTTTGGAGGACGGCAAGCTTTGTCTCCGTGACAACATCGGGTCGTACCTGCCCGATCCCGGCAATTTTCGTGGCGTGCAGATCCGGCATCTTATGACCCACACCTCCGGCATATCACCCCATCTGCCCCTGTACACCCTGTGTCCACGAGAAGATGGTACCGCTGCCGACCCCATCGAGACGATCCTGTCCTCCAAACCGGTCTGCGACGTGGGGGAAGAGGTGTATTATTCCTGCATGGGATATATCACTCTCCAACGGATCTTGGAAAACATCGCCGGAGAGGGGCTGGACGTGCTGGCGAAGCGGCTGGTGTTCGATCCGCTGGGGATGCACAACACCGGCTACAATCCCACCTCTGACGATGTGGCTGCCGGGGAAATGAGCCCCCGTTGGCACCAGTGGACCACCGGCTTTGTCCACGACGAAAACGCCCACTACTTAGGCGGTGTGTCCGGCAACGCTGGCGTGTTCACCACCCTGGACGACATGATCACCTTCGCCGGGATGCTGTCGTGCCATGGGCAAACGAAGGACGGCAGTCTGTTTTTGACCCGCCGTGTCTTCGATCTGGCCATCCGCAATTACACGCCCACCCTGGACGAATCCCGTGGACTGGGCTTTCAGCTCATGGGGACACAGTGGTCACCCATGGGAGATCTGATGGCGCAGGGCAGCTACGGCCACACGGGCTTTACCGGTACCAGCTTGTACGTGGACAGCGAGACGGGGCTGTGGGGCATATTCCTGACCAACTCCGTCCACTACGGCAGAGATAACCGGGATGCCTATTATCCCATCCGCAAACGTTTCTATAATCTCATGACCACCGAATACGAACGCCATGTGGCAGCGGGGGAGATCCTATGAAGCATACGGTATTTTGCGGTGCGGATGTGCTGGCAAGAGACGGTGTCACGATGCTGCCGACGCTGGGCAAATGCGGCCTGCTCACCAACCCAACCGGTGTGCTGCGGAACATGACGGCCACGGCGGATATGCTGCGGGAGCTGTGTGACCTAACAACACTGTTTGGTCCGGAGCATGGTGTCCGAGGGGACGCTCAAGCCGGTGCAGCCGTGGAAGACTACGCCATGGATCCGGCAACCGGGCTACCCATGTACAGCTTTTACGGTGCCGGACAGGCGGCGGCAGAGCAGGTCATGGCAGGACTGGACACGGTGTTTTTCGACATTCAGGATGTGGGTGCCCGGTTCTACACCTACCAGTACACCATGACCGATGCCATGCAGGTGTGTGCCAAGGCGGGCGTGCGCTTCGTGGTGCTGGACAGACCCAATCCCATCGGCGGTACCAAAGTGGAAGGCACCCTCTTAGACCGGCGCTTCTCCACCTTCGTAGGCCGCTATCCCACCCCCACCAGACCCGGTTTGACCATTGGCGAATTCGCATTGTGGATCAACGAAACGGAGCATATCGGCTGTGATCTACACGTGATCCCCTGTGAAGGCTGGGAGAGGAACATGGACTGGGATGACACCGATCTGCTCTTTGTCCAGCCCAGCCCCAATCTGCCCACGGTAGACACCGCCTACACCTACATCGGCACCTGCATCTTCGAGGGTACAAACGTCTCCGAAGGTCGTGGCACCACCAAGCCCTTTGAGCTGATCGGTGCCCCCTGGCTGGACGTGCCGTCTGTGCTATCAAAGCTATCGCAGGAACCCGGCGTATACCTGCGGGAGACCTGCTTCACGCCCACCTTCTCCAAATATGCCGGCGAACGGTGCCGTGGTGTGCAGCTGCACGTGTACGACAGAAAGGCATACCAGCCCTTTGCCACCGGCCTGCGTTTGTTCTGCGCCATCCGAGACCAGCACCCCGACAAGCTGACCACTCGTCCCTTCCTGTGCAATCTCTTAGGCAGCGATGCCATTTTGCAGCCGGATCTTGCGGTAGACGAATATATCGCAGGAGAAGCGGAAAAAGTAGCAGCGTGGCAGGAGAATACACGGCGTATTTGGCTATACTAAATAAAAAAGACCAACATGGAGCATTTCTAAAAGAAACGTTCGTGTTGGCTTTTTTTGCTTTGACAGCGTTTTTCAAACGAGGACATGGCATAGGGAATAATCCACAAAATCACCGGATCAAAATTGGGCGAAATGAAGTAGATACCGTTTGCACCCGCAAAAAAGAAGCGATCTGTACATAAAAAATCCCCATATACTCTTGCATTTTTTGACGAATTGGTATATAATAAATGCATCACATTGTGCCATTTTAGACAGATTTCCATCGAAGAAGGAGTAGTGTACTCATGAAAAAGCGTATGATCCTGTGCCTGCTTGCCGGTCTGCTCGTGACCTCCACGGTCTCCTGCGGCGGCGATACCACCGAGACCCAGCCCACTGCACCATCCGAGCAAACCGAAACCTCCGCCGGTGAAACAGAATCCACCATATCTCTGGGGATCCCCGAGGAAGACAACGAAGGCAGAGATTTCCATATTTTGGTACCCACCGAAAAGGCCTACGAATTTGCCACCGAGGCCACCGGGGAAGCCGTCAACGATGCGGTCTACAACCGTACACTGGCCACCGAGGAGCATTTCAATATCAAGTTCTCCTACCAAACCGAATCCGGTGACTGGAATGTGCGGGACACGTACAACAACTTTATCTCCAACGCCGTGATCGCCGGGGACTCCACCTACGACCTGGCCACCGGCTTCATCGTGTGTACGCTGCCCATTTTCACCAGCGGCAACTTTATAGACCTGTCCACCCTGTCGGCACTGAACCTGGACAACCCCTGGTGGATGGCGAACCAGTATGAAAACCTGAATATCAAAGGCAAACAGTTCTGCTGCTTTGGGGATGCGAACCTGTCGGTGTATAAGGACTGCGCCGTGGTGTATTTCAATAAGCAGGTGCTGGAAAACTTTGGTCTGGAGGATCCCTATGCCTTAGTGCGGGATAACGAATGGACCATGGACAAATTCCTCTCCATGTCGGAAATGGCAGTCATGGACCTGAACGGCGACGGCAAGATCGATCCCAAGGTGGATGCCGTAGGGGCCTATATACAGCATGTGCCGCTGCGTGCCTTCTCAACAGCCACCGATGTGCGCATGTTCACCCAGGACGAAGACGGCAACTACACCTCCACAGGTATCAACGATCGTATGCTGAAGGTACACGAATGGGTGCAGCTCTTTGGCAAGCGGGACGACCTGTACAAGGAAGGCGGCGGTGTGGATCACCAGGCGTTTGCGGAGCTGTTGGCCTCTGACCGCGCCCTGTTCTACCTGTCCTATCTGTACGTGCTGGAAGGGGAGCTCATGCGGAACATGGAATCGGACTTCGGCATCGTGCCTTACCCCAAGTTCGACAGCGAGCAGGAGATGTATAAGACCCAGATCGGCACCTCCTCCAATGTGAACTTCCTGCCCCTGACCTGCTCCAATGCCTCGTTGACCTGCCGTGTGCTGGAAACGCTGGCGTACCACAGTATGCTGGACGTGGTCCCCACCTACTATACCATCGCTTTGGAAAGCAAATATACCAGAGACAACGACGTGCAGGAGATGCTGCAGATCATCCGGGATGGCATGACCATGAACTTTGACTTTGCCTTCTCCACCTGCCTGAGCCCCATGCCCAACTCTGCCTTGCAGGATGCACAGGATAATTTGGCGTCCTTCTTAGCCAAGCACGAAAAGAACTGGAACACCCAGATCGAAAAGCTCTGCGAAAATTTGGATTGATCTGTCCCCAATAAAGGAGTTATCACATATGTATCTTCGTCATCTATTTCCCACCCCGAAAAGCTTTTGCGAAAACGAAGCGGCACAGTTTTGCTTTGGTGCCCATGTAACGGCCAAGGTCGGCGGCCTGGACAAAAACCAACTGGAGCGTGTACAGACCCTGTGGTATCGGTTTTCCTGCGACGCTAGCGTGCTGGCTCCGGAACCCGGTGCGGCCTATCAGTTTGTCATCGGCAACGCCACCTGTGACCTGACCGAGGCAGACCGGTACGCCATCCACGTGGATCCCGCCGGTGTGTGCGTGAGAGCCCATGAGGCCCCCGGACTGTTGGATGGGATCAAGACCTTAGTGCAGCTCATTTGCCCGGAAGAGCTGGCAGAAGGGAAGGAAGCCTTCTATATCTCTGCCGCCGATGTACACGATGCCCCGGCAGTCAGCTTCCGTGCCGTGCATCTTTGCATCTTCCCCGGCAGCACCCTGTCTTCGCTGGAGCAAGCCATCCACGAAGCCGGATTCTTCAAAATGACCCACGTGATCTTAGAATTCTGGGGCACCTATCCCTACGAGTGCCTGCCGGAGCTGTATTGGGCTGAACGGCACTTCACCAAAGCGGATTTCGAGCATCTGGTCGCTCTGGCAAGAAGCTACGGCATGGAAGTGATCCCCATGGTGAACCACTTTGGTCACGCCACCCAGTCCCGCAGCTGCAACGGCCGCCACGTGGTACTGAACAAGAATCCCCGGCTGACCCGCCTGTTTGAACCCGATGGCTGGACCTGGTGCCTGTCCAATCCCGACACCTACAAGCTGCTTGCCGAAATGCGTGCCGAGCTGATGGAGCTGTGCGGAGAGGGCAGCTATTTCCACTTGGGCTTTGACGAGGCATACTCCTTTGCCACCTGTGACAAGTGCCGCAAGAGAGTGCCCCATGAGCTGCTGGCCGAATACCTGAACCGGCTGACGGAGGACCTGGGCAAGGCCGGTCGTACCCCCATCATCTGGCACGATGAGCTGATCCGCCGGGATGCCTTTGGGGAAGGTCCCATCGTGGCGAACGGACAAAACCACGCCACCGACAAGGCTCTGGATCTGCTGGATCGCCGGATCATCATCGCCGACTGGCAGTACGACTACCGGAACGGCTTCAACCCCACCACGAAATATTTTATGGATAAAGGCTTCAAGACCGTGGTCTGCCCCTGGGACAATATGGAAAACATCCGCTCCCTGTCCGCCGATGCCAAGAAGCTGGGCACATACGGCGTGCTGTATACCACATGGCACCATCTCCCGGCATTCCTGCGGCAGGCTGCCTATTGGTCCAACTGCACCTGGATGGCCGACGAGCGTGTCCCCGGCATCGCCGATACGGAAGCCGCTTGCCTACTGCGGAGACTGTATGATACAGAAGGCGCCTTTATCCCCTCCGGCTGGCGCACCTGTGAAGTAGAATTTTAACAAAAATACGATATAACAAAAACAGCAGAGCGAAGCTGTGATGCAGCACCACGGATCGTTCTGCTGTCTTTTTTTGTTATCTATTGATTCTAACTTCTAACTTTTCCTGCAAATACCGTCCCGTCCAGGAATGTGCGCAAGCGGCCACCTCCTCCGGCGTACCGGTAGCGATCACCTGACCGCCCTGGTCACCACCTTCCGGCCCCATATCGATGATGTAGTCGGCGGTCTTGATCACGTCCAGATTGTGCTCGATCACCACCACCGAATTGCCTTGCTCCACCAACCGATCCAGCACCGCCAGCAGCTTTTCCACATCCGCTGTGTGCAGCCCCGTGGTGGGTTCGTCTAAGATATAGATGGTGCGCCCGGTCTGCCGTTTGGACAGCTCTGTTGCCAGCTTCACCCGCTGTGCCTCACCGCCGGACAGAGTCGTGGAGGATTGCCCGATCTGCACATACCCCAGTCCCACGTCACAAAGCAGCTGCAAACGGGATGCGATCTTCGGGATCTCCGAGAAAAACGCCACCCCTTCTTCTACGGTCATTTCCAGCACATCCGCAATGCTCTTGTCCTTGTACTTGACCTCCAGCGTTTCCCGGTTGTACCGTTTCCCATGACAAACGTCGCAGTTCACATACACGTCTGCCAAAAAGTGCATCTCGATCTTCTTGACCCCATCTCCTTCGCAGGCTTCACAACGTCCCCCTTTGATGTTGAAGGAGAACCGCCCCGGCCCGAATCCACGCATTTTGGCACCGGGCGTTTTGGCAAACAGCTCTCGAATGTCGTTGAACAACCCAGTGTAGGTGGCAGGATTGGAACGAGGCGTGCGGCCGATGGGGCTCTGGTCAATGGCGATCACCTTGTCCAAATGCTCCTCTCCATCGATCCGGGTGTGTGCGCCGGGATAGGTGATGGCACGGTTCAGGTCATGGGCCAGCCGAGCGTACAAAATGGAGTTGATCAGCGAAGATTTCCCCGATCCGGATACCCCGGTCACGCAGACAAAGCAGCCCAGCGGAATGGTCACATCGATGTTTTTCAGATTGTGCTCTCTTGCCCCCACAATGGTCAGGCTCTTGCCGTTGCCCGCCCGACGCACAGCCGGTACCGGAATGGTTCGTCTGCCGGAGAGATAGTCCCCGGTGAGAGAGTGTGCATCTGCCGCTACTTCCGCCGGTGTGCCACAGGAGACCACTTGTCCCCCATGGATGCCGGCACCGGGACCAATGTCGATGAGATAGTCGGCGGCCAGCATGGTCTCTTCATCATGCTCCACCACAATGACACTGTTGCCTTGATCCCGCAGCATTTTCAGCGTGTCGATGAGCTTGGTGTTGTCCCGCTGGTGCAGACCAATGGAAGGCTCGTCTAAGATGTATAGTACCCCCGCCAGTGACGAGCCGATCTGGGTCGCCAACCGGATCCGCTGTGCCTCACCACCAGATAAGGTGCCAGCCTGCCGGGACAGGGTCAGGTAGTCCAGCCCCACACTGACTAAGAAGGACAGCCGACTTTTCAGCTCCTTCAAAATTTCCCGGGCAATGGTCATCTCCATGTCGGAGAAGGTCAAGGACTGCACAAAGGCCAACGCCTCCGTGATGGAAAGAGAACAGAACTGGTGGATATTCTTACCGCCTACCGTTACCGACATGGCCTCTTTGTTCAGCCGGGCACCGTGGCAGTGGGGACACTCTGTATCGGTAAGAAACTGTTCGTAATACTCATGGTTGTAGCTGCCGGGTTCTGCTCGATCGGCCACCATCTTCACCAGTCCCTCGTACCGGGTGGTCTGCGTCTGGCTCCGATCCCCAAAGACCCGCACAGCTGTCACCGGCTCCGGATAGCCGTAGAGCAGGGCATCGTATGCTTCCGGCGGGTAGTCTTCGACAGGTGTGGTCAGATCCACGCCAAAATGCTTGAGCACCTCATAGATCACCGGCCCGTTCCAGCTGTCCTCGGTCAAGGTCTTGAACCCGTTGACGCAAATGGCACCGCTGTCCAGCGAAAGGCTCTTGTCCCCAATGAGCTTGTCCGGTGATACCGAACGCAGCACCCCCAGACCCGTACATTCCGGGCAGGCACCAAAGGGATTGTTGAAGGAAAACATCCGTGGCTCCAGCTCCCCAAAGGAGATCCCGTGCTCCACACAGGCGTAGTTGGTGGAAAACTCCACCACATCCGCTTCGGATTCCGGCTTGTCTCGGTCCACCAAAACCACATTCACAAAGCCGTCGGACTCCCGCAGTGCCGTTTCCACAGAGTCGGAGATGCGCCCCCGGATGTCGCCACGGATCACGATACGGTCGATGACCAGCTCAATGCTGTGCTTTTTGTTCTTGTCCAGCTCGATCTCCTCGGAAAGGTCATAGACAATGCCGTCCACCCGTACCCGGACAAAGCCGTTCTTCCGGGCATCGGCGAAAACCTTCTCATGCCGTCCCTTTTTGCCACGCACCACAGGAGACGCAATGATCAGCCGCTGTCCTTCCGGATAGGCTGCGATCTGGTCGATGATGGTGTCCGTGGTGGTCTGCCGGATCTCCTTGCCGCAAACCGGACAATGGGGGACACCCAGCCGGGCATACAGCAGCCGCAGGTAGTCGTAGATCTCCGTCACTGTACCCACCGTAGATCGGGGATTCTTAGACGTGGTCTTCTGGTCGATGGAAATGGAGGGAGACAGCCCTTCAATGGAGTCCACATCCGGCTTGTCCAGCTGCCCCAGAAACATCCGGGCATAGGAGGACAAGGATTCCACGAACCGCCGGTGTCCCTCTGCATGGAGCGTGTCAAAGGCCAGCGAAGATTTCCCGGAGCCGGACAGGCCGGTGATGACCACCAGCTTATCCCGCGGTATGGTCAGGTCGATATTTTTTAGGTTGTTCATCCGTGCGCCACGGATCACAATATTTTCAGGCATGGTCTATCCTTTCTTTTTCGTCAGCTTCAACAGCAGTGTTGTGTGCCGTCTCCGCCATAGCGATTTCCGCTATAGCGATCTGCCGCAGTCGTGGGACAAATTCATCGCTGCGGAGCTTGTCGTCCCGATAGGCTTTTCGCAGCAGGGCAGAGGGGATGCATTCGTCGTATTTTTCGTAGACCGGCGCTTCGTTCTCGCCAATGAGGGAAGCCAGATCTACCCCTTCCCGTTCGGTCTTTTCTGCCAGATACCGGATCAGCGAAGGCCCGTCTCCCCCCTCTAACTTGAAGGTCATGTAGTAGCAGCCCTCGAATTCCAGCCCGGTGAGTCGGAATTTCCCGGCGTTTTGCTTCAGATACCGCCGCAGTGTGCGGAAGGAGCGTGTGCCCAGCCAGGGGAAGAATGCCCACGTGGAGCCACCCAGACATAGAATGCAGTGTTCCGTCAGCCCTGTGTTGCGTGCCACATTTCGGGCCACCCGCAGCCGCCGCAGTGCGCCTTCCTTCAGGTAGGGATATTCCGTATCCTCGCAAAGCACCTGCCGCATCCGTTCCAGGATCCGTGTGTGTACCTCACCGTAATCCCCCGGCCAGGCCACCTCCATTTTCCCCTTCACCGGCTTCACGTAGATCAGGTGCCGGGGCAGATCCAGCTCTTCCACTTCCCAGACCCGGCCTGCCAGCGCAAACCGATCTCCCACCGGCGGCGGAGAATTCAGCACCCCGATCTCGTCCGATTCACACCGTACCGTGTAGTCGTCCGTATCCTTGAAGACCGCATAGAACTTGAAGGAATTCACCAGCCGTTCCCCCCGCAGTCCCAAGATCAGCTCCCGCTCCTCCGTCATTTCCAACCAATCATTTTGGATCATAGACAGCATCAGCGTCTTATAGTCCTCTTTATCGATGTACCGGAAGGGCGGCAGTGCCAACACCCGTTCAGCCAGCATCGCCGGAGACAGCGCACCTGCCGCCGCCAACACCGACAAGGTCTGCTGGAACAATAGACTCAACGGCTGCTTGCGAATATTCGGTGGCTCGATAAATCGTTCTTCGATGTAGAGCTGTACGATGGCGATGGCCTTCAGCAGTTCCCAAGGCATCAGCTGGGGCAGCGGCGTGTTGGGCAGCGGATTTTCCTCTCGGAACACCATCATCATCTCCGGTGGATCACCTCGTCTGCCGGAACGACCCAGCCGCTGCAAAAAGGACGATACCGTGTTGGGTGCGTTTTGCTGGATGACCCGCTCCAATCTGCCGATGTCGATCCCCAGCTCCATGGTGACGGTGGCACAGACGACCGCACGTACCTCGTCGTCCTTCATTTTCAGTTCCGCATCCTCCCGGATCGATGCCGACAAAAAGCCGTGGTGAATGAGAAACACATCCGGCTCCCCTCGATATTCAGCGATCTGCCGTAGTGTGGCCGTGATGTACTCCGTCTCTTCCCGGGAATTGGAGAACACAATGGCCTTCCGGTCTCTGGTGCAGTCGTAAATGTACTCATACCCCGGATCCAGCGAAATGGTGGGATCACTGCGCACCTCGGCCGTAGGCACCTCTGCCACATCCCTTTCCACCACATAAAAATGCTCCATGCCCAGCCGCCAGCGGATCTTCGCCGGTGTGATCTGGGGTACCACCGTGTCACGTCCACTGGATGCACCCAGCCAGTTGGCAGCGGTCTCCATGTCACCAATGGTGGCAGACAGACCGATCCGCCGTGGGGATACCCCTGTCCGTTCCCGGAGCCGGGCAAGCTGACATAAGATCTGATTCCCCCGGTCCGTGCCGGTCAAGGTGTGGATCTCGTCGATGATGATGTAACGCAGATCCCCAAACAGCCGCAGTAGGTCGGTATTTCGGTGGATCAGCATCCCTTCCAGCGACTCCGGCGTGATCTGCAAGATGCCCTGTGGATGCTTCATGACCTTGTTTTTGTGGGAGGCCGCCACGTCTCCATGCCAGTGATACACCGGGATCCCGGTCTGGTCGCACAGCTCTGTGATCCGCCCGAACTGGTCGTTGATCAGGGATTTCAGCGGCGCAATGTAGATCACCCCAATGGTTTGCGGCGGATCCTCATAAAACTGGGACAATATGGGGAAAAACGCCGCCTCGGTCTTCCCGGATGCCGTTTGCGAGGGCAGTAGCAGATTGCAATCGTTGTGAAAAATGATGTCTGCCGCCGCCACCTGGATCTCGTTCAGATGATCCCAGCCCCGGCTGTAAATGAACTCCCGGATAAAGGGAGAATATTCGTCAAAAACTTGCATAGGCCTCCCTGCACTTCATTGTGAAGACCGGTCAGTGCCGATCTTCACCGCGATTCAAAAATCCAGATCCTCCAGCGTGATGGCAGCAGCATTGGCCGCCCGCTCTGGCTTTCGCTCCTCATCATGGGACACAGCCGCCGCTGCATCCATTGTCGGCGTATCCGGCGCATCATCCACAGTCGCAGAAGCCGCCGAATGCTGCATACCGCCGGCAATATCGGCAAAGCTCTTATCCGGATTGGACAGCAGCAGATCCAGCAGCGTCACATAATCCCGAATGATCTCTCGTGGTGTCACCATGGTGTCCGCACCGGCACGGGACAGAGAATCGGTGAGAAAGGCCTGCATCTGCTCGCCGGTGATGGTGGGCGTGTACCCGTGGTATTCCCCATGCAGTGCCGTCAGCCGCATGACCAGTGCCAAAATCTCACTGTCCGACAGCCGTTTCAGCCGCAGTACCGGCGAGAGCAGGCTCCGCAGACCATCCGTCCCAAATCGTCCGTCCGACAGACGACTGCGCAGTGCCTCGTAGCTGAACAGCCCCCGGCGTGTGTCTTCCAGAAACTGCGGCGTGCCACCAAATACCAGCATCAGTCCCGGCGCGCGTCCCTGCATGGTGTCGTTGAACATGGCCAGTAGCTTTTCGTAGTTGTTCTCTCTGGATAACCGGTTGGAGATCTTGTACAGGTTCACGCATTCGTCGATGCATACGCACAGCCCCTTGTAGCCCACCAGCCGGGCAAAGGCCGTGATCAGCTTCAAATGGTCGTACCAGCTATCGTCGTCGATGATGGACAAAGACCGCAGTCCCGTGGCGTTCCGTGCTTCTGTGCGGGTGTTGTATTCCCCCCGGAACCACCGCAGGCACGCCGACATTTTTTCTTCATCTTCAGCCCGGTAGGCCTTGTAGTATTCTCGCATGACCAGCGCAAAATCAAAGCCGCCCACATCGGATTCCAGCTCCCGTACCGTGTGCAGGATCTCCTTGCCAAAGGCCGCATCATAGGCAGGCGAATCCACCTCTAAGCCACGATCCACCAGCGTGTCCCGGATCTGGCTGAACCAACGGCTGATGATCACCGGGAAGGCGCCACCGTCCGGTTGGGTCTTGCAGGCCAAATTCTTCACCAGCTCTCGATAGGTCGCCAGCCCCGCCCCACCACTGGCCGACAGCTTCCGTTCCGGCGAAAGGTCGCAGTCGGCGGTGAGAAAGCCCTTGTCCATGGCGAACCCACGGGTCAGCTGAATGAGAAAGCTCTTCCCGGAGCCATAGCGGCCAATGATGAATTTGCAGCTGCCTTCTCCCTCTGCCACCCGTTCCAGGGCACCG
Organism: uncultured Ruminococcus sp.; assembly: GCA_964463375.1. Lineage (GTDB taxonomy): Bacteria > Bacillota > Clostridia > Oscillospirales > CAG-272 > UMGS1696. The sequence continues at coordinate 223,798 of CAYXBQ010000001.1, read as the reverse complement.
GTCAAGGCTTCGATCTCGTCCAGCCGACCAATGGCGATGTACGGCGCACCGGAGCGGGGAACCACCCCGGCAGACAGCGCACCCAGCAGCGTCCCTAAGATCCGGCGGGGTACTTTTTTTACATTTCCGTTTTGCTCCATGCTTCTGCATCCTCTCTGTAATCTTCTATCAAGCTATATCGATTGCCATCAGCCTCTACCAAAATGTCTCCGGTCACATCCAAAAAGATCTCGTTGATCTGCTCTGCCATCCGACCGGCAAACAGTCCATTGGCTCGACAATAACTCTCGAACTGCCCATCCAGCAGCGCCAATACAGCCTCCCGCACCGACGGATCCGCTGTGACCTGACCCTTTTCCTCCACCGGCACTTGCATTGGTTGCGCTGCGACAGGCACATTTTCTACCACCTCTTGTGCAGCTGGTTCTTCTGCGATAGGCATTTCCGGCACCACAGGCTCGCCCGGTTCGGCAGCAGTCAGTCGATCGGTGTTGCGCCAGGAGGCATCCTCGATCTGTTTGGCGACGGAAAAATCAAATCCGGTGGTATCCACATCGTACAGCCGCATGTACGCTTCTTCTTCCACCACTTTTTTCTTGGCGACCGGTACTTCCTCCGGTCCAAAGTACGCATCCACCTGTGCCTTATCGGCCGGTGCAATATCCGACGCATTCAGCTTGGACTTGATCTTCAACCGCCCCCGCAGCCGGTTCTCCGCATATTTGACGATCCCGGTCACATATCGCCGGGTGTCCGGAGAACGGATGCAGGAGTGGAAGGCTACATCGATCCGCCGCTTGTTGCCTGTGTGGATGATCGCCCCACAATAGGAATCCCTGGTCAGCCGGTACAGCCGATCGGTGGCAAACATCCCACGCCCCTCGGCATAGGCCTGTTCCAAAGCGGCCGTCAACGCCTCCGGAATGCACTTGTCATAGGCCGCCTGGTTGCCACCGGTGTAGTAACGGCTCAAGGTGTAGTCGTAATCCGAATAGGTCTCCAGCAGCACCCCCGCCAACACCGCAATGGCACGATGGCTCAGCTTGCCGCCGGGGGGACACATATTGTCGAGAAAGAACTCTTTGAACTGCGCCTTCCGCACGATCTCCGACAAAAACGGCTCCAGCACACCGGGTAGCGCCACCCCATGGATCAACGCATAATCCGGGATCCATTCGCACAGGTACGCATCCAATTTGGGATAGACCTTGCGGTAGTGCGCCCACAGGAGACACAGCCGCTCGATCCCTTCCACCGGTGGGATCTGATCCGGCAGATTGAGGATCTCGTAAATGTACAGCAGCACATAGGCGAAATCCGCCGGCAAAAAGTTGGCCTGTCGGGCATTGTCCCGGAACCAAAGGTAATAGTCCAGCTGTCGGCTGTTCATCTGGGAATATTGGGGTACAAAGGAGGTGCAGGCCACCGGCTCCGTGGGCTTTCCGACCTTTTGGTGACTGACCAGCGCATCCCGGCCAAAGGTGGCGTAGAAGGAAAAATCGTTGATCCACCGCCGGATCACCACGTGCCGGATCAGCCAGCCCTCGCCATTCCGCTCCTCCACCAGATCTCCGCTGCTCCCGTTTTCCTGCGGCGGAATATCCGTTCCCATACGATCCTCTTCCCGAAACCCCAAAGTCCCGCCATCTGCCCGATTTTGTACCCGATTTTGGTATTCCCGGGATGTGGCATAGGCTGCGGTGCGATAGGTGCGATCTGCCGGTCTGGTGGGACGAAAGCTCCCCTGTGCAGCCGTGGCAGTCGATGGATCCCGTGGGGGAATGGCCTCTTGCCGACTTTCGTCCGGTTCGTCTATAGATAGCGGAATGGTATCGGTGTTGCGCCCTTGACTGGGGGGACTGTAGGTCTTTTTGGAAACAGACGGCAGCTCCCAGAACTTTTCATCATCCGGTCCCGTATGCAGCATACATATCACCTCGCGTTAAACATTCGTTCGTATCATACCATTATACCACACCATAGGAATACTGTCAATGTGTTTTTCTTAATTTTTTTAGAAAATTCAGTCGAATTCTATTGACAGTCACGTGAACGTGTGATATACTATAGATACCAGATGTGCAGCCACAGTAGGGTAGTGGATTTTCTATCCGAAAATGCGGAAAAAATGTTCGCAGGGATTGCAATTTACTGGAAAAGATGGTATAATAAACACAGGAAATGTGTGACGAATGCAAGGAGAGTTTGTATGCAAAAATCAAAAGTGTGGAAAACGATCGTGCCGGTGCTGTTGGCCATTGCCGCCATCGGTATCGGGTATTATGTGGCTCTACCGCCGCTCTCCGTTTATTCTGCCCAATTCTGGACGTTTTTCTACTACGTCTTAGCGGTGATCGCCGGTGCAGGCCTTTTGATCCGTTGGGGCAAGAGACGGGTCGTCGTGATCGGCAGCGACAACGGCACACCGAAGTTTCTCAAGGTCATCGTGGGCATTGGTGCGGCGGTATTGGCTGTACTGATCATCCTGTCCGTGGCCTCCTCGGAGCTGTTCCGTGCGAAAACCTATAGTTCGCTGATCACCATCGAAAACGGCAACTTTGCCACAGACGTGCCCCAGTCGGATGTGGTGACGGATATTGCCCTCATGGACTCCGCTTCTGCCCGGATCATCGGTGCCCGGACGCTCGGCACGCTGTCCGACCTTGTGTCTCAGTACGATGTGTCCGATACCTATACCCAGATCGCCATGGAAGGTGTGCCCTATAAGGTGGCACCGCTGGAATACGCATCCTTCTTCAAGTGGCTGCAAAACGGCAGATCCGGGATCCCCGGCTATGTCAAGGTGGATCCGGTGGCCTTCGATGCCCAGTTCATGCGGCTGGAGCAGTATATGAAGATCTCCCCCTCGGCGTACTTTGGTACGGATCTCATGCGTGTACTGCGCTTTGCCGATCCCACAGCCATTTGGGGCTCTGTCTATTTTGAGATCGACGACGACGGCCATCCCTATTGGATCGCATCTGCCCTGAAGCCCCAGGCCGGTTGGTTTGGTGCCTACGACGTAGACAAAGTGGTGGTGCTGGACGCTTGCACCGGGGATGCTTCGACCTACGCATTGGGTGAGGTCCCGGCGTGGGTGGACATCGTGTACACCGGCAACCTGATCTGCCAGAAGTACGACTGGTACGGTATGCTGGGCAGCGGCTACTTCAACTCCATTTTCAGCCAGACCGGCTGCGTGGTGACCACCGACGACTTTGGTTATAAGATCATCGGCGACGACGTGTACGTGTTCACCGGCGTGACCTCCGTGTCCAATGACGAAGCCAACATCGGGTTCATTTTGGTCAACAGCCGTACCGGGGCATATACCTACTACGTGGTACCCGGTGCCGAAGAGCATTCTGCCATGGATGCCGCCGAAGGCTCCGTACAGCAGTATGGCTACACCGCTTCCTTCCCGACCCTGATCAACGTCAACGGCGAAGCCACCTACATTATGGTGCTCAAGGATGCCAGCGGGATCGTGAAAATGTATTCCATGGTCAACGTGTCCAACTATAACTTAGTGGTTACCTCCGATAGCCAGACAGAGGTGTTCCAGAAGTACAAGGCCAGACTGAGCCAGTCCGGTGTACACGTGGATAGCGACCAGCTTGCTGCCGATACCATCACGGTAGAGGAGATCCTGTATATCCCAAGCGACGGCAACACCACCGCCTATATCCGCTCCGCAAAGGGAGATGTGTACAAGATCGCATTCCAGGAGGAGCTACTGCTTGTCCGTCCGGGAGACACGATCACGGTGTCCTATATCCTAAAGGAAGAGATCACACAGCTCGTATCGTTTACAAAATAAATAGAAGGTGAATGACAATGGCACAGAAAAACAAAGCTGCCTTTACGGCAAAGATCGATGAGGAACTGCTGAAAAAGTTTTACGCCGTAGCGGAAGCAGAAGGGCGCACACCCAACAACCATTTTCTCCATCTGCTGCGGACCAACGTAGCCTACTACGAACGGATCCACGGCAAGATCGATGTATCGAAGGTGCAGCTGCCCACAGAGACGGAAAACGAGGGAAAAGAATAAAATAGAAGGGGGGATATGTATGCTTGCCATCACATATGCAGCAGCGCTGTACGGCATCGACGGCTTTACCGTGACGGTGGAATGCGCCGCCAAACGGGGACTTGCCTCTTTTGAGATCGTGGGTCTGCCGGACACAGCCGTGCGAGAATCGGAAAAACGGATCTACACCGGCTCAGCCAACTGCGGCTTTCCCCTGCCGGATATGGAGGCCGTGGTGAATCTGGCACCTGCCGACCGGAAGAAAGAGGGAACGGCGCTGGAAATGGCGATCCTGTGCGCCCTGTACAAGTCCTGCGGGATCCTGTCGGACGAGTGCGTGCTGGAGAACAAATGCTTCATCGGGGAGATCTCCTTCTCCGGAGAGATCCGACCGGTGCGTGGGGTGCTGGGTATGACCACCGCTGCCATCGCCGCCGGCAAGACCGAGATCTTTGTGCCCATAGCCAATATCCGAGAGGCCTCCGTGGCAGAAACGCCGGGTGTCTCCATCTATGGCGTGCCGGACATTCCCACGCTGCTGGCTCATCTCAACGGCGGCGAGACCATGGAACCCAGCTGTGACGATCCCCTGTCCCATATGGAATCCCCTTTGTTTACCGAAGATTTTTCCCAGGTCAAGGGGCAGTTCCGTGCCAAAAGAGCCATGGAGACTGCTGCCGCCGGAGGACACAATATCCTGCTCATCGGCCCACCCGGCTCCGGGAAATCCATGCTGGCCAAGCGTCTCCCCACCATCCTGCCGCCCCTGAGCCGGGAAGAAGCCTTAGAATCCACCAAGGTACACTCCTGCGCCGGGATGCTGACGGAGGATATTCCCTACATCCGCAACCGAGTCTTCCGCTCCCCCCACCATTCCCTCAGCACAGCAGCATTGGTAGGCGGCGGCAAGATCCCCTCCCCCGGCGAGATCTCCTTAGCGCACAACGGCGTGCTGTTCTTAGATGAATTCCCGGAATTTCGCAAGGACGCCATGGAGGCTCTGCGTCAGCCATTGGAGGACCGCAAGGTGACCATCACCAGAGCGGCCGGCCGGGTGACCTATCCGTCTACGTTTATTTTGGTGTGTGCCATGAACCCATGTCCCTGCGGCTATTACGGCAGCCGAAGCGAAGTTCACCCCTGTACCTGCACCCAAAAGGCCATCCACAACTATCTGGAAAAGATCAGTGGCCCCATGCTCGATCGGATCGACATCCAGATCGAAGTCCCCGCACTGAACTTCACGGAGCTGTCGGAAACCAAGCCGGGAGAGCCGTCCGCCGAGATCCGCCAGCGTGTCACCGCCGCCAGAGCACTGTCCCAGAAGCGTTTCCGGGAAGCCGGCTTCGACCATGCGGACACCCTGTGCAATGGCGTCATGGAGACCGAAGCCCTGCGAAAGTTCTGCGCACTGGACGAGGACTGCACGAAAATGATGGAGGATGTGTTCCAGAAAATGCAGCTGTCGGCAAGAGCCTACGACCGGATCCTGCGTGTGGCAAGAACACTGGCAGACCTGGAAGCCATCGGTGGTGGGGCAGAGGTGCAAAACGGCATCGTCGGCGGCCCCATCCAGAAGCATCATCTCTTAGAAGCCGTACAGATGCGTGCATTGGATAAAAAATATTTTGGTTAATAATGGAAAAACGTCCCTCTGTGGTCACACGGAAGGACGTTTTTTGTATGTTTTTTAGAACGCAATATCTGCCCAGACCGGCAAATGGTCGCTGGCGATACCGGGACGAATACCGCAGTTTTCGATCTGCACCCGCTTGTTTGCGAAGATGTAGTCGATCATGATGTTGGGGTCATGAGAAGGGAAGGTCTTCTGCCCGGTCAGCCGCACATTGGCAGAATCGAAATCCCGAAATAGCGGGGCCAACAGCGGATTGTCCGGCTCCATGTTGAAGTCCCCCATGAGCACAGCCGGCAGAGGCTCTGCTGCCAACAGCTGGTGCGCCAGTGCAGCGGCGTGTTCCTGCTCCACCTGACTCAGACCAAAGTGGCTCTGGTAGACCACAAATCCACCGCCGATGTCGAACCGGCACCGCAGGATGGAACGAGTCTCCACCCAGTTGGACGGACCTGCGTAGGTGGGATCGGGAATGTGGATCACCTGCATCTCCTCAATGGGATACCGGGATACGATGGCGTTGCCGTAGGGCTCCGTGCCACCTACGTACACAGATCGGCCGAACACACCATGCCAGCCCAGCAGTGCTGCCATTTTCTCTGTTTGTGCGGTATATCCGGCGGTTTTGCCCAGCCCCCGCACTTCGTTCAGCCCACACAGCACCGGAGCAACGTCTTCGATCACCGCCGTCATGGTGGCAGGATCGATGCATTCCGGCTTCTTGTCCAGCGAATTCTGGTGCCGAGCGCAGTGCTGGATGTTGAAGGTCATAATACGCATATGCATGTCTTTCTCTCCTTACGATACTATTACAGCTTGATCGTGCGTGTTTCGCCCAGCGCACCACTGCCCAGGATCGTTCCATCCGCCCGCACAACTGTGTAGCCGTTCTTTGTGACCTGCACGCTGAACACACCGCCGTGTGCATGGATGTTCGTCATGGTCAAATGCGTGAGCGTCTCCGGCAGTCTGGGACAAATGGTGAAGCTGTGCAGCCCGGCAGGCTCCAGACCCAGCATCCCTTCGGTGAATACCTTGCAGTACAACGCCGATTCCCCGGACAAATGCCGCTTGCCCCCTTCCGGATAGGCCTCCACCGGATAGGGTACCCGTTCGCCCAGCAGCCGGTTCTCGCTGTAGATCCCCAGGCATTCCGTTGCCTTTTCCGTGTATCCCGCCGCATACAGCCCCCGCAGTGCATACAGGGTAGAGCGGTCCCAAATGGTCTGGTTGTCTTCGGTGGTCAGCATCCCATCGGTGCGGAACAGGTAGTCGGAGGTCAGCGCACCCACTGTCCCGGCTGCTCGATCATAGATCCCGGCACACAGCGGCATACAGATCCAGGACCGCAGCACCTCACAGCCATCGTGATACCGATAGGTCTCATATCCATGGATGTTGGCGCCAAATACCGTTTCAATGGCTTTTTCCAGTTCGGCGGCTTCGGCAGCATAGTTGTCAGCCAATTCCGTATACCCCATGTCCCGGCACAGGATCGATGCGTACCGATACCCCGCCAGCGCCAGACAAGAGGTGTTCAGGTTGGTCTTGCCGCTGGAAAACCGATTTTCCAGTTCATCCGAATCGGAGGCGATCACCCCATCTGCAGTCTTCTGCCGTCTGCAATATTCCGCACACCAGCGAATAGCAGGCAGCAGCTCCTTCGCCCAGTCTTCGTTCCCGGCCGTCAGCACAAAGCGAGAAGCACCATAGAGATACATGGCAGCGTCACCCCGGTCACCGGCCCCGTTCCAGTAGTCCAGCCCTTCCGCAATGACGGAGGAGGGAATGGCCGTGAAGGAATCGCTCATGAAGGGGATGTACATCCGATACGCATTCATGCTGGCTTCCAACAGCTCCTTGTCTCCCGTGTAGGCAAAATAGGGTCCCGCATATTCCACCTGGTCGTTGCACCAGGTCGCCGCATAGTAGGACTTACCGCCGGGAGAATGGATCCGTCCAAACTTCGTGTCAAATACCGATTCTCCCGCCCGCAGCTTCGAGAAGGTAAAGAGCGTATCCAGCACCATGTCTCCGGTGTCGATGGTCATGGGAGAAGTCAATTCCTCTGCACGCCGGAGCCGTGCCGCCAGATCCTCGTCCGCTGTGTTGGTGGGCGTAGGTTCATTGGCTAACCGTCCGCAGTACATCACATCGATCCGGGTCTCCACATCGCTGGAAGCGGCGGCAAACCAGCATTCGGCAATGTTGATCCCCATGGGACCCATTTCCTCATGGTGCTTGCCAAATACACGATCGTCTGCGGAAATGGAGTACCAGGACGGATGCCGGACCACGATCTGTTCATAGGAAGCCCGCTTCACTGCCGCCGGAAACAGGGTGCGCTCCACCGTGATGTCCCCGTCGTGGCTGAAGAGCCGCAGAACACCGCAGTCGATGACCGCCTTGTCCAAGATCTCCCGCAGTGCCATGCCGTCTGCCAAGAGCACAGGCGAAGCCATGTCCAGTTGGTAGGAGGAATGTGTTTCGTTGGGACGGCGGCGCAGGGTGGGGAATACCGGATGGTGGAACAGGATCAGTCTGCCGTCCTCCTCCACCCCATAGGTCACCGTATCCGAGCAGCCGAACCCGGCCATTTCAATGTCATCCACGTGCTTTTCTCCCATGGTGGGGATCCATTCCGTGGCTTTTTTATTTTGCAGAATATGCCAACGTGCCATAATCTCAATATCCTTTCCGCATAAAGAAATGTGTCGATGCAGGCAACACCGCGCAGTGCTGCCGTCAAGGCGTTAGCCGTGAACCTGCGGTGTTGCCTGTTCTATTATGCCATATTTCCCGCCAAAATACAAGCCTTTTGGGGTGAAATCTCGATGTGCGTGAAGGTGAAAATCCGGATTTGTGCAAGGTGCCATAGAACAACGCATAAAATCCACTGTATCCCGTCGCTATGCCTATTGACAATTGAGCACCGTTTCAACTATAATATAGGCATAACAGTTGAAGCGGAATTCAATTGAAAGTATACGCAACGGAGGAAACGAACATGAAGAAAACCTATCTGCTGGAAGGATTGGACTGTGCCAATTGTGCCGCCAAGATCGAGAAGGGTGTCAGCGAACTGGATGGCGTACACAGCGCATCGGTCAGCTTTTTGACCACCAAAATGGTGCTGGACGTAGACGAAGCCAAAATCAAGGACATCGAAAAAGCCGCCGCCAAGCTCATCCGCAAGCTGGAACCGGACACCCATATGAAGGCATTGTAAGACAATCGATAATCGATAATCGATTGTCGATACATCGATTCACGAAAGGGAACAATAGTATGAAAAAGCGGTGGTGTATCTGGGGCATCGGTGCGGCGCTGTATGCCGTGGGACTGGTGCTGTCCGGTGTGATGCAGGAGAAATGGATCTCCATGGCGGTATATGGTGCCGTGTGGCTTTTTATCGGCTGGAAGGTTGTGTGGAAGGCACTGCGGAATATCGCCCATGGCCAGGTCTTTGACGAAAATTTTTTGATGATGATCGCCTCAGCCGGTGCCTTTGCCATTGGGGAGGGTGCAGAAGGTGCAGCGGTCATGCTGTTCTACCAGCTGGGGGAGATCTTTGAATCCATGGCTGTGGCAAAGTCCCGCCGGTCTGTGACCGAGCTGATGTCCATTCGCCCGGATACCGCCACCGTACTGCGAGACGGACAAGCGGTCACGGTGGAACCGGAGGACGTGGCAGTCGGGGAGACCATTTTGGTGGCGGCCGGCGAAAAGATCCCCCTGGATGGTGTGATCCTGACCGGCTTCTCCTCGTTGGATACCGCAGCGCTGACCGGCGAAAGTATGCCCAAGGACGTATCACCAGGTGAAACGGTGTTCAGCGGCAGCATCAACGGCGGTGGCGTGCTGACCATCCGTACCACAGGCACCTATGGCGAATCCACCGTGGCAAAGATTCTGGATATGGTAGAGAACGCTGCCGCACGCAAATCCCGTTCGGAAAACTTTATCACACGCTTTGCCGCCGTGTATACCCCCGTGGTCGTGTGTGCCGCCGTGGTACTGGCGATCTTGCCGCCGCTATTGTTCCACGGTGCCTGGCAGACCTGGATCTATCGAGCACTGGAATTTCTTGTGGTATCCTGCCCCTGTGCCCTCGTTATTTCGGTGCCCCTGAGCTTCTTCGGTGGTATCGGCGGTGCGTCACGACAGGGCATATTGGTGAAGGGCTCGGCAGGTCTGGAGCAGCTTTCCCACGCCAAGATCGCCGCCTTTGACAAAACCGGAACCATCACCGAAGGTGCCTTCCACGTGAGCCGGATCCAATCGTCAGATAACCGTACAAAAAACGAACTGCTCACCATGGCAGCCATCGCAGAATCCGGCTCCACCCATCCCATTGCCCGTTCACTGCTGGCGGCCTGCGGCATGGACGCACAGGCTCTACCCAATACCGATGCAGTGGAGGAGGCCGGCTACGGGATCTGTGCCGCTGTGGATGGACATAGGGTGCTGGTGGGCAACGAAAAGCTGCTGCACCGCCACGGCATCGACTGCAAAGCGGCACAAACCGAACCGGGGGAAACGCCCATTTATGTAGCCATCGACGAGACCTACGCCGGCTGGATCGGCATCACCGACCGGGTGCGGGACGAAACACCAGCCATGCTCCGTGGTCTCCACGAAGTTGGCGTACAAAGGACCGTCTTGCTTACCGGGGACAAACAGGCCGTGGGCGAAAAAACAGCGGCCATGCTGGGCATCGATCGGGTGCAAGGCGACCTACTGCCCGGCGATAAGGTGGCGGCGGTGGAGGCACTGCTGAGCGAAAAAAAGCCCGGCGAAGCGCTGGTATATCTGGGAGACGGGATCAACGATGCGCCGGTGCTGGCAAGAGCGGACGTAGGCGTTGCCATGGGGGGACTGGGCTCCGATGCCGCCATGGAAGCCGCCGACGTGGTGATCATGCGTGACGACCCCGCCATGCTGGTGACCGCCATCCGGATCGCCCAAAAGACCATGACCATCGTCCACCAGAACATCGTGTTCGCCATTGGGGTCAAGGTGCTGGTGATGCTGGCCTCCGCCGTGGGGATCGCCAATATGTGGCTGGCGGTGTTTGCGGACGTAGGCGTATCGGTGCTTGCCATCGCCAACGCACTCCGTTGCATGCGTACGCATGCATAAGGGGCCGTTGCATGCATATGCAAGTATAAGGAACCGTTGTCTGCACACAAAAGCATAAGGGAAAGGCACAGGTCACCATGCGCACATGCCCTGTGTCTTTTTTCTTGCAAAAATTTCCGTTTTCCTATTGCAATTTCGTTGGGAATCGTGTATAATAAATGTATGTTATCCACACCATGCAAAGGACCAAAAAACAGGTGTGACGATAAAGGAGTGAAAAATATGAAAAAGCGATATTTTGGCATCCTGTTTGCCGTATGCATGACGGTGCTGCTGCTGACAGTGACGGCCTACGCAGCGGAGTCCGGCACCTGCGGTGACAACATCACCTGGCGGCTCACACCCGATGGTATCCTGACCATCACCGGTACCGGCGAAATACCCGATCCTGCACCGTGGCAACCGTTGGAGGAAGCCGGTCTGATCAAATATACCCTGGGCGGCAACTCCACCACCATGGTGCTGACGGAGGATCTCACCATCACCGAGACCCTGCAGATCACCGGCGACACCACCATAGACCTGAACGGCCACACCCTGACCTACGCCGGCAAAGTCCCCGGCAGCGTGATCCACGTCAACACCGGTGCGACCCTGACCCTGAACGACTCCAGCACCACCAAAACCGGCACCATCACCGGCGGCACTGGGTTGGAAGTGGTAGAAGAATATAGTTCCGTTACTTATACTTACTATTACGGCGGTGGCGTATACAACGAAGGCACCTTCATCATGAACGGCGGCACGATCAAGGGTTGTGAGCTGCCATGTGATGTTTCATATGTGGAGAGCTTCGGCGGCGGCGTATACAATGTAGGCACCTTCACCATGAACGGTGGCTCCATTGATACCTGTTCAGCTGGGTACGGCGGTGGTGTATCTAATAAAAGTAACTTCATCATGAACGGTGGCTCCATCGATACCTGCTCAGCTACGGCCGGCGGTGGTGGTGTAGGCAATTACGGTACTTTCACTATGAACGGTGGCACGATCCAAAAATGTGACGCAAACTACGAGGGATATGGTGTAATGAATGCAAGTGAAGTTTCTGTCTTCACCATATCCGGCAATGCATGTATTCAGAATTGTTATGGCCGAAACGAAACGTATGGTAATAAAGGCACTGTGATACTTCATGACATGACAATGTATGCAGACGGTGGTGTGATAAACGGTGATGTATATCTGACAGGTTTTTTGGATCCTAGATTTCCTGTAATCATCACCAGACACGATGATGCAATCGACTACACTACCTTCAATGGTATGATCATACGTGATGGAGGTATATCCATCGAAGACAAAGCCTGCCCCTACACCGTGACCTTCCAAACAAACGGCGGCACTTCCGTAGGCCCCCAGCACATTCTCAAGGGTCAAAAAGCCCAAAAGCCTGCCGACCCCGAAAAGAATGGATGTACCTTTAACACCTGGTACAACGGCAACACCCCATGGGATTTTGACACAGTCCTCACGGAAAGCATCACCCTGACCGCCACCTGGGACTGCAACGGCCACACCGGCGGTACTGCCACCTGCCAGTCCCCGGCCATCTGCGACTTTTGTGACCAGCCCTATGGCGAAATAGACCCGAACAATCACACCTATGACGAGAACGGCTATTGCCCCTGCGGTGACAAGCAGTACCATTCGACCGTGACCTTTGACGCAAACGGCGGCTCCGTAACGCCCAAAGCTATGACCGTCAACGCCGCCAACGGCAAGCTGACAAGTCTGCCCACGCCCACCAGACGAGACTACAACTTCCAAGGCTGGTTCACCAAGGACGGCGCACAGGTGACCACCGAAACGGTATTCGAAGCGGACACCACGGTATACGCAAGATGGTCGATCCAGTCCAGCGCACTTTTGCCCACGTGGCAGGAATGGGAGCTGATCGACAAGATCGTTGAAGCCAACAAAAAGAAGGATGAAGTAGAAGAACCTACAGAAGTGGAAGAACCGGTTGAGGAACCCACGGAAACCGAACCGACTGAGACCGAACCCGAAGCACCCGTCGAACCGTGGAACAATCCCTTCTCCGATGTATCCGAAACCGATGCATTCTACGAAGCTATCAAATTCGCCTACGAAAACGGCTACATGAACGGCATGTCCGACAATACCTTTGCACCAAACGAAGGTCTGACCCGTGGCATGCTGGTAACGGTGCTGTATCGTGCCGCCGGTGCGCCTGTGATGGACGAAGCAAACCCCTTCACCGACGTAGCCGCTGACGCATGGTATCACAACGCAGTCGTTTGGGCTAAGTCCATTGGCCTTGTCAACGGCATGACAGAGACCGAATTTGCCCCGGATGCCGCCCTCACCCGAGAACAGCTGGTGACGATCTTCTACCGCTACGCCACCTTCTTAGGCTATGACGTAAGCGAAGGCGAAGACACGAATATTCTCTCCTACGAAGATTTCGCCGACATCGCCGAATACGCCATCCCCGCCATGCAGTGGGCCTGCGGTACCGGTCTGTTCGACAGCATCGACAGCAATCTTCTGCCCCAGGATAACGCAACCCGTGCCCTGGTAGCCATGGTACTGCTTGGCTTCTATGGCGCATAACGAAAAGACAAAAGGACAGTGGTATTCGTACCGCTGTTCTTTTTTGCACCACAAAAAGCAAGTTTTGTCCATAGTCACCGCAAGTTCCCCATAGAAAAACAGACAATATCGTGCTATACTATAGGTCAAGGCTACATAACAAAAACCACAAGGAGACCCAACCATGCTCGAACGATACGCCCACAATCCCCTCCTGCCCCCCACCGCCTTTGTCCCCGACGTAGAAGCGCACGTGTGGGCAGATGGCCGCATCTACCTCTACGGCTCCTACGATATAGCCGGAGAACGCCGCTATTGCAGCGATGTGTACCACGTATTTTCCTCCGACGATATGCTCCACTGGATCGACCACGGCGTCGCCTTTTCCTTAGCAGATACCACCTGGGCCAAGGATTGCGGTGCCCTGTATGCCCCCGATTGCGCCTACCGAGACGGCTGGTACTACCTCTACTACTGCGTTCCCGACGGCCGCTGCGGCGTGGCAAAGTCCCAAAGCCCCACAGGCCCCTTTCAGGATGTTGGCCAGCTACAGGGCGTGCAGGGCATCGATCCCGCCGTGCTCATAGACGACGATGGCAAAGCCTACCTGTATTGGGGACAGCTGACCTGGGGAAAGGCCGCCCGCCTCCGGGACAATATGGTAGAGATCGATCCCGCCACCATCACCCAGCCCCTGACCGTAGCGGAGCACGAGTTCCACGAAGGTAGCTCGGTCAAAAAGCACAACGGCAAGTACTATTTCCTTTTCGCCGATACCCACCGCCACGGCAATCGTCCCACCTGCCTGGGCTATGCTGTATCGGATCATCCCACCACCGGCTTTCGGTATGGCGGCGTGATCATCGACAATTTCGGCTGCGACCCCCACGTGTGGAACGACCACGGCTCCATGGTGTGCTTCCGGGAGCAATGGTACGTGTTCTACCACCGCTCCACCCACGGCACCGAATTCTCTCGCCAGGTCTGTGCCGAACCCATCTATTTTAACGAAGACGGTTCCATCGCCGAAGTCGTTCAAACCACAGCCGGCCCCGGCAAAACCATCCCCGCCAGCGAAAGGATCCCGGCAGCCATAGCCTGCGCACTGACCGGCAGCGTCCGTGTCACCTGCGATACAGCAGACCCATACCCACTGACGCTGACAGCCGTGCAGGACGGCGATACCGCCACCTACCGCTACCTGACCTTCCGGGGCGAAGACACCTTTTCCATCCATATGCAAGCCAACGACGATTGTCGAGTCGAGCTGTACATCGATGGCCGATACCACGGGGAATTGCAGGTGCCCGCAGACGAGACCAACATATCCGCCCCCATCCCGCCCCTCACCGGAGACCACACGCTGACACTCTGTTTCTACGGCAGCTTCACCAACGCAGCAGTAGCAGACTTTGTGTTTGCCCATTCCCGTAATTCGTAGACGGTCTGTTGGCAAAATAATAGAACGTCGTATTTCGCCCTTGGCAGAAGTGTATTTTGTCAAGGGCGTTTGATTTGCATACAAATTTGAGAAAAATAAAAATTTTGTACAAAGTTCATTCGTGAGCAGAGCCGCAAAAAAAGAAGGACGCAAAACGCATCCTTCCTTGCAAATACCAAAACTCAGCCCTGTCCCACTTCCCGGAGAATATCGATGGCAGGCCCGGGGATCCGTCCCAGATAGTCGGGACCCACGTTCAACAGGTAGTTGATCCCCCGCTCGTTCAGGTGATTCTTGATCTGCTTTACAGTGCCGGCATCCTTCCAGTTGTTGTCGTAGGACTTGTACCCCCAGGTGTCGTTGAGGGTGGCCGGGGTCTCATAGAGCATATCGCCCTTGTCGTCGTCGGGGATCTCGTTGTCCCCGGCAGAACCATAGTCCCCCCGCCCATTGCCGATCCGAGAGTTCACCAGACAGTTGGGCTGATAGTGCTTCACCAGCTGGAACAGCTCCTCCGACTGCTCCGGCGAAATGGTACCGGGCGTGTCGAACCAGATCAGGCAGATGTCGCCATAGCCGGTCAAAATTTCCTTCACCTGGGGCTTGATCTTGTCCTCGAAGCACTGGGTGTAGTTCTTGTGTTCATCATCCGGGAAGTCCCAGTTG
Organism: uncultured Ruminococcus sp.; assembly: GCA_964463375.1. Classification (GTDB taxonomy): domain Bacteria; phylum Bacillota; class Clostridia; order Oscillospirales; family CAG-272; genus UMGS1696. The sequence continues at coordinate 208,328 of CAYXBQ010000001.1, read as the reverse complement.
TTGGTCCAATACGCCTTACCGCCACACCAGGTCTTGCCGTTCTTGTAGCCACCGCCATTGGGCTCGCTCCAGTCGATGTCCTGAGAGTAGTACAGCCCTAACTTCATGTCATGCTTGTAGCAAGCCTCTGCCAGCTCCGCCAGAACGTCTCTGCCAAAGGGCGTTGCATCCACGATATTGAATTTAGACACCTTGGAGTGATACATAGCAAAGCCCTCGTGGTGCTTGGAGGTGAAGACCATGTACTGCATCCCGGCATCCTTCGCCAGCTTCACCCATTCCTCTGCATCGAACAGAATGGGATTGAAGATCCCGGCCAGCTTGTGGTATTCCGCATTGGGGATCCGGAAATAGGCCTGCGCCCATTCGCCAATGTCTACCATCCGCTTGCCTCGCCATTCACCGGCCGGCAGGGAATACAGCCCCCAGTGGATCATCATCCCAAATTTTGCCTGTTTGAACCATTCTTTGTTTGTCATACGTGACCTCCGATCTGCCCATATACCCATATACCATATATGGGGGATTTTCTGTATTATACCATGAATGGCGAAGAAAAGCAATGGGTTTGGTGGATTTTGCTGTGGGGAATTATGGCTCCTCCTCCCGCAGCAGCTCCTTCACACTGCCTGTTCCATAGAGACTACGTAGGCATTTGTAGAACCCGGACGCACTGCTGAACCCGCAAGCCATCGCCGCATCCAACACCGTCATGCCCGGATCACGGGAGGTACGCAGCAACGCCAGCGTTTTTTCCATGCGATATTGCCGCAGATACGACCGAAAGGGGATACCATAGCAGGCCTGGAACAAGCGGGAGAAATAGCTGTGAGAAAGCTGCAAATGTGTGGCGACCTCCTGTTCCGTGATGTCCTCCGGATAGTGTAGACCGATGTAACGGATCGCCTCTGCCAATTTCTGGAAGTTTCGTGCAGAGGCCATTTTGTTGTGCAGAAAATCCGCCCCCAGCACGGCGATATAGTGCCGACTGATCTGGACCAAAAGCCCGTACAGATCCCCGATCACGGCATCGTCCTGCAATACATCCGGTGTCTCCGCATCCTTAGCCAGCATAGCAAAAGCATCGGCAATGGCATCGCTGTAGGGTGACCCCGGTAGGATCCGGTTCGAGAAGCCCGGCGGCCGCAGATAGAAAATGCTGCAAAGACGTGTACAGGCATCCACGGGCATCTGGGAAAAGATCGTCAGCGGCTGGAACTGGATCCATTCCAACGTCAACGGCTCCGGCGAACATACACTACGGATCCCCCGCAGCTCGGTGTCGTTCAGGATCACAAAGGTCCCTTTTTCCAAAATATGGCAGGTGTCATTCACGACCCACTCTGCCTTGCCGCCCGTGATGTGCATCACCTTGATATAGGCATGGGTGTGTAGCTGCTCCACGATCCCCTGTGGCGTGCTCTGCCGGACAAAATTGCAAATGCGGTTGCCGACACCGGGTTCCATGGAGTAAACCGTCGTCATGGTGGTATACATGGCACCTTCCTCACATCAGATCCGCATAGAGCAGTAGTCAGCCAACAAAGCCCGCAGTGTCCCCACATCCACAGCCGCCGGATCTACCTGCGTATGTACACTGAGTGCCGCCGCAACACCAGCCGCCTGTCCCGTGATGTAGCAGCCGGGAATGACCCGGATCGAAGCCTGCATGGCCTGGTCAGTACCCACACAGCGCCCCGCCACCAGCAGATTGCGTGCATCCTTCGGCACCAGACAGCCATAGGGGATGCTGTAGGATTCCCCCACATCGTGTCGGCAGGAAACATGCTTGCTAAAACCCTGCATGCCCGTGGCATCGGCTGTCACCGGATGGATGTCGATGGGATAGGAGTAACGCCCGATCTCGTTGGGCTTGACGCTCTGGTCATAGAAATCGCTTTCCGAAAGGGTCTCCACACAGCAGATACGTCGAGACTCCCGGATCCCCAAATAGGGCGCAGAGTCCAGCAGCACCGCATGCTCACAGCCGGGCACATAGCGATTGTAGTACACCTGGTATTCCTCCAGCCGCCGCCGACCCTCCACCATGGCCGCCGTGATCGACTCTGTGTCGATGTCCCGCACCCCAAAGCAGTGTCCCACATTGCCGCCACCAACGCCCACCGCCGGGAAGGTCGGCTTGATCCCCGGCAGCAGCAGATCGTATTGGGTCAAAACACCGTCCTGCAAGGCACGATGGATGTACGCACCGTCATTGTTCTTGCGAGAGAAATCCACGCCACCCCAGGTGCTGCACAGGGTCGCTGACATGGTGCTGCCGTTTGCATCGCCATAGGCATAGTCGCAGCCCGCCAGCGCACAGACCGCCCCGCTTCCCGTACAGTCGATGACCACCTTGGTTTGGATGGCATACAGTCCTTCCGGTGCCGACACGATCACATAGGTAATGCGCCCGTCTGCCATGACCACATCCACGATCCGGCTGTAGAAATGGAACGCCGCCCCGCTTTCCTCCATCAAGCGATCATAGAGCACCTTGAGCCGGGCGGGCTGTACCGTAGGCCAGCTGCGATCCAGGGGACAATCCCCATACAGAGACGTGTAGATCTCCTCCCCAAACCCTTTTGCCAAAAAGTTTTTCCCATCGTCGAAATTCATCAGCTCCGGTACCCCGGCTAAGGTGCTGGAACCGCCAAAGGTGCCCGACTGCTCCAATAGCAGGACCCGGTCGCCCCAATCCTTTTGTACCCGTGCACAGAGCACCGCCGCAGCCACCCCCGATGGGCCACCGCCAGCCACCAGTACATCTGTCGTATACCGTACCGGAATCTCTTTTGTATATGTGATCTCCATGTTTGTTTCTTCTCCTCAAGGCTCCAATGCCAACCAGCCGGTCACGATGGCATCAAATTGGTTGGCAAGGCTCTTTTGTTCTTTTTCGAAGGTGGATACCAGCGGACTGTTGTTTTTGATGCAGTTTGCCATAAATTGGGTGTTCAGCGGATACTCAAAGGTCACGGCCTCCCGGATCAGATCCAACATGGTCTTGGTGTCCGCATCCCGGGAATATTTTTCCTTGAGCACCACATCGTAGTACACCGGCGACAGGGTGGTGTATCCATAGATAGACAGTGCCTCCAGCGTCTGCCCGGCGATCGGTTCCGTCTGGTATACCGGGATCCCCAGCACCGTCACGTTTTCTAACACAAAGGTGGCATAGGAGTCCTGTGCCGTGTCGTATTTGGGCAAAGGCAGGATCCCGAAATCGAATTCATCCTCCCGCATTTTGGCCGCCGTGGAAAGCACCTGCGGGAAGAACAATACCTGCCCGCTCCGCCAGATCCCCAGCATATTTTCGGTAGCCGTCAGCGCATCATTGGCCGTATCGTTGTAAAAATACGTGCCGTCCAGCTCGTTGACAAAGGTCGCCACCCGATCATAGATATCGATAGACCGTTCGCTGAGCGTGTCCGTGTACCGAGGGATCCCCTGTGCATCCGTGGCAATATAGGCATGCCCCATGCTGACCGTCTGTGCATTGATCATATTCCCATAGGTCAAATACCCCAGCGTGTCCTCCGTATCAACAGTCCCGTTCCCGTTGGTATCCACATAGGCATCCTTGACCAGTGCTTGCAGGGCATCAAAGGTCCATTCTCCCGCACATACCTGTTCATAGGGCAGCGCATATCCAAAATCTGCCAACAGATCCTTGTTGAAGAACAGCACACACATGTTCTCTAGCAGATTCATAGAAGCCGATCCTGCCGTCAGGTAGAGCCGATCCTGCACCGTCATGGATGCAATATACTTCTGTGCATACCAGGGCATATCCATAGAAAGGGAAGGGGTGGACAGCAGATTGCGGAAATACCCTTTTGCCGTCTGTGGCAGCATATAGTTTGCCGCACAAGCCACGATCGAATAGCTCATGTCATTGGCAAGCACACTGTCGGTGAACGCCCCAATGAACTGGGACTGCTTGGAAAACGAGCCGGGAACGGTCTTGTAGCTTAGAGAAATATTGAGTAGCTCCTCCGTGGCCAGATCCCGTGCGTATACCGTGTCCTGGATGGCCTCACCCGTCGCTTCCTCCGCCCAAAATTCATACGCAAACTCCTCCCGCAGCAGCATGGTGACCGTTTGTCCACCGGCATCCACCTCCCGCAGTGCCGCATAGAGATCCGCCTGCGTTTCCGTGTCGTCTGTAGTCTCTACCACAGCCGTGCTGTCCTGTCCGCTCTCCCCGGTCTCCTCGACCTCTATCGCCGGTGCCGGACTGCATCCCTGGAGTAGCAATGCACAGAGCAGCAGCACCACAGCAGAACGATTTTTATCCATATATATCGCCTCCGATCCATCAGAAAATAGCATCTACATTATAGCATATCTCCCCGAAAAAATCGACTCAAATCCACCCCGAAATGTGTACTTTTTTATCCTCCCGCCCCCAATATCTCCCATGCATAACCCACCCGCCCCGCTGGCAATACTGCAGGTGAGGAAAACCATAAACGGGAAAGGGTTCGCATGTATTATAACAAAGTTGAGATCTGCGGTGTCAACACGGCCAAGCTGCCTACATTGACCTCGCAGGAGAAAAAAGCATTGCTCCATCGTATGCGGGAGGGCGACACAATTGCCAGAGAACGACTGATCGACGGAAACCTGCGGCTGGTGCTGAGCATTGTCCAACGCTTCACCAACCGGCGGGAAAACCTGGACGACCTGTTTCAGGTGGGCTGCATCGGCCTGATCAAAGCCATCGACAACTTCGATAGCGAGACCTACGATGTGGAGCTGTCCACCTACGCCTGTCCTCTCATCATCGGCGAGATCAAGCGGTATCTCCGCGACAACAACAGCATTCGAGTCAGCCGCTCCGTCCGAGATATGGCCTACCGTGCTCTGCAAGCCAAGGAGCAGCTCTCCGGCACCATGGATACCGAACCCACCTTAGACCAGATCGCCGCCGCCATCCGGGAGAAACGGGAAGATGTTGCCCACGCTCTGGAAGCCATCACCGAGCCGGTCTCCTTGTACGAAACGGTGTACAACGACGGCAGCGACTCCATCTTCGTCATGGACCAGATCGCCGACGAAAATTGCAGCGACGAGCTGTGGCTGGAGGACATCGCCTTGCAGGAGGCCATCGCACATCTGGGCGAACGGGAGCAAAAGATCATCCAAATGCGCTTCTACAAAGGCAAGACCCAAATGGAGATCGCCCGGGAGATCGGCATATCCCAAGCCCAGGTGTCCCGCCTGGAAAAGGGTGCATTCGAGCGCATCCGCAAAGAAATGTAAAAAAACAGGCGCAGCCGTCCGGGAAAAATACCCATAGGCTGTGCCTGTTGTGTCGTTAGAGACTTATGCGTTGTAGCCCAGTTCCAGTGCCTTTTTGTTCTTTGCGATCAGTGCTTCCTTCGCCGGGGGAATGCTGCCCACCAGATAATCCACAAAGGAATCATACTCGAACAGCCCCGTGTCCTTGATGATCTTGCCCATCAGGATCACATTGGCAAAGCCGCCCAGCCCGTTTTCTTCAGCCAGACCGGTGGCGGGAATGCGGATCACTTCAATGTCGGTGCGGTCGGTGGTGAGATCTACCAGCGTCTCGTCCACAAACAGCTTGCCGCCAGCCTTTACCTTGGGTGCGAACTTTTCAAAGGAAGGTTTGTTCATCACCACAGCCACATCCGGCGAGGATACGCTGGGAGAACCGATCTCGGTGTCAGAGATGACTACGGTGCAGTTGGAGGTACCGCCACGCATTTCCGGACCGTAGGAAGGCAGGAAGGTCACGTTGTACCCAGCATACATCCCCGTCTTTGCCATCTGCTTTCCGGAGAACTGAATGCCCTGGCCGCCGGAGCCAGCGAAGATCATGGTCAGTGTCATACATTTGCCTCCTGTTCTGCAATGTCCTTGTAGGTGCCCAGCGGATAGTAGGGGATCATGTTGTCCCGCAGCCACTGCAACGCATCCACCGGAGACATACCCCAGTTGGTGGGACAGGTGGACAGCACTTCTACAATTGTGAAGCCCTTGCCGGCCTGCTGGTATTCGAATGCCTTCTTGATGGCCTTCTTGGCATTGATGACAGCCTTGGGCGTGTCTACGGAAACACGGGTAGCCAGTGCCACACCGTCCAGCGTAGACAGCATCTCACATACCCGGATGGGGTTCCCCTGGATCTTCCGGTCACGGCCGTAGGGAGAGGTCGTCGTCACCTGACCCGGCAGGGTAGTCGGCGCCATCTGTCCACCGGTCATACCGTAAATGGCATTGTTGATGAAGATGATGGTGATGTTTTCCCCACGGGTAGCGGCGTGTACCGTCTCGGCGGTACCAATGGCAGCCAGGTCCCCGTCACCCTGGTAGGTGAAAACAGTGCTGTCCGGATGGGTGCGCTTCAGACCGGTAGCCACAGCCGGCGCACGACCATGGGCAGCCTGTACCATATCACAGTTGAAATAATTATAGGCAAAAACGGAACAACCAACGGGAGCCACGCCAACAGTCTGGCCTTCCACGCCCAGCTCGTCGATCACTTCCGCCACCAGACGATGTACGATCCCATGGGTGCAGCCGGGGCAGTAGTGCAGCGGCACATCACACAGTGCATGGGGTCTGTCAAATACAGTTTTCATATCGGATATACCTCACTCAAATTATCGGGATTCGTCTTCGCCGTCTCACAGCGCAGCCGCCAGCTTGGCGATCTCAGCTTCCACTTCCTCCACAGAGGGGATCATACCACCGGTACGACCATAGAAGTATACAGGCTTCTTACCATTGACAGCCAGACGAACATCATCCACCATCTGCCCCATGGACATTTCCACGGACAGCAGTGCCTTGGCATGGTCAGCCACAGCGGAGATAGCAGCCTTCGGGAAGGGCCACAGGGTGATGGGACGGAGCAGACCCGCCTTGATCCCGGCCGCTCTTGCCGCATTGACCGCACTCTTGCAGATACGAGCCGTGATCCCAAAGGCCACCAGCACCACGTCTGCGTCCTCGGTCATGTATTCTTCGTACTGCACTTCATTAGCTTCTACCTGTGCATACCGTTCGTAACGAGCCTTTACGGAATCCTCCAGCACCTGGGGATCGATGTACAGGGAGTTCACGATGTTGTGTTCTCTCATGTTTCCGTGGCCGTTGGCAGCCCAGGTCTTCTCCGGGATCTCCCGCTTCGGGAAGGCAGAGAAGTCAACCGGCTCCATCATCTGTCCCAGCGCACCGTCGGCCAGCAGCATAGCGGGCATCCGGTAAATGTCGGCCAGATCAAAGGCCTGTGCGGTGAGAGAAGCCATTTCCTGCACAGAGGAAGGAGCCAGCACCAGCAGCCGCAGATCCCCGTGACCAACACCACGAGTAGCCTGATAATAGTCAGACTGCGAAGGCTGGATACCACCCAGACCCGGACCACCTCTCTGTACGTTCACGATCAGACAGGGCAGGTCGCACCCGGCAATGTAAGAGATCCCTTCACTCTTCAGGGCAACTCCGGGGGAAGAGGAGGAGGTCATGACCCGTGTACCACCGGAAGCGGCCCCCATGGTCATGTTGATGGCAGCCACTTCACTTTCTGCCTGCAAGCAAAGGCCACCCACCTTGGGCATCCGCTTTGCCATGTATTCTGCGATCTCCGTTTGGGGAGTGATGGGATAGCCGAAGTAGTACAGACAACCGGAGGCAATGGCGGCTTCTGCAATGGCTTCGTTCCCCTTCATCAAAACTTTCTTAGCCATTTCTTTGTAAACTCCTATCTTAGTCTGCTTTTTCAACCTTGATCACGCAGTCGGGACACATCATGGCGCACATGGCACAGGCAATACATTTCGCCTGATCCACCATCTTAGCCGGGTGATAGCCCTTGGCGTTCAGTGTGCTCCCATCCAGCTCCAGGATCTTTTTCGGACAGGCCGTGATGCACAGTCCACATCCCTTGCACCGATCGGTGACAAATGTAACTTTATTCATCTTATCCTCCATGAACCCGATAGGCCGCAGGGCGACATACCGGTAGATTTAACAGGGTTCAAAACAGCTTCTTCGTCACGTTTTCCATGGGCAGAAGCATCTCCGCATCCCATCCCTTTTCCGCAAACAGCTGGGGCAGGGTGGGATTCAGCTCTGCATAATAGGCATGGAACGCCAGCGGCAGCCCACAGGCCTCGGCACAAGCGTGCGCCCATTCTACAGAATCCAAAATATCCGCTGCCGTGGTCTCCAACCCAATAGAGCTGTTGTTGACCACCGCCGTAGCACGCAGCCGGGATGCCGCCTCGATGTCCTTCAGCAGCAGCGCAGCCTCCGCCGGATCTGCCGTCAACGGACGATACATGCTGATCACATACAGCATACTGTAGCCGGCCCGCTCGATAGGCTCTTTGTACATCCCCAGCGCCACAGAACCATCGTCTCCCCCCACATCGATGTAGGAGATCCGATTTTCCGCACCAGGCTCAAACATCCGAAAGAGCTGGTGGGGCAGGGAAGGAATGTCCACGTTGGAGTTGGCAAACTCCGGGATCAGCGGGATCACGCCGGCACGTCGGAGTCTGTCTGCCGCATCGGCTGTCCGAAAGTAGGGATTCACAATGTCAATATCTGCCACAGCCACTTCCGCCGCCGGATCTCTCCTTTTGGCATCCAGCGCCAGATTGACCGCCACATTGGTCTTGCCGCTGCCATAATGTCCGCAGACGATATTCAGCCTGCTGCCGGTACCGGTATAAAGCAAGTTTTTTCACCTCATTCTGTTTCACCTGTTCTCCTGCCACGAGAGAAAATAGTCGCGTAAAGGAGAACGGATCGTTGAAACTACCATATAGTATACCACATTTGGCGGAAAATGAAAAGAGGAAAATGGCAGTTCCCTGTAAAAATCTTGCGGAATTTTTCCGATTTTTTTGATAAGTCTGGAAAAAAATCGAAAAAAATGCAGAAAAAATCTGAAAAATGCAGAAATATTTCCGATAAACCGGCAAAAACATTTGAAAAATCCATAGGGATATGCTATAATATGAATAAGTGTCTTGAAAACGCAGAACGCAGAAAGGAAAACCGTGCTCCACGGCCGACAGAGGTGCCTATGAATCTGGAAGGATTGGGACAGGGATGGGATAGCATCCTGCAAAACATATTGAATATTTCGATAAGTGATATAGTGGACATCACCTGTGTATCGATACTGCTGTATTACCTGTATATCTTCGTCCGGGACAGACGAGCGGGCAAGCTGGCATTGGGTGTCATCCTGCTCTTTACCGCCCAGATCCTGACAGATATTTTCCACATGAGCGTTATGCAGTACCTGCTGCAAAATATCTTCCAGACGGGGCTATTACTGCTTGTGGTCCTGTTCCAGCCGGAGCTACGTTCCATGCTGGAAAAAATGGGCGGCCAGTCCCTGAAGGGCTTCCGCAGCATCGGCGAGACCAAGGACAATTCGGAAACACTGCACATGATCGAGGAAGTGGCAGAGGCAGCCCAGGACATGAGCGACTCCAAGACCGGCGCACTGATGGTCTTCGAACGGGACACAAGACTGGGCGACCAGGAAATGACCGGCACCATCATCAATGCGGATCCGGAAAGCTTTCTGATCAAAAATATATTCTTCAACAAAGCCCCCCTGCACGACGGTGCTATGATCATCCGCAAAAACCGTCTGCACGCTGCGGGCTGCCTGCTCCCCCTGTCGGAGAATCCGGACATCATCAAGGATCTGGGTACCCGCCACAGAGCAGGGATCGGTATGAGCGAAAACAGCGATGCCGTGGTGGTGATCGTGTCCGAGGAGACCGGCACCATCTCCATCGCCTGTGAGGGCAAGCTGACCAGAGGCTACGACCGCCAGTCCTTGAAAAAAGCACTGATGGGCTACCTGATGCCCGAGGGAGAAAATATGCCCGTGTCCGTAGCCCGGCGTACTCTGAAACGCCTGAAGCTGCCCGGACAACATACCGATGCCAAAGCCAAGAAGCAAAGTAAGGTAACAAAACAGGAGAACGGGGATAAGAAAGCATGAATGAAAATCCAAGAAAGAATCCTGCCGCAGGCACAGACGGACAGGGTAGCCATAACTGGATCGTCAAGCTGCTGTGCGTGTTCGCTGCTTTTCTGCTGTGGCTGTACGTGATGATCGTGGTCAGCCCGGAATTCCAGGAGACCTTTTATGAGATCCCGGTGCAGGTGGTGGGCATGGAGGACCTGAAAAGAGACCACGGCCTGTCCATCTACAACTCCACAGAAGCCGGTACCATCGACGTGACCGTGGCGGGCAAACGCAGCATCGTCCTGAAGCTGGAGGAAGACCAGATCGTGGCCACAGCCGATGTCAGTGGGATCTCCTCCCCCGGCAAGACAAACGTCAATATCGACGTAGAGCTGCCCTCCGGCCTGACCCTGATCGAAAAGTCCCAGAATAAGGTGGCATTTGTGACCGAGGAGTCGGTGACTCGTGTGTTCCCGCTGACCGAAAAGGTGGAGAACTTAGACCTGCCCGCCAGCTACGAATTGGGCAACGTCCGGTATTCCTTTGATACCATCCAGGTCTCCGGCCCCAAGAGCATCGTGGACAGCATCGCCGCCGCCCGTGTGGCCATCGATTTCAACGACCGCACCACATCCTTTGCCCAAACCTGCGACATCTATTTCATCGATGCCCTAAACGACCGTGTGACCAGCGCCTACCTTCAGTACGACGAGACTCAGGTGGACGTGTACGTGCCGATCTATCGCTCCCTGACCGTGCCGGTGGAGGTGTCCTTCGTGTACGGCTACCTGAACGACAGCAACGCCACCATCACCGTGACCCCCAGCGAAGTGACCGTGAAGGGGGAAGAATCCGCCATGCGTGCCGATACGCTGCTGAGCCCCATCCTGCTGGATGAAAAAAAGATCACCGAAAATAGCTACGGTCGCACGATCACCCTGCAACCTGCCGACGGTGTCATGATCGAGGACGACATCACCAGCGTACAGGTACACGTGGACGTAGATCCTTCCATCCAATATATGGTGCTGTCCGTCACCGACATCGAGGTCACCGGTGCCGATGGGATCCAGTATGCCGTCATGGACGACGAACTGCAAGTAACACTCCGTGGTCCTCTGGAACAGCTTGCCAAGATCCGCCCTTCTGATGTGTACGCCCTGGTGGATCTCAGCGGCTACAGCGCCGACAATATCGGTATCGTGACCAAAACCCCCACCATCGTGATCGATATAGAAGATGCCTCCGAGATCTGTGAAGTCGGAGAGTATTCCGTACAGGTGCAGATCAACTGAGGAAACATACCATGAACAACAAGCAAACCGAAAAAATACTGATAGAAAATATCCGCATCCCCCATAGACCGGGCAGTGATCCGGATGCCGCCGCCCTGCAGGAAGCCGCTACCAGACTTCGCAAAGAATTGGGGCAAAAGCCGGCAGCCATGCACGTCAACAAAAAATCCATCGATGCCCGGCAGAAGCCAAAGATCAGCTTTGTGTACTCCATCTGCGCTGAGATCGAACCGTCCGGTATCGCAGCGGATACACTGGAAAAAAGTGGCATCAAACGCTATACCCCGGCAGAGCTGACCATCCCAGTCGGCACAGAACCCCTTCGGGAAAGACCTGTCATCGTAGGCTTTGGCCCGGCGGGAATGTTCTGTGGCCTGCTGCTTGCCAAATGCGGTCTGCGTCCCCGGATACTGGAGCGTGGCGATACCGTGGTAGAGCGAACCAAAAAGGTCGAGCATTTTCGCCAGACCGGTGAACTGGATCCGGACTGCAATATCCAGTTTGGTGCAGGCGGTGCCGGTACCTTTTCCGACGGCAAGCTGACCACCCGTATCCACGACCCCATGATCGCCAGCGTGCTGGATATGCTGGTAGAGCTGGGCGCACCGGCGGAGATCCAGTGGAAGGCCAAGCCCCATATCGGCACGGATATTTTGGTGCAGGTAGTAGAAAACGCCGACCGTGCCATCCGTGCATTGGGTGGAGAGGTACGCTATAACAACCGTGTGACAAAGATCGACGATCACCACGTGGTGCTGGCAGATGGCGAAAAGATCCCCCATGGTGCCCTGATCTTAGCCACCGGCCATAGCGCACGGGATCTGTACCAGGTGCTGCTGGCAGACGGCTATACTATAGAGGCCAAGCCCTTCTCCGTGGGTGTCCGTGTGGAGCATCTGCAATCCTGGCTGGACCACGCTATGTTCGGCAAGCTGGCGGGAGATCCCACATTGGGCAGAGCTGAGTACCAGCTTTCCCACAGAAGCGGCGACCGTGGCTGCTATACCTTCTGTATGTGTCCCGGTGGGGAAGTGGTGGCAGCGGCCAGTGAGGAAGGCGGCGTAGTCACCAACGGTATGAGCCGCCACGCCCGGGATGGTCGCAACGCCAACGCAGCCGTATGCGTATCGGTACAGCCGGGCGACTACGGCAATACCCCCGCCGGCGCCATCGCTTTCCAACGAGAGCTGGAGCAAAAAGCCTATGCAGCGGGCGGCCGGAATTACTACGCACCCATGCAGACCGTAGGCGATTTCTTAGGCGGTACCAAGGGCACAAAGCCCACCACCATCCAGCCCACCTACCGTGGCGGCGCTGTGGTACCGGTGGATCTCCACGACCTGTTCCCCCCCTTCATCCATACCATGCTCACCGCCGGTCTGACCCGCTTCGATCGCCAGATCCCCGGATATGCCGCCGCCAACGTGCCCATGACCGGTGTGGAAACACGTACCTCTGCTCCCGTGCGTATACTGCGTACAGAAGCCCTGACCGCCATTGGCCACGATACCATCTACCCCTGCGGCGAAGGAGCCGGATATGCAGGCGGTATCGTCAGTGCTGCCGTAGACGGACTGCGTGTGGCCCTGACCATTTTGGGTCGCTATGCCCATGACGGCAATTTACAGGATTGAACCGCAGCATAAGAAATGGAGGAAGCACATGAAGCAGAAAGCAGTGGTCAAAAGTATCCGCAAGGACTGCGCCATGGTGGAAGTGACCCGCAATGCCATGTGTGACGGCTGTGCGAACCAGAATTGCCAAAGCCATACCTGCGCCGCTGGTGCCATGTTTGGGTCTGCCAAAACCATGACCGTGCGTGCCCAAAATCCCATCGGTGCCAAAGAAGGCGATACCGTGTGGGTAGAGACCGCCGACAGCCGGGTGCTCCAAAATGCAGCACTGGTATTTCTGATGCCCATTGCCGCCTGTGCCGTTTTGTATGCCATAGCCGCTGCCCTGTTTGCCGAACTTTGGATCGCTTACACAGCCGCTGCCGTGGGCTTTATCGGTGCTTTTGGTGTGCTGGGTCTTGTGGAGAAGAAAAAGAAAAAAGAAGAACCGGACATCGTGATCACCCGGATCGAAGATCCCGACGTACCGGAGGTGGATCTATAATACATTTGATAACTATATACTTATATTTAACATACAATATATAGAAGAAAATATTGAGACAGGATGAGAGAACGAATGAAAGCTTTGAATCGATGGCATATCACAGCAACACACGAACAATTGCAAAGTGACCCCGTGGTCAGAGAGATCGCGTCCACCCTGCACCTGCGGCTCCCCACAGCGTATCTGCTGGTGAATCGAGGCTGTCACAATGCGGAGGAAGCCCACGCCTTCTTAGCCAAGGAGACCGAGCAAATGCACGATCCCTTCGCCATGCAGGATATGGACGAAGCCGTGCCCCGGATCTTAGAGGCGGTGGAGAACAAGGAACACATCGTCATATACGGCGACTACGACGTGGACGGCGTGACCTCCGTCAGCAGCCTGTATCTGTATCTCCAAGAATTGGGTGCCGACGTTTCCTATTATATCCCCAGCCGCACCGGAGAAGGCTATGGCGTGTCCCGGCAGGCCGTGGAAAAGCTGGCAGAAAACGACACCGACCTGATCATCACCGTGGATACAGGTGTTACAGCTGTAGAAGAAGCCAAGCTGGTGACGGAGCTGGGCATGGAGCTGATCATCACCGACCACCACGAATGCTGTGGAGAGCTGCCCCAGGCTGTTGCCGTCGTCAACCCCAAGCGTCCGGATTGCGCCTATCCCTTCAAGGAATTGGCCGGTGTGGGCGTGGTGTTCAAGCTGCTCTGCGCCATGGAATCGGTGCTGCATCCGGATCTGACCATGACCGCCTGCGTACTACGGGTAGCCAATGCATACGTGGATCTGGTGGCCATCGGTACCGTGGCAGATGTGATGCCCATTCGGGACGAAAACCGTCTCATCGTCAGCTACGGCTTGCAGCTGATGGAAAAAGAACCCCGCCCCGGTCTTATCGAGCTGCTGGAGGCCACCCAGACGGAAGGCCGTCCCACCGCCAAAAAGAAGATCACCGCCTCTCTGATCGGCTATACCATCGCCCCCCGGATCAACGCCGCCGGCCGTATCCGCAACGCCTCTATGGCCGTGGATCTGTTTTTGGCAGAGGACTGCGAAAGCGCCAGACCCATCGCCCGGCAGCTTTGCGACATCAACCGGGAACGGCAGAACGAAGAAAATAAGATCGTGGACGAAGCCTACGAACAGATCGTGAAGCACCACGATTTCGAAAAGGATCCCGTGGTCGTGCTGGACAACGAGACCTGGCACCACGGCATCATCGGCATCGTAGCCTCCCGGATCACCGAACGATTCAACTGTCCCTCCATCCTGATCTCCTTTGAAGGCGGCGAAAACGTACACGAACCCAGCGAAGACGATTACAGCGAGGCCATCGGCAAAGGCTCCGGCAGAAGCATCAAGGGCATGAATCTGGTAGAAGCATTGTCGGAATGCAGCGACCTGCTGGAAAAATTCGGCGGTCACGAGCTGGCAGCGGGTCTGTCCATCAAGCGGGAGAACCTGCCTGCCTTCAAAGAACGCTTGAATGCTTACGCCCGAGAATGCCTAAAGGACGTGGACAGACAGCCGGTCATCGAAGCCGAATGCGAGCTGCTGCCCTCCGATATGTCCATGGAGCAGGCGGAGGAGCTGTACGCCCTGGAGCCCTTTGGCGTATCCAATCCCACGCCGCTATTCTACATCGATAAAGTACCGCTGGCCGACCTGCAAATGGTGGGCGGCGGCAAACATACCCGCATGACCCTGAAGGTCGGGAAGAATATGGTCACCGCCATGTGCTTCCGCAAGACCGTGTCCGACATCGACCTGTATCCCGGCGACCTGCTGGACGTGATCTTCACCCTGGACATCAACGAGTTCCAGGGCACCCGCAGCCTGCAAATGATCGTGAAGGACGTGCGCCTACACGCCACCGCCGCCGAAGCCGAGACCACCGAACGGTTCATGTACACGACCATCCGCAACCGCATCGCCATGTGTATCCGTGGACAAGAATGCGCCCCGGTGCCCCTGTCGCTGGCGCAGATCTTAGCCTATGTCCCCACCCGCCGGGACTTTGCCGTGGTGTACAATACCTTGAAGCGGGAGATCCTGCTGCACCACGAGGTGTTCAGTCTCCGGGCCCTGCGGCATGACCTGATCACCACCAACCCCGGCTTCCAGATCACCTCGGTCAAGCTGCGGTTCATTTTGGACATCCTGCGGGATCTGTCTCTCATGGGCGTGGAGGAATCCCCCGGCGAGATCTACACATTTGCCTATATCCAGACCCAGGGAAAGACCAGCCTGGATACCTCCCGGATCTATAAGCAGCTCCTGTGGGATTATCCCATGGAGTAAACGAAAACCCCGAAAGCGAAAGGAAGCGTCAATATGATAGCAGAAAATCTGCCTGCCGACTGTCCGAACATCGACAAGCTGCTGCAGGTATTGGAAAATAGCGAAAAAACTTACGATCTGGAAAAGATCCAGCGTGCCTTTCAGTATGCAGCCACTCTGCACGCCGGCCAGTTTCGGGTCAGCGGAGATCCGTATATCTCCCACCCCATCGCCGTAGCGGAGATCGTGGCTGGATTGGGGTTGGACACGGATTCCATCTGCGCTGCCTTTCTGCACGACACCGTAGAGGACTGCTCCGACAAGACCAATTTAGACATCATCCGTGCCCGCTTCGGCGACGACGTGGCCATGCTGGTGGACGGCCTGACCAAGATGAACGACATCAACGTGGAAGATAAGGAAGAAGCGCACATGGAGAACATCCGCAAGATGCTCTTCGCCATGTCCAAGGATATCCGCGTCATCTTTATCAAGCTCTGCGACCGGCTCCATAATATGCGTACACTGGGTGCCAAAAAGGAAGCCAAACGCCGCACCACCGCTCTGGAGACCATGCACGTGTATGCCCCCCTGGCCCATCGACTGGGTATGCAGCGCATCAAGCAGGAGCTGGAAAACCTAGCCCTGTCCTACCTGGACCCCATCGGCTATAACGAGGTCAATGCGGATATCGAGCGAAAGTACGGCCAAAACCAGAATTTCATCGAGAATACCCGCTCCATCGTCTCCGAAAAGCTGAAGGAATACAATATCCATTTCACCCTGGAAGGTCGTGTGAAGACCGTATATTCCATCTATCGCAAAATGTTCAACCAAAACAAAAGCTTCGATGAGATCTACGACTTCTACGCCATCCGCATCATCGTGGACACCGAGCTGGAATGCTATACAGCACTGGGCGTGATCCATGAAATGTTCCGCAGCATCCCCGGCCGGTTCAAGGACTATATCTCCACGCCAAAGCCCAATATGTACCAGTCCCTGCACACCACCGTGATCGGACGGGACGGCATCCCCTTCGAGGTGCAGATCCGAACCAGAGAAATGCACCACATCGCCGAATACGGTATCGCCGCCCACTGGAAATACAAATCCGGGGATAAAACCAAGGAAGACATCGACAAGAAGCTGGAATGGATCTCCAAGCTCATCGACGTGGAAAACGGTGCGCTGGATACGGAAGACTTCATGCACACCTTCAAGATCGATATCTTCAGCGACGAGACCTTTGTCTTCACCCCCAAGGGAGACGTGATCGCCCTGCCCATGGGTTCCACCATCATCGACTTTGCCTACGCCATCCATACCGAGGTGGGCAACAAAATGGTGGGTGCCAAGATCAACGGCATGATCGCCCCCATCGATCGGATCCCCCAGACCGGTGAGATCGTCGAGATCCTGACCAGCCAGGCCTCCCGTGGGCCGAGCCGAGATTGGCTGGGCATCGTCAAGACCGGTGAAGCCAGAGCCAAGATCCGCCAGTGGTTCAAGAAGGAAAAGCGGGCAGAAAACATCGTCATCGGACAGGCAGAATTTGAAAAGGAAATGTCCCGGTACAAGGGACACCCCACCGATGCCCAAAAGGAAGAGATCGCCGCAAATGTGGCCCATCGATTGGGTATGCGGGAGACGGAGGATCTGTACAATGCCATCGGCTATAACGGTATCGCCATGACCAAGGTGACCGCCAAGCTGAAGGACGAGTACGAAAAGATCGTCAAGCCGGAGGAAGAACCCGCCCCCATCACCGATACCGAGCAGGTGCAGACCACCAAGAACCGGAAGATCCACTCCGACAACGGCGTGATCGTGGACGGCGAATACGGCTGTGCCGTCAAGTTTGCCAAGTGCTGCAACCCGCTACCCGGCGACAATATCATCGGCTTTGTGACCAAGGGCTACGGCATCTCCATCCATAAACAGGACTGCCCCAATGTGGCAAGCGGCAAGCAAAATCCCGATTACGCCGGTCGTTGGCTGGAAGCACACTGGGATAGCGACATTGCCGGAGAGAGCAGCAAGTCCCTGTTCGAAGCCATGATCCAGGTCTTTGCCGAAAACAACATGACCCTGCTTGCCGAGATCACCGCAGCCCTGGCGGACATGAAGGTGTCTCTGCTTTCCATCAATACCAAAAAGCGCACGGAACAGGATATCATCATCAACCTGACCGTGGGATGCAAAAATATCGAACATTTCAACGCCATCGTATCCCGGATCCGGAACATCGAACACGTTCGCAGCATCGCCCGTGGATTCACCTGATGTGCGTCTCCCTATCAACCCATATAGAACGGAGCAAAACCAATATGATCGCTGTACTCCAAAGAGTTGCCGGTGCCGCCGTACAGATCGACGGTGCGCCCTATTCTACCATCGACCGGGGGATCCTGATCCTGCTGGGCGTGGCGGAAGAAGATACCGAAGAAGATGTGCGCTTGCTTACGGAAAAGATCCCGAAGCTGCGTATATTCGAGGACGAGGAAGGAAAGATGAACCTGTCCCTGACCGACATCGGCGGGGAAGTGATGGTGGTGTCCAACTTCACCCTGCTTGCCTCCTACCGCAAAGGGAATCGTCCCGATTATATGCAGGCCGCTCGTCCGGAAAAAGCCATCCCCCTCTATGAAGCCTTTCTCGAACAGATCCACACAAAGGTGCCCACCGTGGCCCACGGTCAGTTTGGTGCCGATATGCAGCTGTCCCTGACCAACGACGGTCCCGTGACCATTGTGATGGATTCCAATGTATTGAAACAACCGAAAAGATGATCATTAAAACAAACGGAAGCTTGAATTCTTATTATATCCAGACCCTGTGCATGCTGTTCTTCCCCGGTGTCAAATTCCCGGAGAATGAAGCGGAAACACCGGAGACTATCATGGTCACGGTGAACATGACCGAGCATGCCGAAGGGGTCTCTGCCCGTGCCACCATCCGCCAAGGAGACAAACAGACCGAAGGAGACTGGTGCGAGAACTGGGATCCCACCATCGGCGACGAAGACCGGATCCGCAAGATCGCAGCCGGACGAGCCTTCATGCTGGCAGGAGAACGCTTCACCGGCTTCACTCCACCCTGGGGCATCATGACCGGTGTACGCCCGGCCAAGCTGGTCAGCGAATACCTCCACCATGGCAAGACCCCTACCGAAGCCGCCGCCCTCCTGGAACGAGAATTTTTCGCCTCCCCGGAGAAAGCAAGCCTTGCTGTGCAGGTGGCCGAAGCGGAGGACAGACTTATCACCATGGAGAAGCGCAAGGAATGCAGCCTGTACGTGGCCATCCCCTTCTGTCCCACCAGATGCGCCTATTGCTCCTTTGTGTCCTATACCTCCCCCAATCTGCTCAAACAGATCCCGGATTACCTAAATGCCCTCGTCAAGGACATCGACCATACCTGCGCCCTGATCCGGCAGCTGGGCCTCACCGTGTCTACCATCTACATCGGCGGCGGCACCCCCACCATCTTGACAGCCGACCAACTCTCCTTCCTGCTCTCCCGCATCCGGCAGTGGATCCCGCAGGTAGAGGAGTTCACCTTAGAAGCCGGTAGACCCGATACCATCACAAGGGACAAGCTGACCGTCGCCAAGCAATACGGCGTAGATCGGATCAGCGTCAATACCCAGACCTTAAACGAAGACGTGTTGGCGCGGATCGGTAGAAAGCATACCGCAGCGGAATTTTTTGCAGCCTACAACGTGGCAAAGGAAGTGGGGATCCCCGCCGTCAATATCGACCTGATCGCCGGTCTGCCCACCGATACCGCCGACTCCTTCCGGCAAACCATGGATGCCATCCTGCCCCTGCAAGCGGAAAACGTCACCGTGCATACCTTCTGCGTCAAGAAGTCTGCGGATTTCAAAACCGAGGGTATGTTCGATCGAGACGGTATGGAAGCTATGAAGAGCGTAGCCTATTCCTATAAAAGCCTGACCGAAAACGGCTATCTGCCTTACTATATGTATCGCCAGAAGAACACCGTGGGCAACTTAGAAAACGTGGGCTATGCCAAGCCGGGCTACGAAGGGCTGTACAATATCTACATGATGGAAGAGGTACATAGCATCTTTTCCTGCGGTGCCTCTGCCGTGACCAAATTTGTATCCCTGCCGGATGAGGCGGGCAACGTCCGCATCGAGCGCATATTCCAGCCCAAATACCCATATGAATATCTGCGAGAACAGACCGAAGGAGACCGCCATCTCCAGCGGCTGACCGAGCTGGAGCAAACAGCAGTGGCATTCTACGGTCTATAAAC
The DNA here is from genome assembly GCA_964463375.1 of uncultured Ruminococcus sp. Classification (GTDB taxonomy): domain Bacteria; phylum Bacillota; class Clostridia; order Oscillospirales; family CAG-272; genus UMGS1696. The sequence continues at coordinate 188,378 of CAYXBQ010000001.1, read as the reverse complement.
CATTCTCCCGGAGGTAGGCGTGAACACATCCTGGCAATACGGAAAGGACGTGCAGACCCGAACAAAACCGGAAGAGAATAAGATCCAGATATCCAAAATCCAAACAAACAACACAAAAGAAGAAGGCTTTTTCTCCGGGGTGGCAGCCCTGACCCTGTCCAGCCTGCTGGTCAAAGCACTGGGTATGTTTTTCAAGATCCCCATGAACTATATCTTAGGGGACACCGGCATGGGCTATTACAACGCCGCCTATACCATCTACACCTTCTTCTATATGCTCTCCACCGCCGGCCTGCCCACCGCCGTGACCATCGTGGTGTCGGAGGCAAAGGAAAAGCGAAAAACGATCCTGACCCTGTCTCTATGGCTGTTTTGTGCCATCGGTGCCATCGGTACCTGCATCCTGTGGTTCGGCGGAGAAGCCTTGGCAAATGGGATCGGCGCACCCCCGGCTGTGACCTGTATGTATGCCGTGGCACCAACGCTGTTTTTCATCTGCATCGCCAGTGCCTTACGTGGGTATTATCAAGGCCTGTCCCGCATGATCCCAACGGCGGTCTCCCAGCTGCTGGAAGCCGTGGGCAAGGTGGCAGTGGGGATACTATGCGCCCTTGTTGCCATACACCGGAACCAACCAACGCCGGTGGTAGCCGCCTATGCTGCCATGGGACTGACCGTTGGTGCCGCTATCGGTATGGCGTATCTGCTGCTGTGTCTGCGGCAGGATGCGGCAATACCGACAGCACCCCCGCAGGATGTCTCTATACGCCGCCTGCTCAAACGCCTGACTGCCATTGCCATTCCCATCACCATCAGCGCTGCGGTCATGAGCCTGACAAGTATGATCGATGCCGCCCTGATCCAACGACTGCTACAACAAAATGGCTTGTCCCAGGAAATGGCTACCACCTTGTACGGCAACTATACCTCGTTGGCGGTACCCCTGTTCAATCTGCCGCCCGCCCTGGTCTATCCCATCGCCTATGCCATCGTCCCCATGCTGACCCGGTACGCCGGGGAGAAAAAGAAGATCGGCAGCCTGACCGAAACGGCCCTGCGCCTATCGATCCTCATCGGTGCGCCCTGTGCCATGGGAATGACCGTGCTGGCCGGCCCCATATTGTCCCTGCTGTTTCGAGCCGATTCCGCAGCATTGGCAGCACCACTGCTCATTCGATTGGCACCCGCTTCGCTGCTGGTCTGCGTATTGGCAGTGACCAATTCCGTCCTGCAAAGCATCGGAAAAGCGGCATTGCCCGTGTTCTCCATGTTAGCAGGCTCGGCGGTCAAGATCCTCTCGACCCTGTGGCTCCTGCCAAGCTACGGCATCACCGCCGCACCCATCAGCACCTTCCTTTGCTACCTGATCGTCACTGCCATGAACCTGTTTTTTGTCCTGCGTTGCACCGACCTTTCCTTGCACCTGTGCCGCACCTGCCTATGTCCCATGCTGGCAGCCGGTATCTGTGCCGCCACCGCAAGGCTCACCTATGCAGGCGTAACAGCTTTCGTACCAGCAAAGCTCGCTGTGCTGTTCTCCATTTGTGCAGCAGCTGCGGTATATCTGTTGTGTGTGCGCAAAATGGGCATATTGGGTGCAGAGGAACGGGAGCTGCTGCCACAAAAGCCGTGGGTACAAAAACTACTCTATCCAAAAGAAAAATGAGGAAATACTATGAGATCCGAAAAAGAAAAGCTGGTCGGAGAACCAAGGCACGATTTTGCCTCCCTGCGTCTGCTGACCGAGGTGCTGCGTAGTCCGGAGGGATGTCCCTGGGACAGAGAGCAGGACCACAAAAGCATCCGCAACGATCTGATCGAGGAATGCTATGAGGTGGTGGAAGCCATCGATACCGAAGACCCGGTGCTGCTGCGGGAGGAACTGGGAGACGTACTGTTCCAGGTGCTGTTCCATGCCCGGATCGAAGAAGAAAAGGGCAGCTTCACCATAGACGACGTGATCCACGACATCTGCGCCAAAATGATCCACCGGCACCCCCATGTGTTCGGCGATGTTCAGGCAGATACCAGCGAAAAGGTGCTGGCCAACTGGGAAGTGATCAAAAAAGAGGAGAAGTCCCGGAAAAGCGCACAGGAGTCCATGGCAGCCATCCCGCCCATGCTCCCGGCACTGATGCGGGCCCAAAAGGTGGCAGGCAAGGCCATGAAGGACGGCTACGACTTTGGTACCGAAGAAGCCCTGTGGCAGGAGATCCACGCCATAGGTCCCGGTAAGGATCGGGAAGAAACGCTGGCGGCACTTGCCAAATTGACAGAGCTGTCGGCCATACTGACGAAAAAACTTGACGGTGATCTGGAAGGGCAAGTCCAGAAAGATACATCGGAGTTTATAAAAAACTATCAGAACCCAAAATTGGAGGAACATCATGAATAAGACTGAACTGGTAAATGCAGCTGCCAAGAGAACGGAGCTGACCATCAAGCAAACAGACGAAGCCCTGAACGCCATTCTGGCTGTTGTAGAAGAAGCCCTGGTCGCCGAAGACAAGATCCAGATCACCGGCTTTGGTACCTTTGAGATCCGCAAGCAGCCCGAACGGGACGGCAGAAACCCCCGCACCGGCGAACAGATCCACATCAAGGCATCCCGGAACGCCGCCTTCACCCCCTCTCTGGTGCTGAAGAAGAAGCTGAACGAGAACACATAAGAGAAGCAATATGAGACTGGATAAATTTTTGAAGGTGTCCCGCGTGATCAAGCGCCGCACCGTCGCCAACGAAGCCTGTGATACCGAACATGTGGAGGTCAACGGCCGCCGTGCCAAAGCCTCCTACGATGTGAAGGAGGGGGACATCATCTCCATCACCTTCGGCGATAAAACCATGAAGCTGCGGGTACTGGATGTCAGAGAGCACGCCGCCAAAGCGGACGCTGCCTCCCTGTACGAGGTACTGCCGAGCTGACCCACCGCCATAGGCTACAGTGGGATTTCCCGTATATTTTATACCCTGACTGCATAGGATACAGTACCAACAATCTGTATGATACGAGGTGCCTATGGTACAGGAACAAAACGGTGAACAAAATATCATGATCAACCAAAGACAGCGCGCGCATCTGGACGGCATTGGAGAGGTGGAAAGCTTCACAGAGTCGGAGATCGTTGCGCTGTCTTCTCTTGGTCGGCTGGTGATCGAAGGCAGCGAACTGCACATCGACAGCTTCAGCGCAGAGACCGGCGTGCTGGAGATCCATGGTCAGATCGATGGTGTCCAATATTTGGATGACAAAAACGACAAAGACCAAAAAGGCAGCTTCTTCTCCCGCTTCATCCACTGAACAGCCATCCATGGAGGCAAAAATGGAGATCTGGATCGCAGAACAATGGAAAACTATAGCAGAATCGTGCATAATGGGCTTGATTTTTGGCGCAGGATACGATATAATAAGAGTGTTACAGGTTTTATGCGGCATTCGGTCGAAAAAAGCCCCGGTCACACTGCACCCCGGCAAAGCCCCGTTCTGGCTGTACCTGGCGTGCGACCTGCTATACATGCTGACCATCACGATAGCCTCCTCGATCTTTTTGAGTCAAGTGAACCACGGGATCCTGCGGTGGTATCTGGTGCTCCCCTGCATAGCCGGTCTGTGGCTGTATCAGCATACCATCGGCCGCATCACCATGGCCATCTCCGAGACCTGCGCCGCCGGACTGCGATTTCTTATGCACCATCTCGTCCTGCAACCGCTCCGGTGGATCATCGGTCTGCTGCGACGACTGTTTGCACGGCTGTTTGGCACGCTGTCCTACGGGATCCGCAGACAGCTTTGCCTATGGAGCATGCACCGGCAGATGCACCGTTTTTCGGATTTTGTAAAAATATAACATCTGTAACAGATATTTCGTAAAACAAAAAAAGGAGGGGACGGGTATGCGACAGACACGCAATTTGTTTTTCAAAATGGCGATGCTTGTCTTTTCCGTATTCTGTTTTATCACCATCATCACCTTGCAGCTGGAAAACAACAGCAAATTGGAGCAAGCCCAGGTACTGGACACCCGGATCCAGGCGTACTACACCTACATCGACGAGCTGCAAGCAACTTTGGATGCCCCCATGGACGAGGAATATGTCGCCGATATTGCCAGAGAAAAGTTAGGACTGCGGTATCCCCAGGAAGTGGTGTTCTACAGCGACGACTCAGATTGATCGATAGAAATGGAAAGCAAAAAAACATATATGCGTAGAAAAAGAAAAGACCCGGTAAAGATCGTGCTTGGTGTGTCGGCAGGGGTACTGTTTTGTGCCGCTGCCTTTTTCGCTGTACAGTACGTGGATCTGCTGACCACAGGACAAACACCGCCGCAAGAGGTAGAAACGACCGGCAAAAGCGAAGAACAGGCAGCCATAGAAGCAGCCCTACTCGAAAAGGAACGTGCCATCGCCGGCTTAGAAGCCCAGATCGCCTCTTTGGAAGAAAAGGTGCAGCTGTTGGAGACCACCGAAGCGGTACAGCAGGTCCAGCAGCTCACCGCACAAACGGCACAGATCGCCGAACTGAAGACCCAGCTGGCCGCCATACGTGCCGAAGCGGATACATACAAAACCCAGCTTGCCGCCCTGCAAACCAAAACCGATACGGATTGGGGCACCCGCTCCCGCCTGCTGTCGGATCTGTATATCCTGTTGGCACGTGAAGCCCCCCTGTTGACCCCGGAGGAGGAAGAAGAGACCCAGCCCGCCGCCGAGTCCACAGTCGAAACGGAGGAGATCGATCCCAAGGAGGCGTGGGAGGCCGCCTATCCCACCATCTCCCTGTACTACGAGGATCTGACCAGCGGCTACAGCGTGACCTATAACGAAAACGAAGTGCTGTACTCCGCCAGCCTGATCAAAGCCCCCTATGTCTATGCCGTGATCCGGGAGATCGAGGCTTTCGAGGAGCAAAAGCGGAACTACGCCGACGATGGCTCCCCCTTGTACGACGAGAACGGACAACCCCTATTCACCGGCAAGCACCCGAATTTGGACGAAAACGGCAATATTTTGTACAAAGAAGGGGAGGAAAAGTACGACCTGTCCCGCACCTGGACCTACGATCCGGAAACCATGCAGGAAGAAGGCTCCGGCAAGATCCAGTACGAGCAAAAAGGCTTCACCCTGACCTGGAAGGAGCTGTTCGAGTATACGCTTTTGTACAGCGATAACGTGGCATTTCGCCAGCTTCGGGATACCTTTGGCATGACCTCCTTCCAAGCCTTAGCAACAGAGCTGTCCTTCCAGGGCACGTCCTACGGCTTCATGCAGCTCACCGCCAAGGATTGCGGCAAATTTCTGGAAGAGCTGTACCGCTTCTTTGTCACCGAATCTCCCTATGCCACCTGGATGCAGGAGCTCATGTGCCGCAGTGCCCACACCGTCATGATCCCCGCCGCCGTATCCCCGGTCAAAGCCGCCCACAAATACGGCTGGGACGAAAATGCCTATCACGACATGGCCGTGGTGCTGGACGAGGATCCATACGTCCTTGTCATCATGACCACCTTAGAGGATGGTGGCAGTGCCGCAGACAGCTACATTCGCTCCATCGTGCAGCAGTGCAAAAAGATCCACGCCGATGTGGCGAAGGAACGCAGTGCCGTCCAAACAAGCGAAACCGATTCAAAAAACGAATAAAACAGAAAAGACCCTGCACGTCAGCGGTCTTTTTTTGCTGCAAAATATTCCTGTATACCCAGATATGTGCAAAATGATGAAATAAACTTGAATAAATATTTCAGTTATATTGCAAATGCACAAAAATCATTGATTTGTGTCGGAATGTGTGCTATCATATTCCTGCGGCGGGAAACAAGGCACCGCCCAACGAACCATAGGAGGAACAAATCAGTGAGAAACACAAACAAGCTCTTGAGTGCTGTTCTGGCCGTACTGCTGATGGCTGGTACAAGCACTCTGGCATTTGCCAAAGACTTCAACGACGTTGACGATACAAGCTACGGAAAGACCGAGATCGATATGCTGTCGGACATCGGCGTGATCCAGGGGGTGAACGACAAGGAATTTGCCCCGAACGACTATGTGACCAGAGAACAAATGGCGGCGCTCCTGTTCCGGCTCATGCTGAATAAGGACGATGCAGGCCGCACCAACACCACCAAGTTCACCGACCTGTACGAACCCTACTACAACGGCTTCATCTCCTGGGCAAACGCATCCGGCTACATCTTAGGTACCTCTGCCGTGACCTTCGATCCCACCGGCGGCATCACCTTCCAGGACGCTATGGCTATGCTGGTCCGCGCACTGGGACAGGAAACGGACAACATGAACGCCGGCTACCCCTGGAGCTACATCAACGCCGGTCTCAAGCTGGGACTGGATAGAGGATTGGAAGACGTGGCATACGACAAGACCCTGACCAGAGCCCAGACCGCAGTGCTGCTGTACAACGCCATGACCTCGGAATATCTGGTAGGGAAGACCACCGCCAACGGCCACGTGTACTATGAATCCACTTCGCTGATCGAAGAGGTGTTCGGTTACCAAATGGCAGACGCTGTCCTGACTGCCACCAATACCTACACCACCGGCGCCAGCACCGTGGTGAAAAACGGCTACGTGACCCTGACCTGCACCGACAACGACGGCAAGACCTTCTCCATGACCGTGCCGTACGCAGATATGAAGTTAGATGGCGACAGCACCGCCAAGCTGGGCCAGTCCTTCCGGATCATCTTCCAGAAAAACGGCAGCAGCTACAACGTCCTGTCCGCCGTGGAAATGAGCCACACCGAGGACTTTATGACGGCTGAAATTTCCAAAGACGAAAAGACCGTCACCATCGGCGCAGAACAGTATACGCTGGTGGACGAGTACGCCGACATCCTGTCTACCAACAACAACGAGCTGATCCTATACGCCTACGACGACAACGGCACCTTAGAGCAGATCGAATCCATTACCGAACTGAAGCCGCTTTTGGGCTTCTACCGGATCACCCTGATCTACGATGCCGGTGAAGAGACCGCCAGACGAGGCATTCTCCGTGGCTTTGAGTTTGGCAATTTGCAGATCGATGCTGAAGGCAAGATCAACTTAGCCAATGGCCTGACTGCTGAAAAGCTCACCGGCGGCTACACCAACCTCGACAAGGCAGCGTCCGGTGACTACGTGCTGTACTACTTCAACGCAGACACCAAGGAATTGGAGATCGCCGCCCGTTTGCAGATCCATTCCGACATCGTTCGCCGGATCACCACGGACAGCGTGAAGCTGGGTGACAAGACCTACGCACTGGGCAACGCCACCGCCGGTATCTCTGCCGCCTCCATCCGGGAACAGCTGACTTTGGGCAATATGACCCACGCCGTGCTTTGGCAGGATGCTGTCATCGCCATCCACGAAGGCATCACTACGACCGAAGGCAGCCGGTATCTGGTGGCCCTGTCCGATGCCTACCGCATTTACGAAAACGGCACCTTCCGCTATGTGACCACCGTGTCCATCGATGGGGAGACCCAAAACGTGTACGTCCAGGACGGCAGTGCCAAGGAAGGGCAGGTGTACCGCTATACCGTGTCTGCCGGCACCTACAACCTGATCGCACCCAAGACCGAGGACGGCCTGATCCTGACCGGCAAGAATGCCTTCATCCAGCAGGACAAGGATCTGCACGAGATCGCCTACCAGATCGCCAAGGCCGAGGACACCACCATCGCCCTGAACAGCCGCAACTACTTCACCTTAGAGCCGGGCAAGGCAACCCCCGTCACCTCCATCAAGGGTCTGAACAGCGTGTCCTTCGTGACCGACAAGGACACCATGATCGTGGTACAAAACGGCAACGGGATCACCACCCGCAAGGGCACCTACAACTCCACCATCCAGGTGAACGACGGTGCCGCCATCACGGCCGTGTTCCAGAACGAGATCGGCTCCGTGGAGACCCTGCGCTATCTGTACATCAGTGACGGTTCTCTGGGCAACTACGACGTAAACGCCGAATACGTGCGGATCCTGGCAAACACCGGTTCCGTGCTGGAAAACGGCAGAGCCTATACGGAATACACCGTGTACAACTTTGACAAGAACACCATCGAGACCCGCCTGAGCGAATCGGCAGCTCTGGAGATCGGCGAAGACTACCGCACCGGTAAGGACAACTGCATCACCGCAGAAAAGGCCACCCATATTCTCTCCGGTTTCGTCTCCGGCTATACCGGCGTGACCGTGACCGTAGACGGCACCACCTACCCGGTAGCCGAGAATGCCCAGCTCATCTCCATCACCGACAAGCACCAGATCCAAAAGGTGTACCTGAGTGACCTGTACATGCACCACGTGGAATTTGTGGTAGAGAGAGGGGAAGTGACCCGGATCTTATTGGGTAATGGAGCCACCTTCACCGCAGAGGGCAGCGACCGTGAGATCCGCATCACCCCGGACTTTGCCATCCGCCACTTTGATGTAGCTACCCTAAAGCTGATCAGCATGACGAATGGCGACAGCACCGTGGCCACCGAGGATCTGTCCCTGTCCTTCACGGAGACCGGCGACATCCTGCTCACCGCCCAGGAAGCCTTCACCCCCGGTCACTACATCCTGACCTTCACCTTAGGCTCCTCCCGCTACACCGTATCCCTGACCATCGAACAGTCGGAGACTGTGCCGGAAGAACCGGAAGAACCGGAGACTCCCGCAGAGCCGAACGAGCCTGAGACCCCGACCGAACCGGAAGTGCCGGAGAACCCGGACAATGGAGAAACCAAATAATATCCAAAAAACGAAAGCAGTGCCAGCCCGGTGCTGCTTTTTGTCTGTTGTAGAATCATTCTTCCGCAAAAACGACAGAGGAGAAATTCGGCAAAAGACTTGCATAAGCAGAAAGGATATGGTATAATTATACGGAATAGAACTATGACATATAGAAATGACACAGGTACGCCCTGTACATCGGATAGAGGAAGGCTGGATTTGGATCATGGCAGAAAAGACACAAATGAACAGACACGACAGCAGAAAAACCGTATTTACCCTGCTGTATACCAAGGAATTTTACCCGGAGCTGGATGGCAGAGAATTTTTGCAGGCCAGCGCAGAGGCCGCTGAGAGCACCTACAATGTGTACATCGTGGACACCTTTTTGGGTACACAGCAGCATATGCCGGAGATCGATAAGGAGATCGAGACCTACGCCGTCAAGTGGAAGATCTCCCGTATGGCAAAGGTGACCCGCTCGATCCTGCGGCTGGCCGTCTATGAAATGCTGTACGCCCAGGCACCGGTACCGCCCAAGGTGCTGATCAACGAAGCCGTGGAGCTGGCAAAGGAATACGACGACGATGCCGCCCCCACCTTCATCAACGGGATCCTGCACCGGGTAGCCAAAGAGCATGCGCTGCTGGAAGGGAACACCCGCACCGAAGAAACGCCTGCGGATGCAGAACCCGCAGCAGAACCTGCCCCGGCTGAAGAAGCTGCACCGGCAGAAAACGAGACCGTATGACAGACTTGTACCTGGGTCTGGATACCAGCAATTACACCACCTCCGCTGCCCTGTGTGACGGCGAAGGCAGGATCCTATGGAACCAGAAAAAGCTCCTGCCCGTGAAAGAAGGCGAAAGAGGACTGCGCCAGAGCGATGCCGTGTTCTTGCACGTGAAAGCCCTGTCGGAGACCGCCGCCGGACTTGCAAAGGTGTTGTCCGAAACCGAGGGGTCCCTGCGTGCCATCGGTACCTCCGTCTCCCCCCGAGACAGCGAAGGCTCCTATATGCCCTGCTTTTTGGTGGGCAGTGGTGTAGGGGAAATGCTGTCCGCCGCTATGCAGATCCCCCGGTATGCCTTCTCCCACCAGGCAGGCCACCTTATGGCAGCCGCCTATTCCGCCTGCGAAGGACAAATGGATGCCTTAGATTCCCTACTGCAAAAGCCGTTTCTGGCATTCCACGTTTCCGGCGGCACCACGGATATTTTGTATGCCAAACCGCAACCGGATACGATCCTGACCGTAGAACGGCTGGGCGGGACCCTGGACATCAACGCCGGACAGCTCATCGACCGTATGGGCGTGAAAATGGGATTGTCCTTCCCCAGCGGTGCTGCCATGGACGAACTGGCCCTCGCATATGCTACGACCCAAAAGATCCCCAAGGCACCCTTGACCGTGCGGGAGCTGGGCTGTAACCTGTCCGGATTGGAGAATAAAGCCACTGCCCTGTGGGAAGAGACCGACGATCGTGCCAAGGTCAGTGCCTACGTGCTCCATGCCGTTGCCATGACACTGCTGAAGCTGACGGAGACGCTGGAAACACACTACCCGGGTGTCCCCATCCTGTACGCCGGCGGTGTCATGAGCTCTCAGTATATCCGCACCTTCCTTGCCCCCCACGGACGCTTTGCCAAGGCTGTCTATTCCTCTGACAATGCAGCAGGAACAGCACTGCTATGCCGGGCACGTACCTTGCGGGCGGGATCGATGGAGTGATACCAATGGACACAAACCAAAAATTCCCCGGTTCGCTGACCGTCACCCAGCTGAACGAATATATCAAGCAGCTGATCGACCACGAACCGAGACTGACCGATGTGTATGTAAAAGGGGAGATCTCCAACTTCAAAAACCACTACAGCACCGGTCATTACTACTTTACCCTAAAGGATGAGGGCGGGATGCTCCGTGCCATCATGTTCCGGTCAGCGGCGGGAAAGCTGCCCTTTGTACCGGAGGACGGCATGAAGGTCATCGCCCATGGCAGAGTGTCTGCCTTTGTTCGGGACGGACAGTACCAGCTGTACTGCGACGATATGGAGCCGGATGGAGTCGGTGCCTTGTACATCGCTTTCGAGCAGCTGAAACGCAAGTTAGAGGGCGAAGGTCTGTTCGATCCCGCCCGCAAACGCCCCATCCCCAAGATCCCCACCAGAGTCGGCATCATCACCTCTGCCACCGGTGCGGCGATCCGGGATATGATCAACGTATGCGGCAGACGCTTCCCCTACGCCAAATTGATCCTATATCCCTCTCTGGTACAGGGCCCGGATGCACCCCCGCAGCTTATCGCCGGTCTGCGCTACTTCAACGAGACCCAGGCAGCAGACGTGATCATCATCGGTCGAGGCGGCGGCTCCATCGAGGATCTGTGGGCTTTCAATAACGAGGAGCTGGCACGAGAAGTGGCTATTTCCCAGATCCCGGTGATCTCCGCCGTGGGACACGAGACCGACTTTACCATCTGTGATTTCGTAGCAGACCGCCGTGCCCCCACCCCGTCGGCAGCCGCAGAGCTTGCTGTACCCGATACCGCAGAGCTCAAGCGGAAGATCAACAATATCGTCACCAGAGAAGCCGGTGTCCTGCGGCAGATCACAGCCCGGCACAGAGAAAAGCTGCTGCTCCTATCCGGCAGTCGTGTCCTGCAAGATCCCAAAGCCATGATCGACGACAAACGGATGCAGACCGCCATGCTTGCCGAACGCCTGACCAGAGCCGAGGAACGGATCCAGCTGCAAAGCCGTGCCTACCTGCAAACCGAGGCGGGCAAGCTGTCGGCACTAAACCCCCTGGCCGTGCTTTCCCGTGGCTACAGCGCCGTGTATACCAAAGAGGGACACCTGGTGCGTTCGGTGGACGATATGCAGCCGGGTGAAGTGATCACCATCCAGACCGAGGGCGGGGAAGCCGATGCCCGGATCCTGGAAACACGGCCGGTGGAAAGGAGAACCCAAGAGAATGTATAATACAGAAAATATGACCTTTGAAGCAGCCATGGCACGGCTCGAGGAGATCGTGCGTGCCTTAGAGGGCGGCAATACCCCGCTGGATGCTTCGTTGGCACTGTTTGAAGAAGGCGTCGCACTGGTGAAGCTGTGCAACAATCGCCTGGATCACGCCGAGCAACAGGTGAAGATCCTGACCATGGGCGAGGACGGCAACATGACAGAGCGCGACATGACCTGACGGAGAAATGATATGGAATATACCAATATTTCAAAAGATACGATCGAGATCAAACTAAAGGAAGCCGCCGAAAAGACCGAGGTAGCCCTGCAACAGTATTTCAAGGATGGTTGGGCAGGCGACACCGTATTGTCGGAAGCCATGCAGTATTCGCTGCTGGGCGGCGGCAAACGGATCCGGGCCTTTTTGGTGTTGGAGTTCTGCCGCCTCTTTGGCGGGACCGAAAAGGCCGCTATGCCCTACGCCTGTGCCTTAGAGATGGTCCACGCCTATTCCCTGATCCACGATGACCTGCCCTGTATGGACGACGACGATCTGCGCCGGGGCAAGCCATCCTGCCATAAGCAGTTCGACGAAGCCGTAGCACTGCTGGCAGGGGATACGCTTTTGACCATGGCCTTCGAAGTGGCAGCCTCCAATCCCCACGTGTCCGCCAAATCCGTGCAGCTGGCTGTGAAAACGTTGGCAAAGGAAGCCGGTGCCTTAGGTATGGCCGGTGGGCAGGTGCTGGATCTGGCAAACAGCGTGGATGGCTACAAGGACCTGCGACAGATCTACCGCATGAAGACCAGCGCACTGATCAAGGCCGCTTGTACCTTAGGCTACTACGCCGCCTGCGATAAGCCGGTGGAGAGCGATCTGCAAAACATAGCCCTGTACGCCGAAGCCATCGGCCTTGCGTTCCAGATCCATGACGATATCTTAGATGTCAAGAGCGACACAGCCACATTGGGCAAACGGGTGGGCAGCGATGCCAAAAACCAGAAGAAGACCGTGCTGGCCTTTTTGTCCATGACCGAAGCAGAGGACGAAGAAGCCCTGCTGACGCTGCTGTCCGTAGAAGCCATCTCGGATTATGTAGACAGCGATATCCTATGCAAGCTTGCCATCTGGCTCCTGTCCCGGAAAAAATGAGATTGGATACATACCTGGCCGAGACCCAAAAAGCCCGTAGCCGTACCCATGCCGCCAGCCTGATCAAAGAGGGCCTGGTAACGGTCAACGGCAAGCTCGCCACCAAACCCGCTATGGACGTGACGGAGACCGATGCCGTGACCGTGACCCCGCCGGAGATCTCCTTTGTGAGCCGTGGCGGCCTGAAGCTGCACGGGATCTTAGAAGCACTGCACCTGGATGTGACGGGTCTGTACTGTGCCGACATCGGTGCCTCTACCGGCGGCTTCACGGACTGCCTTCTCAAACGAGGGGCCGCACAGGTGGTGGCTGTCGATGCCGGCAGTGGCCAGCTGGCAGAAGCCCTGCGGCAGGATGACCGTGTGATCAATATCGAAAACTGCAACGCCCGCTATATGACCCCGGAAACGGTAGGCGGCGAAAAGGATCTGGTGGTGGCAGACGTGTCCTTTATCTCCCAGACCCTGCTGATCCCCGCCGTAGCCGGTATCCTGCGCCCCGAAGGCCGATACATATGCCTGGTAAAGCCCCAGTTCGAATGCGGCAGGGAAGCGCTGAACAAAAACGGCATCGTCCGGGATCGGAAGTTCCATTTGGCAGCACTGCGTAAGGTGTGTGCCAGCCTGCGGGAAGCCGGACTTGTGCCCACCGCCGTTCTGCCCTCCTCGATCCAGGGCGGCGACGGCAACACCGAGTTTTTGTTTTTGTCCGTGCGAACCACCGAGACCGGCCTCATGAGCGTGACCGACAGAGATCTGATGGAGGTGGCAAATGGCAAGAATGCATAACGTCCTGCTGGTGCCCAATACCACCAAGGAGATCCCGCCGGAAAAGATCGACCGCATCATCGACCGCTGGACCCAAAACGGCTGCCACCTGTACACCCTGCCGGCATGCGAGACCTACCTGCAAGGCCGGATCCCGGTGCTGCCAACGGATCACAATATGCACTGGGATGCCGCCTGCGTATTGGGTGGAGACGGTTCCATCATCGATGCTGCCCACCGGCTGTACGGTATGGGCATCCCCCTTGTCGGCATCAACTTCGGCCACCTGGGATACTTAGCAGAGCTGGAAGAAAGCGAGATCAGCCGGATCGATCCCATCGTGGCAGGGGAATATACCTTAGACCGCCGCATGATGCTGAACATTGAGATCGTCGATCCAGACGGCAGCATCCGCCACAGAAGCGTAGCCCTAAACGATGCGGTGCTGACCAACGGTCCCGTGGCACGGCTGTTGTCCTTTGATCTGGTGTGCCGCGGCATCCATATGCAGACCTGTCGGGCAGATGGCATCATCGTAGCCACCCCCACCGGTTCCACAGCCTATTCCATGTCTGCCGGCGGCCCGATCTTAGACCCGGCGCTGGACTGCATCTGCCTGACCCCCATTTGCCCCCATACCATGAGCAGCCGCCCCGTGATCGTCCAAAGCAGCGCCGAGATCCTGCTGGAGCATATCCACGCCCGCAGCACCTCCGTGTACCTGACCAGCGACGGCAGAGAAGCCATTGCCCTGTCTCCCGGTGAGTCGGTACGCATCACCCGTTCCCCCTATACCACCGACCTGATCCGTGTGCGAGACGACGGGTTCCTCATGGCCCTGCACCGGAAGCTGACCGATTAAACCATCGAACAGATAGAATTCTAAGCCAGTTTGGCTCGATTTTCCAGGGGATCCACGGTGATCCTGCCGGAAAAGAAAATAATTCCATCCGCAGAAAGGGAAGGAAATGAAGATCAAAAGACACAACAAGATCCTGGAGATCATTGAGAATTACAACATCGAGACCCAGGAAGAGCTGATCGAAAAGCTCAAGCTGGCAGGATTTGACGTGACCCAGGCCACTGTATCCAGAGACATTCGGGAGCTGAAGCTGCTCAAGCAGATGTCCGACATGGGCACCTACAAATACGTCCAGCCCAAGAGCACAGCCAGCGAAAACCAGCACGTATATAGCCGAGCCCTGGCAGTGAACATCAAATCCGTGGAATCCTCCTTCAATAATATCGTGATCCGTACCTATTCCGGTATGGCACAGGGGGTAGCCGCCGGGATCGATGCCCTGCACGAAGCGGATATTTTGGGCTGCGTGGCCGGGGACGACTGCATCATCATCGTGACCCGTGACCCGGAATCCTCCGAAGACATCGCCTCCCGCCTGCGGAAACTGATCGGGACCTGATAGAATATCGTGAACGCTGATCGAGGTCAAACCTGTACCATGGTCAGCGTTGTTTGCACTACGGAAAGGAGAGGGTTACTATGCTGCAAAATCTGTCGATCACCAATATAGCGGTGGCAAAGGCACTGGATATGGAGCTGCCGGAGGGCTTTTCCGTGATCACAGGAGAGACGGGAGCCGGCAAATCCATCGTGATCGACTGCCTGGGGCTGCTGTGCGGCGGTAAGGCAGGCCGAGAAATGATCCGCACCGGCGAGACCAAGGCCATCGTCAGCGGTATTTTTGATTGCCTCTCCCCGGAAGCCGTGGCCGCTCTGGAGCAGGTGGGTGTGTCGCCCGACGAAAACGGCGAACTGGAGATCACCCGGATCCTGTCTGCCGATGGCCGTGGCAGCGTCAAGATCAACCGCCGCCCCTGTCCCCTGTCGGTGCTCAAGGAGATCAGCCCCTGGCTCATCCAGATCCAGACCCAGGACGAACGCACCCAGCTGGCAGACAAAAGCAGCTACACCGCCATGCTGGACAGCTACGCCGAAGTCGACCCCCAACTGGAAGCCTATCGTGCCGCATACGCCAAGCTGACCCAAAAGCGGCAGGAGATCCGGGAGCTGACCGACGCCATGCGGGAACGGAATATGCTGCTGGACATTTACAAATACCAGTTACAGGAGATCGATGGTGCCAAGCTGGGTGCCGATGACGAAGAAGAAAAGCTGCTTCGCCTGCGTACCAAATGCAAAAATGCCGAGCGGGTACGCCGCCACGCCGCCCTGGTCTTTAAGGCACTGGAACAAAACGAAAAGGGTATGGCCGCCGCCGATCTGCTGGAAAAAGCCGAAGGGGCACTGGAACAGCTGTCGGACGTGCTGGACGATGCCGCAGACCTTGCCAAGCAGCTGGAGAGCTACCGATACGAGATCTTAGACATTGCAGACCGTGCCCGCAAGCTGCTGGACGATGAGGAGCTGAATAGCCCGGAAAACCGCCTGACCAATATCGAAAGCCGCTTATATACCATCGATAAGCTGAAAAAGAAGTACGGTGCCACCATCCCGGAGATCAAGGCCTTCCGCAAAGCCACCGCCGCCAAGATCGACGACATGGAATCGGGGGACGTTCGCCTGCGGGATCTGAAAAAGGAAGAAGCCGCCTTTGTAGCCGAAGCCGCAGAAAAAGCAGCAGCCCTCCACGATCGGCGCATAGAAGCCGCAGAACGACTGTCCAGAAGCATCTTAGACGACCTGCAATTTTTGGAAATGCCCAAGGTGCGCTTCTCTATCCAGGTGCTCAAACGACCGGAAAAGGAAAACCTGTACGGCCCCGACGGCTGGGACGACGTGGATTTTCTGCTGTCCGTGAATCCGGGCGAAGCGATGCAGTCTCTGGGCAAGGTGGCATCCGGCGGGGAGCTGTCCCGTGTCATGCTGGCGCTGAAAGCTTCCGTCAGCGACAAGACCGGCACAGTGATCTTTGACGAGATCGACACCGGCGTATCCGGCAGTACCGCAGAACGGATCGGGATCCTATTGAAAAAGCTGTCCACCCGCAGCCAGGTGCTGGCCGTGACCCATTCCCCCCAGGTAGCCGCCAGAGCCGATACCCATTATGTGATCCGCAAGCAGGTGATCGAAGGCCGCGCCGAAAGCAGCATCACCACCCTGGAACCGGCAGATCGGGTAGAAGAGCTGGCCCGGATCATCGGCGGCATCGATGTCACGGAGACCCAAAGGAAGACTGCCCAAGAAATGTTGCACATTTCTTGAAGAAATAGTTGCACATTTCTTGAAGAAATATTTCGCCAATAAAACAACCGAGTGCCACATGGATCCGATCGAATGGGAAAGTATAAATCTACCAAAGAAATTTACAACTCCCCCCTTGACAAAAAGCGGTCCCTGTGTTATACTGTATGGTACAATGCAATGATCGGAAATAAGTACGTTTTTTAGGGTCGTGTCCCTGTGTCCTCCTGCCAGAGAGCCGGCGGTCGGTGTGAGCCGGTGGAGACAAAAAACGGAATACCTTCCAGAAGCAGCGCACCGAACTGTCCTGTGACAAAGTAGGCTGCGACGGTCGTTCCCGTTACAGAACAGGGGCATACCTATGTGTCCCGTGAGGTCTTCTCTCGTCTTGTAGAGAGAGGGCAAATTGAGGTGGTACCACGGTTTTTGCCGTCCTCTGTCGTCTTCGTTGCACGCAGGGGGCGTTTTTCTTTCTTCATGTATCGCAAGCAAAGGCCGCATCCACAGAAAAAATGAAAAACAAATCCAAATTCAATAGAGTAAAGGAGTCAAAGGACCCATGACGATTTTTGACGAACTGAAAGCCAGAGGGCTCATTGCCCAGATGACCAACGAGGAAGAGATCAAGGAGCTGATCAACAACGGAAAAGCTACCTTCTATATCGGTTTCGACTGCACCGCAGATAGCCTGACCGCCGGCCACTTTATGGCGCTGACCCTGATGAAGCGTCTGCAAATGGCTGGCAATAAGCCCATCGCCCTGATCGGCGGCGGCACCACCATGATCGGTGACCCCTCCGGCAGAACCGATATGCGGAAGATGCTGACCAAGGAAGATATCGACCACAACGCCGAATGCTTCAAGCGCCAGATGGAAAAGTTCATCGATTTCGGCGAAGGCAAGGCCCGGATGATCAACAACGCCGACTGGCTGCTGAAGCTGAACTACGTGGACCTGCTCCGGGAAGTGGGCGCCTGCTTCTCCGTCAACAACATGCTCCGTGCCGAATGCTATAAGCAGAGAATGGAAAAGGGTCTGTCCTTCCTGGAATTCAACTACATGATCATGCAGTCCTACGACTTCTACTACCTGTTCCAGAACTACGGCTGTAACCTCCAGTTCGGCGGCGACGACCAGTGGTCCAATATGCTGGGCGGTACCGAGCTGATCCGCCGGAAGCTGGGTAAGGACGCAGGTGCCATGACCATCACCCTGCTGACCGACTCCCAGGGCAAGAAGATGGGCAAGACCGCCGGCAACGCCGTATGGCTGGATCCCAACAAGACCTCTCCCTTCGACTTCTACCAGTACTGGCGGAACGTGGCAGACGCAGACGTGCTGAAGTGCATCCGTATGCTGACCTTCCTGCCTCTGGAACAGATCGACGAAATGGACAAGTGGGAAGGCAGCCAGCTGAACACCGCCAAGGAGATCCTGGCCTACGAGCTGACCAAGCTGGTACACGGCGAAGAAGAAGCCGTAAAGGCACAGGATTCTGCCAAGAAGCTGTTCGCCGGCGGCGGTGTTGCGGAAAATATGCCCACCACCACCCTGACCGACATCCCGGCAGAAGGGATCAACGTGATCGACATGATGCTGAACGCCAAGCTGGTAGGCTCCAAGGGCGATGCCAGAAGACTGATCCAGGGCGGCGGCGTGTTCCTCGGCGACGAAAAGGTAGAGGATTTCGGCCGCATGGTCACCGCAGACGAACTGTCCGGCGATGGCGTGATCCTGCGGAAGGGCAAGAAGACCTATCACCGCTTCATAAAGGCGTGACCCCTTTGCATAGGATACGCTACTATCATCGAATGCAAAGGAGACCAGTATGATCCCATTTCCGTGGATAGAGGAACTTACGCAAAAGAAAAACGAGATGCCGAAGGATCCTCGGTATCAAATAGAATGGAAAATGGATGAACCGATGAGCCGCCATACCTCTTTTGGAATTGGCGGTTCTGCCGCATTGTATGCAGTTTGTCATACCGTAGCGGCACTACAGATGCTTCTCCAAACCTGCCAGAGGGCGAATACCCCCTATATCGTGCTGGGGAACGGAACAAATGTATTGTTTTCCGATGCCCCCTATCCCGGTGTCGTGATCGCCATGTCGGGACTGCGGCAGGTGTCCGTGATGGGTACCGAGATCGTTGCCGAAGCAGGTGCCTCTCTCTCGACCGTTGCCCACGCCGCGGAAAACGCTGCCCTCACCGGTATGGAATGCCTGTATGGGATCCCCGGCTCGTGTGGCGGTGCCGTATTCATGAATGCCGGTGCATATGGAGGAGAAATGCGTGACATCGTCCTCGAAAGCACCTACCTCGACACCACCGACGGCAGCATCCATACCCTGTCCAAAGAAGCACATGCCTTTGGCTATCGAGATAGCATCTACCGCCACCACCCGACATGGATCGTCCTCTCCGTGAAGCTGTCCCTGCAATCGGGTGACAAAGCGGCGATCCACGAACAAATGGAAGACTACATGCAGCGCCGGATCACAAAGCAGCCCCTGGATTTTCCCAGTGCGGGCAGTGTCTTCAAACGCTATCCCGGTCGCTATACCGCCCAAATGATCGAAGAAGCCGGACTGAAGGGCGTGTCGGTCGGTGGTGCCCAGGTGTCCGAAAAGCACGCCGGCTTCATCATCAACAAAGGCGGCGCAACAGCAAAGGACGTGACGACCTTAGTCGAACAGATCCGCCAGACCCTCCACGACAAGTACGGCATTTGGATCGAATGCGAACTGATCAAATTACCAAAATGAACGAATCCATGACCCCAAACGAACCCATCGCCACCGAGAGCCCACAGGAGAGCCAAACTAGGAAAAAAGGCTCCTTTTGTCATAAGACCAAGGAGTCACTGTGCGCCATTCCCATCCGCAAAAAGTGTTGCCGCTACCTGTGGGACTGCGTGACAGCTTTCCCAAAGGGCGAACCTATGGCGGAACAGATCACCACATGGGGGGATAGCTGCCGGTGCGACAACTGTATGTCCGTGCTGCTGCGTGCCTTGTTCTGCCGCTGCGGAGCCATAACAGACCCCACCAAGCGATACCACTTAGAGCTTGCCTTCCCATATGAAGCCGAACGGGATGCCGCCGCCACACTGTTGGAGCAGGTCGGTTTTGCTATGCACGGATCCATGCGGCATGGCGCAAACGGCAAAGACAAGTGGATACTGTACTACAAAAGTAGTGCAGATATGGAGGATCTGTTGGCCTACATCGGTGCCTCTGCCGCAGCCTTTGAGCTGATGAACGCCAAGATCGTCAAGGAGTTCCGCAATTCGGTGAACCGCCAGGTCAACTGCGACACGGCCAACATCGAAAAGCAGCTGGAGGCCTCCAAAAAATACGTGGAAGCCATCCGAACCCTGACCGAGACCGGCGCCATCACCAAGCTGCCCGAAGCCTTGCAGCAGACCGCAAAACTGCGACTGGAATACGAACAGGTGTCGCTGGCAGAGCTGGGCAACCTATGCGAACCCAAGGTATCCAAATCCGGCATGAAACACCGGATGGAAAAGCTGCTGGAATATGCGCACCGACTACAGTCGGTGGACCAATTACAATCCGAAGAAGCAAAGGAGGAGACCCCATGATCCAAAAGCATGAGATCCCCCTTTTAGAATTCGATACAGATGAGATTGCTGTAACCCTATGCCTCGATGCCGTGACACATCTGTAAACCCAAAACCGAGAAGGGAGGGAGCCTATGTCCGATTTTGTACACCTGCACCTGCATAGCGAATATAGCCTGCTGGACGGTGCCTGCCGCATCGCCGACATTCCGAAAAAAGCCAAAGAAATGGGTCACCATGCCGTAGCCATCACCGACCATGGCGTGCTGTACGGTGCCGTGGCGTTCTACAAAGCCTGCATGGCAGAAGGGGTGAAGCCCATCATCGGCTGTGAAGTCTACGTGGCACGCCGGAGTATGCAGGATAGAGACCGGGAGTACGACAGCAAAAGCTACCACCTTGTTCTGCTGGTGGAAAACGAGATCGGCTACCAAAACCTGATCTGGCTCGTCTCCAAAGCCTTCACCGACGGCTTCTATTCCAAACCCCGGATCGACCTGGACCTGCTGACGGGTCACACAGAAGGCCTCATCGCTCTGTCCGCTTGTCTGGCCGGGTTCATTCCCCAAAGCATTTTGGCGGGAGAAATGGACAAAGCCGAAGCACACGCCCGCCAGATGGAAGCCATGTTCGGCAAGGAACACTATTATCTCGAGATCCAGGATCACGGCATGGACAACGACCGGATCGTCAACGAGGGCATTCGCCAGCTGTCCCAAAAGACCGGGATCCCCATGGTAGCCACCAACGACGTACACTATATGACCCGCCAGGACGCCGATACCCAAGCGATACTGCTGTGCGTCCAGACAGGCAACGTGATCACCGACGGCCGCCCCATCGGTTTTGAGACCAACGAATACTACTACAAAAGCACCGCCGAGATGGAAGCGTTGTTCGGTGCCTATCCGGGTGCCATCGAAAACACCGTAAAGATCGCCGACCGGTGTCAGTTCGACTACACCTTCGGCCAGATCCAGCTGCCTCGGTACACACCGGAAAACGGCATGGAACCGGGTGCATACCTGCGTTCTCTGGCAGAGCAAGGCTTGCAGGATAAGCTGGAGGATGGCAAGATCGTCCCGGATGAAAAGTATCCGCTGTCAGCCTACAAAGAGCGTGTGGACTATGAGCTGTCCGTGATCGGCCAAATGGGATATGCCGAATACTATTTGGTGGTGTGGGATTTTGTTCACCACGCCAAAGAAGCCGGCATTCCCGTAGGACCCGGACGTGGCTCCGGTGCCGGCAGTTTGGTGGCCTATCTCATCGGGATCACGGACATCGACTCCCTGCGGTTTGATCTGCTGTTTGAGCGATTCCTAAACCCCGAACGGGTCAGCATGCCCGACTTCGATATCGATTTCTGCTACGACCGCCGGGACGAGGCCATTGACTATGTCCGGGAAAAATACGGCGCAGACCACACCGCCCAGATCATCACCTTTGGTACTCTGGCCGCACGAGCCGTGGTCAAGGACGTAGGACGAGCCATGGGTATGTCGATCCCGGATGTGGACAACGTAGCCAAGCGGATCCCCCGGGAGCTGGGCATCACGCTGGACAAAGCCATGGAAGGGAACCGGGAGCTGCGGGATCTCTACGAAGAGGATCCTCAGGTGCATCGCCTATTGGATACCGCCAAAGCGCTGGAAGGAATGCCACGCCACGCCTCTACCCACGCCGCCGGTGTGGTGATCACAGCAAAACCGGTCACCGAATATGTGCCCGTCGCCATCAATAGCGGCATCATCGTCACCCAGTTCGATATGGATACCATCGCCGAGCTGGGGCTTTTGAAGTTCGACTTTTTGGCACTGCGGTATCTGACCATCATGCACAGCGCCGAGGAGCTGATCCGGGAAAACGAACCGAACTTTGACCTGACTCGCGTGGACATGACCGACGCTGCCACCTACGATACCATTTGTGCCGGTAAGACCGACGGCGTGTTCCAGCTGGAATCCGAGGGCATGCGGCAAATGCTGACCCAGCTGCGCCCCCGGTGCCTGGACGACATCATTGCCGCCATTGCCCTGTACCGTCCCGGCCCCATGGATTCCATCCCCAAATACATCGAAGCCCGCCACCACCCGGAGACCATCCACTACGCCTCCCCCAAGCTGGCACCCATCTTAGACGTGACCTACGGCTGTATCGTGTATCAGGAGCAGGTCATGCAGATCTTCCGGGAGATCGCCGGGTATACCTTTGGCCATGCCGATGTGGTGCGCCGTGCCATCTCCAAAAAGAAACAGGGCGTGCTGGAAAAGGAAAGAGAAGCCTTTCTCACCGGTGCAGCGCAGAGCGGCATGACCCAGACCGATGCGGAAGCCTTATTCGAGGACATCGTCAGCTTTGCCAACTATGCCTTCAACAAAAGCCATGCAGCAGCCTATGGGGTCCTGTCCTTCCGCACGGCCTACCTGCGCACCCACTATCCCCTGGAGTACAACTGCGCCCTCCTGACCTCTGTCCTGTCCCAGACCGGCAAGCTGACTGAGTACATCACCGAGTGCAACCACCGCGGGATCACCGTACTGCCGCCGGACATCAACCGCAGCCGTACCTTCTTCCACGTGGAAAACGGTGCCATCCGCTTTGGCCTGGCCGCCCTGAAAAACGTAGGCGTGTCCTTCATCGAAGCCGTAGTGGTCGAGCGGGATGCCAACGGTCCCTTCACGGATTTTGCCGACTTTGTGGAGCGTATGCTGCCGGCCCAGCTCAACAAACGACAGGTGGAATACCTGATCAAGGCCGGTGCCATGGATTCTTTGGGTGCCTACCGCAGCCAGCTTTTGGCCGTGTACGAGCACGTGCTGGACAGCTATGGTCGTGTGGGCAGCCGCAGTGCCGCCGGACAGATCGGTATGTTCGACGATGCTACGGAAAAAGCCCCGGAGACCCGCATGACCATCGAATATCCACAGATCCAGGAATATACCACCCGTGAAAAGCTCTCTCTCGAAAAGGAAAGCTGCGGCTTCTATCTGTCCGGGCATATTTTGGACGACTATTCCAAGCAGCTTGCCACCTTGACGCTGGATCACACCGGAGACATTCTCAAAGCCTTTGCCGAAAGCGACGACGGCGACGGACAGTACACCGACAAAAAGCAAGTCACCATAGCCGGCTGCATCACCAAATGTACCAACAAAGTGACCAAAAACGGCGATCCCATGGCCTTTGTGACCCTGGACGACGGCACCGGCGAAATGGAACTGGTGTGCTTCCCGAAAAAAATGGCAGAGTGGGGACACCTGCTGCAATACGATGCCGTGGTGATCGTCAAAGGTACCATCAGTGCCCGAGATGCCGACGACATCAAAGTGCTGGCAAACCAGGTGATCCCCATGACCGCCAACGCATTGTTCACCGAAAAGCAGCCGGAATCCCTCCTGACCGGCGACATTCTCCTGCCCGACCCCACGCCGGTGCCGGAGCGTTTGCCCGTGTCCGAACCACCGGATCTGCCCGTGGCACCCCAGAGACCCATGCGTATTTTTGTCCGGGTAGACAACCGGGAAGGGGCGTGCTGCCGTCGGATTCGTGCCTTCTGCAAGATCTTCCCCGGACCTGTGCCGGTTTTGTTCTACTACAAGGATACAAAATCCTACGAAAAAGCGGACATCCCCACCACCGTGCTGAACGACTTTACAGCCGAAGCCATCGGCCGGATCTGCGGTATGGACAATATGGTTATAAAATAACCATGAAACATCGAGCGCAAAAATGTAAAAATTTGCATACACCGGCATTTCCAAGCAGATGTTCATATCAAATTCAAAAATAAGGTGTATACTATCCTCAAAGCACCGTGGTTATTACCACAGTGGTAGTAACCACGGTGAATGCCCTGGCAAAGCCTGCCCAATTGGTGGGTGCGAACCAGGGAAAACAACAGAAAGGGAAACCCCTTTATGGCAAATTTATCACCCCAAAAGCCCGTGAAGCAGCCTGCGGATGGACAAGCCGAGGTCAACTGGGGGCTGGAAGTGATGCAGGTGTTCGGCACCATCGGCAAGGTACTCTTGCGTATTTTCTCCTATGTGCTCAATATCCTGCTGACCGTCCTGCTCATCGGCCTGATCACCGGGATCATCGTTGGCACGGTCTTTGCGATCTACATCAACAACTACATGGATCTGACCATCGATCCGTCTTTGCTGCGTACCTCTGCCTCCGGTACCACTACCACACGATTCTACGTGATGGAGTTCGATTCCGAGGAGGATCGGATCAACCGCAACGGTACGCCTGTGGAATGGGAAGACGAGCGGATCTCCGGCGCATCCGGCAGTATCTGGGTCACCTACGACCAGTTCCCAAAATACCTGATCGATGCCTTTGTCGCCATGGAAGACCACCGATTCATGGAGCATAGTGGCGTAGACTGGATCACCACGGGAAAAGCAGTGTTCAACTATTTCACCGGCAACTCCGTAGCAGGTGGCTCTACCATCACCCAGCAGCTCATCAAAAACCTGACCGGCGAGGATGAAGTCACCATCCAGCGAAAGGTGCAGGAGATCTTCCGTGCGCTCAATCTGGAAAAAGAACTGAGCAAAGAAGAAATTCTGGAGATGTACCTGAACATCGTCAATCTTGGCAACGGTGCCGAAGGTGTACAGGCCGCCGCCAACCTCTATTTCGGCAAGGACGTGTCGGAATTAAATCTGGTGCAGTGTGCCTGCCTTGCATCCATCGTCAAAAGCCCTACCGCCTATGAGCCGCTGTACCACGAGGAAGACCGTGTGCGGGAAAATGGTACGGTGCAGCATGGCAACCGCCACCGCCGGAACGACGTGATCTTCCGTATGAATGAGCTGGGCTGGATCTCCGATGCGGAAGCCGAAGCGGCATACGAGGCCGATCTGGAGATCACCTATTTCGATACCACCGACGAATTCACCCAGTCGGAAGGGTATCACGTGTACAACTGGTACATCGAGGCCGTCATTGACCAGCTCACCGAGCATTTCATGGAAAAATACGGCTGGTCTCAGTCCTTCGCCGGAAAGCACGTGCTGTCCTCCGGTTATAAAGTATACCTGCCCATCGACATGGACGTGCAGAACACCCTGGAAGAGGTCTACATCCATAACGATGCCCAATATTTCCCCACCGCTGGGAATGCCGTACTGCAACCCCAGTCTGCCATGGTCATCATGGATCCCTACACCGGGGACGTGCTGGGTCTGGTGGGTGGCCGTGGCGAAAAGACCGGTAGCCGTGTCCAGAGCCTTGCCACCGACGCCAAGCGCCCGCCGGGTTCCTCCATCAAGCCCATCACCGTATACGCTCCCGCTTTGGAGGAAGGGATCATCACCTATGGCTCCGTGTACGACGACACACCGCTGTATTTTGATGAAGAATCCCGTTCCGGTGACAGCGTGGTCTATGACCCCTACCCCCATAACCTGCCGGATACCTACCAGGGTCTGTGTACCATCAACCGTGCCATCGAGGTATCCAAGAACACCGTGGCTATGAAGGTGCTGGAAGACCTGACCGTTGAAAAAGCCTTTGACTTTGGCAAAAACAAGCTCCATATCAATAGCCTGGTGGAATCCTATACCCGGCAAAACGGCACCGTGATCACCGACAAGGGTCTGGCCGCATTGGGTCTGGGACAGCTCAGCTTCGGGCTCACCGTGCTGGAGATCACCGCCGCCTATTGCATTTTCCAAAACGACGGCGTGTACAACGAACCCAACCTGTACCTGTATGTCACCGACAATAGCGACAACGTGATCTTAGAAAACGACGATGACCCCGAGATCGTCATCAGCCCGGAGACCGCCTCCATCATGACCAAAATGATGAACAATGTCGTGAACAATGGTACCGGTACCAGCATCACCCTGCGCCATTCCGTAGACGTAGCCGGCAAAACCGGTACCACCACCGCCGACTTCGACCGGTATTTCGTAGGCTATACACCCTACTACGTAGCCGGTGTGTGGACAGGCTACGAAATGAACCAGACCCTGAGCGCCTTCAAAGCCAACCCCTCTGTGACCATCTGGGACACCGTCATGACCATGCTGCACAAGGAATACATCGATGCAGCCAACGCCGGCGGAGAAGCGCTGAAGACCTTTGAGATGGCACCGGGCGTGATCCAGGCCACCTATTGTCTGGACTCCGGTCTGCTGTGCTCTGAGGCTTGTTCTCTGGATCCCAGAGGCAGCCGTGCCGCCACTGGATACTTCACCAGAGAATCCGCACCCAGCGAATACTGCGATACCCACGTGATCGTCATGCGGGATGCCACCACAGGCCTGATCGCTTCGGACGAATGCAACCCCGGCGATCTGGTGAAGACAGCCCTGATCCGGGTAGAGGACCGGGATTTCCCCACGGAGATCTACGTGGCAGATGCCCAGTACGTGTACCGGGATCTGCCGGCAAATGTCATGCCCTGTGAATGGGGCGGCCTGCCGTTCTTCTACAATTCCCTGGGAGAAGGGCACTACTGCGGCACCTCCTACGCCACCACCGCCAACAACGGCTATTGCTATCTCCACTGCGACTACAGCCGATGGAAGGGCGGCCCCTCCAAATACGAAACGGAGACCGAGACCGCAGCCCCGCCGGAGGTCGATCCGGGAGATGTCCTGGACGGCACTGAGGACAGCGGTATGGGCGTGGATGAGACCACCTACTACGAGGACGAAACGCTGCCGGAAACGACAAACGGCAACATCTGGACAGAGGATCAGTCTCCCCCGTCAGAGAACGAGCCGGACGACGATAGCCATATCATCTTCGGCTGGTAAACGAATACGCCAGAAGATCACCGCATAGAATGCCTATGGGGTGATCTTTTTATGAAAAAACAATGGCAGCGGGAATGGAAACTGCTGACCCGCCACACCAGCCGCATCTGCTTCTGGATCGTCTTCGCCACATGCGGCGGGATCTTACTGTGGGTCCATGGCTGCAGTGCCCCGTTGGCGTATCGTGCCGGGGTATTGCCGTCCTTTGTCCCATGCTTCACACTGTGCTTCCTCCTGTGGCTCCTGACGTATGCATTGTCCGGCTGTGAGATCGGTGTCCTGCTCCTGCCCACCAACTTTCGCCTGCCCACGGGCCGGAGAGAAGCACTCATATGCCTGCTCACCTACCTGTTGACCCTGTCCTGGTACCCGCTATTCTTTTCGCTGCTGCACACCTTTTTGTGTACCATACTGCTATCTGCGGCGGTACTGCTGCATATTTGGCTGTTCATACATGCTGTTAGGCGGTTTTCTATTGTCATGATCCCACAGTTTTTTTCCTGTCTGTTAGAAATGTATTTCCTGTGTGTAACATTTGCAGCACTGTTAGTAAATTAGTCTAAAAAAAGTGTGCAGAGATATTGACTTTTGTTCTGATTTCGTGTATAATGGTCATGGTCATATAAATCTCACCAATTAGGAGGAACAAAATGAAAAAGATCAAGATTTTAGCTTTGGCTCTGGCACTGACCCTGCTGACCCTGGCTGTTGTATCCTGCGGCGGTGCAGCAGAGACCGTGACTGTGAACTGCACCATCTCCGTGGTAGTAGACGGCGAAACCAAGTTCGGCCCCTTTGATATGGTCGTAACTGGCACCACCGAAAATCCCCCGACAGTTCTGCAGGCTGTGACCGAAGCACTGGCACACAACGAAGTGAACTGCGAGACCGATGCCAACAACCGGATCTCCAACATCACCCTGGACGGCGAAGACTTCAAGGCATACGCTGACGACGTGAATATCTACGGCTGGTACTACCTGTGCAACGGCATCGAACCCGAAACCGGCACGATGAACGTGAACACCGTAAACGAAGGCGACGTGATCGAAGTGAACTACATGATCTCTCCCATCGTACCGGAAGATCTGACGGCTGACGCTGAGTAAACCATTCAGTTAGGATTTATAAGTGACCAACAAAAGCACACATCTGGCGAGCTTCTCCCCGGTGTGTGTTTTTTTGTAAAAATCCAAAAAAAATTTGCAAAACCTATTGCAATTGGCAGGAAAGTGTGGTATAATATAGACGTTGAATGCACGGAAGCATAGCTCAGCTGGTTAGAGTACTTGCTTGACATGCAAGGGGTCACTGGTTCGATTCCAGTTGTTTCCAGAATAAAAGAAGTCTTGTAGGGATCCTGCAAGGCTTTTCTTTTTTGCCAAAACGAAAACAGGTGCTATCCCCATGGATAACGCCTGTTTTATTGTTAGTATACCACAGCCACATAAGCCTGTCGTCAATCCTCTACCAATATCTCCACCACCCGATCCATGACCGCATCCGGCACGCCGGCACGCCGCAGAAAGCCACGAGCCTGCTGTAGCCGTGTGTCTCCCAACGTACACAGCTCCGACTGAAACGCCTGCCAGCCCTCCCCATGACGGCTGCGCTGTCCCCAAACGGACAGGGAAGTCAGCTCATAATCCAGATCCTGATCGGCATCCGAAACGCCGCACAACGCCTCGATCAGGCAGGCAAGAGACCCGGTTCGATCTGCGCCGCCCCAACAGTGAAAATAAATGGGATAATTGTCCGGATCCGCTAAGATCGAAAAGATCTCACGATACGGCGCTGTCTCCTTGAAGAATTCATCGTATGCCCCAATGGGTACCAGCCGAAACTGTACAGTGTCCCCCAGCGGGCTGTCGAACCGTTTCCCCACGACCTCGCCCCGCAGATCCAGATCCGTCTTTACGCCCAGATGATCCCGCAGCTCTGCGATCCCGGCCTCCGTGATGGTCTTGTGAATATCCATCTCCGACCCCCGATAGAGCAGCCCCTGCCGGATCTTCCCGGTAGGCTTGTCTCCCAAGGGTGTACGCCAGCCGCCCATGTCCCGCACATTGGTGGTACCATCGATATAGATCCATCTCGGCGCATCGGCACAGGTGGAGAATGACTGTACATCGCTGCCCACCCCATTCTGTACAACACGCCAATGGTACGTTCGCCCGATCTCCAAGTTGTACACATCCACCACTCCGGTGTCACATACCACAGACCGGATCAGCGCCCCACCAAAGTTTGGGGAAGCAGAGATCTGCAGCACAGCCTCCCCATTGCCCTCCCAGGCAAATCGGATCGGTGCCGGCAGAGAACAGTCCGGATCGGTGGTCTGGGTCAGGTTACGCCAGTCAAAGGTAGGGACAGCATAGTCCCGGCTGTTCTTCGCAAATTGCCGCTGGGTAGCCGTACAAAGATCCAAAACGGCACCTTCCTTTGGCGAAAGTAGTTTGATCATAGAGTTTAGTCTCCTTTGTAGCCATAAACAATAACAATCCTATTATACCGTATCCAAACGGAATGTGCAAGCCCTTTTGCCAAAAACGCCAAAGAAAAACAGCAAACTCTTGACAGCCTCGAAAGAAAGTGATACAATAGGACAAACACAACTGTCCATACACAAGGGAGATATACGATGCACGGCATGACAAGACGAGAACGAGAAGTGACCGACCAAAACGAGATCCGGGAGATCTTAGAAAAGAGCAAAGTGGTACACATCGGTATGGTGGACGGCGACGAACCCTATGTAGTTCCCATGAATTATGGCTACACACTGGACGAAAGCGGCCGCTTGACCCTGTACCTCCACGGTGCCACCCAGGGCCGCAAGCTGGAGGTACTGCGCCAAAATCCCAAGGTGTTCTTTTCCCTGGAATGCGACGTGGCTCCTTTTGCGGGAGACGTGGCCTGCCGCTACGGTATGGCGTACCGCTCCGTCATGGGCAACGGAACGGCTGTGTTCGTGGAAGAGCCGGCAGAAAAGATCGCAGCCATGGCACAGCTCATGAAGACCCAGACCGGCGGCGACTTCACCTTTGACGAAAAGCTGGTCAAGGTGGTCAGCGTGCTCCGGATCGATGTGACCGAATATACCGCCAAAAAGCGTATCCCACCGGAAAGACCGACACAAGCTTGATGCGAATATAGCGAACGACATATAGAAAGGATACGATCATGTCCGCCAAACGAAATATCCTATGGATCGTAGTAGACCAAATGCGCCCGGATTTCATAGGCCCCTATGGTGCAGACTGGATCCAGACCCCGTGCCTGGATGCCCTTTCCGCAAACGGGATCACCTTCGATAACGCCATCACAGCCTCCACCGTATGCGCCCCCGCCAGAGCCTCCATGGTCACGGGCCTGCCGGTGTCCGCCCACGATGCCTGGACCAACAAGATCCCCTGCAAGCCGGGTACCACCTACCTGCCGGAGCGCATGAACGATTGTGGCTACCTGACTGCTGCCGTGGGCAGCTACGACCATGCGCCCGATAATAACCCCATCGGCTACCAATTCTTAGACCTGTTCTCCACCAGCGGGGATGGCGCCTATATGCAGATGCTGCGCCAGCGGTATCCGGAAGCCAGAAGCTGGGCAGACGCAGACGAGACCGGCCGTTTCCGCTACCCGGAAGAAGTGTTCTACGACCGCTGGATCTGCGACCGTACCACGGATTTTTTAGCACACTATGCCAAAACAGGCACCGCTCCCGATGGCATAGGCGAACCGGGTGCCCCCTTCTTCCTGTACTGCGGCTTTGTGGCACCCCACCAGCCCTTGACCCCACCCCACGGATTGGAGGATGCGGTAGACAGCGCCAAGATCCCCCTGGTGGACAATAGCAAACGAGAAGACGTATCCCACGTGGAAAAATACCGCCGTGCCAATATCAATACCATCGAAGACCTGCGGGATCCGGACAACGCCGTAGCCAAATGGATGCAGGAACGCCAGCGGTACTGTGAGCTGATCGGCGAGCTGGATGCGCTGGTGGGCCGATTGGTGCAGTCTCTGCGGGACAACGGCCTGTACGAGAACACCACCATCATCTTCACCAGTGACCACGGCAGCGAGCAAATGGATCACTTGGTGGATACCAAAGGCCCCTGGCCCTATCGTGCCCAGCTGTTTGTACCCCTGATCATTGCCAACCAGCCCGGTATACAGCCCGGCTCCCGCAGTGACTGCCTGTGCGGCAACCTGGACATCGGTGCTACCGCATTGGATATCGCCGGCGATACCAAAGCCTTTGGTGTGTCCCGCTCCCTGTTGGGCATGGCAAACGGCACGGTACCGGCGCGTCGGGTGAACATGAGCGAGTTCTGCGACAGCTGCAAGAATCTGGTGGACAAGCAGTATACCTTCAGCTACTATCCCTTCACCGGCCAGACCTGCCTGTACGACCGCCTAAACGACCCGGCAGAGCACCACGACCTGAGTAAGGATCCCGCCTACCAGCATATCGTCCAACGCTTCCTCATGGACACCATCGACTTCCTGTGTCTGGCAAAGGGTGTGCGGATCGAAGCTCACGATATGACCCCGGAAACCAAAGCCGGCATCGAAGAAAAGGATCCCAAATTCTTAGACACCTTCGACATCGCCTATCCCGTGTTCACCTGGGGAGACATCGAAAGGGTAGAAAAGGCCGGCCTGGATCCCGACTACAACGAATTCTGCCGGGATAGAGAGATCAAAGCCCACTACGGCGTGTACTTCTTCCAAGAGAAACCTGCACCGAAAAGCGAAACGAACGTATGAACAACAATCCTATGCTCCCCCAATCGACCGATGCTCTCACTGCATTTCTTTCTCGCCCCCCTCGTTGGCTGCTGACCAAAGCGATCCAGGCCTACTACAAAGACAAAGTGATCCTGGTGACCGGCGGCGGTGGCTCCATCGGCAGTGCCTTATGCCGTATGCTGGCCGACTGCGCCCCGAAAGCCCTGATCGTGGTGGACATCTACGAAAACAACGCCTACGCCTTGCAGCAAGCGTTGTGGCAGCAGGGCAAAAGACTGACCGTGGAGATCGCCTCCGTCCGGGACAAAGCGAAGTTGGATCGCCTGTTTGCCCGGTATCACCCCCAGATCGTCTTCCACGCCGCCGCCCACAAGCATGTCCCATTGATGGAGCGTTGCCCCGACGAAGCCGTCAAGAACAACATCTTTGGCACCCGCAACGTGGCAGACCTGTGTGAAGCCCATGGCGTAGCGCAGTGCATCCTGATCTCCACCGACAAGGCCGTGCATCCCACCAGCATCATGGGTGCCACCAAGCGGATGTGCGAATGGATCCTACAAAGCCGCCGGGACAGCCGGACTTGCTTTGCGGCCGTGCGCTTTGGCAATGTGCTGGACTCCAACGGCTCCGTGATCCCCCTGTTTCGCCAGCAGATCGAAGCCGGTGGCCCCGTCACGCTCACCGACAAACGGATCACCCGGTATTTCATGTTGATCCCCGAAGCCGTACAGCTGGTGATGACCGCCGGTGCCATAGCCCATAACGGCGACCTGTACGTGCTGGATATGGGCGAACCGGTGCAGATCCTGACGCTGGCCGAAAGCCTGATCCGTCAGTACGGCCTGGAACCCTACCGAGATATCCAGATCCGAGAGATCGGCCTGCGCCCCGGCGAAAAGCTGTACGAAGAACTGTTTCTCAGCCCGGATCGGGTGGAGAAGACGGAAAATCCCCTGATCTACCGGGAAAAAGAGCTTGCTCCCAGCCGAGAGACCGTAGCCGAAAAGCTACAGTTCCTGCAAGCCGCTGTAGCCACCGGAGAAGCCGAGACCGTTAGAGAAGCCCTGCACAAAGTCATCCCGGAATACCGGATATAATACCCACCATAAGAAAAAGAGATAGCCGATATGAACCGCCCCCCAAACGTTAGACCAAAGCTAACGAAAGGGAGACGGCTCTGTATCCCGCTATCTCTTTTTGTTTCATTTTCCACTGCGCAGCCAAGCCGCAAGGATCCGCAGCTCCCAGAGATCGATGCAGGTGGGGAACGCACCCTCCGCTACCCCACGGAGACATTCCCCAAAATCCATCCACTGCACGTCTGCGATCTCCTCTGCCTGCAACCGAAACGCACCCATGTCCGGCGTGTACCAGAGGGCATAGATCCGTGTCACCTGCCGATCGTGGTAGGGGATCCCTCGAAAGTTGTCGTGGCAAACGATCCGCTTCCACCCACAATAGTGCAGTGCCTCTGCCGGTACGACCAGCCCCAGTTCCTCCGACAATTCCCGCAGTGCAGAGGGAATATAGTCCACTCCCGCCGGAATATGCCCCGCACTGGAAATATCCCAACAGCCGGGGAAGGAATCCTTGGTATCGCTCCGTTTCTGCAACAGGATCTGGATCCGTCCACCTTCCCGCCGGAATAGCCACACGTGCGCTGTCCGATGGGGAACACCATGCCGATGTGCCGCCGATCGTTCCACCACAGCCCCCACCGGCTCACCATATTTGTCAACAATATCCAACCATTCCATCACGAAACCTCACAGGAACGTGTACAGATTGGCTTCTCCCGCATAACCGGCCCCAGCCACGTACTGTGGGATCCCGCTATCCAGCTTGGTGGAGAAGGGAACATGCAAATGTCCCGCCAGCACAGCCTTCAGATTGGGCAGCGAGTTGCACAGCTCTAAGAACGCCGTGGCAGTGGCATCGGGCTTCTGCTGCCGATACCGGTGGGCATCCAGCGTGCGCAGCAGCGGTTCCGGACAGCCAAACAGATACGGCGGCTCCGCAGGCCCACGCCCAGCCATGTATTGGGCATACATATCCTTGGAGTACAGCGGATTGTGTACCAGCAGCACCGCCGGCATCCCATCTGCCACCGCTTCCTGGAACAACGCAAACTGCTCGTCGGTGATGTAGTAATACCCATTTTCGATGGCAATAAATTTCACACCATTCACGACCTTCGTCTGAAACCAGAAATTCCCCGGGAAGGCTTCCATCACGTGAGAAAGGCTCTGCTGCTTGTAAGCCTCATCCTCCCATGCCTCCCCCACGTACAGACTGAACTCATGGTTGCCCGCCGCACAAAACACATCGGCCCCGGCAAAGGTCTCTCTGGTGTAGTCCAAATTGGCCTCGGACACAAAGTCGATCATGTCCCCGGTGTGCAGGACCCCGATGTTCTCCCCCTTGGCAAAGTCCATCAGATCGGCCAGATGGGACAGCAGCCGCTCCGGATGCCCACCGGTGAAGTCTCTGCCTCGATTTTTCGCCAAATCGTTCTTCCGCACGTCGTCCCGCTCATCCGCTAAGCAAAGGTGGTTGTCGGACATATGTAGCATCCGGAAGGGAGCCGTAGCCCCCACCGGGATCTGGATCTCTGTGATCTGCATAAAAGTATCTCCTTTATTGCTTTTATAACTTGTGATGGATACAGTATACCACAATCTGCGACATTGTGCAAGAAAATTTCCAAAAAATCTTTTCAAACGGAGAAAAATATGGTATACTATGGGCAGAGCATCACACTGCACAAAGGAGAAAACGAAAATGGATAGAGAAGAACGGATCCCGGCAGGTATGTTGTACTTCTGCGACGACGAAGCCTGGGTCAAAAGACAGGTGGAACAAATGGATCTGCTGTACGAGTACAACAACACCAGACCCACCGATATGCAAAAGCGCCGGGAGATCCTGGAAAAATTCTTAGGCGGTGCCGGTGAGAACCTGTACTTAGAGCCCCCCTTCCACGCCAACTGGGGCATGAACACCTATTTCGGCAAAAACTGCTACGCCAACTTCAACCTGACCCTGGTGGACGACGGCGAGATCCACATTGGCGATAACGTCATGTTTGCCCCCAACGTGGTCGTGTCCACCACCGGCCACCCCATCCAGCCCAATCTGCGCCGTCAGGTAGCACAGTTCTCCATTCCCGTCACCATCGGCAACAACGTCTGGATCGGTGCCAATACCACTATCCTGCCCGGCGTGACCATCGGCGACAATTCCGTCATCGGTGCCGGCAGCGTAGTCAGCCGAGACATTCCCGCCAACGTGGTCGCCATGGGTACGCCCTGCCGTGTGGTCCGGGAGATCGGCGAACACGATAGAGAATACTACTACCGGGATAGAAAGATCGATCCGGAAATGCTGGCCCTGCTGGACAAATGATCCCATAAACCAAAACAGAGGTACCTCCCCAAAGAGCGTACCTCTGTTTTTCTATGGTATGTAGCTTATGCTTCCGTAGTCTCCCCGTCCGCATCCACCAGCCGGAATCCAGCCGTAGCCGCAACCGGCAGCGAGAACACCAGCGCATGGGCATCCGAATCCACACCGGCCTTCTGCATGATGGCTCGCATGATGTCCTTCTTGTTCTTGCCGTTGGTCACGATAAAGATCATTTCCTTCTCCTCGGCCAGCGACATACCAAAGAACTTTTCGGCATCCTTCGCCGCAGCCGTCCCCTTGGCATGGACCACAGTACCACCTCCGGCACCGGCTTCTCTGGCGGCATCCATCACCACATCCGTATATCCGGACGCAGCAACAGCGATGATCAGTTCATATGCACTTTCCATGGCATCTCCTTCTATTTCGTTCAGCTCTACACCTTGCAGAAAGACCTGCAAGGTCCGTGCGCCACCCACGCTGCTCAGCGGAATGGCAAGCGCCACGCCTCGGTCGGGCAGATCGATCTGCATATCTCGAGACAAGCCCCGCAGGATCTTTTCCGTTCGGTTGCCGGGGAGCACCGCAAAATGTAGCGTTTTCTCGGATTGCTCCAGCCCCAGCCGTGCCAGCGTCTTCATCCGGGTCGTCCCCTCTGCAATGGAGGAATACACCACCGGCACATCATGCTCCAGATAATATTGCACAAAGGCTTCGCTGTCCGCCCGGCGGGTGATCGTAATCAGTACGTGAATATTTTTCATCTATAAACCACCTCACAGATCGATGATGTCGTCGTCCGTATACAGATCCGTGACAGAGGATCCCTTTTCTGCCTTTGCCAGACGGAGCTTGTAGATCAAACCTAAGATCTGGATGGTGATCAGGGGCATCATCGCCACCATGGCCACGATCCCGAACGCATCGGTCGCCACATTCCCACCGCTGGCCTCACAGATCCCCATGGTGAAGGGCAAAAGGAAGGTAGCCGTCATGGTACCGGATGCCACGCCACCGGAGTCAAAGGCAATGGACGTAAAGATCGGCGGCACAAAAAAGGTCAGCACCAGCGCCAGCACATAGCCCGGCACTAAGAAATAGAAGATACTGATCCCCGTCAACGCCCGCAGGATCCCGATCCCGGCAGCGCAGGCAATACCGATCCCCAGCGTGATCTCCAACGCACGAGAGGGAATCGCCCCCGCCGTGATGTCTTCCACCTGCTTTTTCAGCACGTGTACCGCCGGTTCTGCCGCCACGATAAAGTACCCAATGACCATACCAATGGGGATCGCCAGCCAACGCCAGCTTGCCCCCCCAATGAGCGTGCCGATGTACTGCCCCGCCGGCATGAAGCCCACATTGGCACCCGTGAGGAACATCACCAGTCCCACATATGTATACACGATCCCCACGCCGATCCGCAGTAGGTTCTCACGACCCATGCGCCCGTGCAGTGCCTGATAGATAAAGAAGAACAGCACGATAGGCCCAACAGCCATAGCCACTTCCTTCATGTAATGGGGGATATTCTTGCAGAACAGCAAAAACATCTCACGAGATTCCGTAGGCACCGGATACGCCTCTGCCTGGTACGCCGCATTGCCCGTCTGGAACACCAGCCCCAGGATCAGCACCGCCAGAATGGGCCCGATCGAGCAAAGTGCTACCAGACCGAAGCTGTCGTCCCCGGCCCCCTTGTCGGAACGGATGGAGGACACACCCACACCCAGCGCCATGATGAACGGCACCGTCATAGGCCCGGTCGTGACCCCGCCGGAGTCAAAGGCAACAGAGCGGAAGGAGGGATCCACAAAGATCGCCAACGCAAACACAATGGCATAGAAGACCCACAGAAAATACCGCAGCTCCACATGGAACAGGATACGCAGCATGGATACCACCAAAAAGACACCCACGCCCACTGCCACCGACAGCATCAGTGCCGTAGACGGAATGGTAGGCACCTGCCCGGCCAAGATCTGTAAGTCCGGTTCCGAAATGGTGATCATGATCCCAACGAATAGGGAAATACAGATGATGTTCCAGATCTTTCTGGATTTGGTCATCTGCGCACCCACATATTCCCCCATGGGTGTCATGGCCGTCTCTGCACCCAGCGTAAACAGCCCCATCCCCAGCACGACCAGCACCGTCCCGGCCAGATACGTTATGAGCATCCCACCGGAAACGGGTGTCAGGGTACAGCACAGGATCAGCACGATCAGTGCCACCGGCAGTACCGAATGCAGGGATTCCATGATCTTTTCACGAAGAATCGTCCTGTTTTTCAGCAAAATAACACCTCACTATAGCAGCAAACGCAGGTCAAGACAGCCCATGGTTGCTACAAAATTTCTACCTATTATATAGTATACCAAAAGCGAAAATAAAATGCAACCGGTTCCGGACGGAATTTACACTTTCGTCACGATATCGTCACGAGGGGGCTTTGTGAAAATGACTAAATTGTGACCACAGAATTTGTGGAATGTACGTATTGCAAATCCAGAGAAAATGCGTTATAATACATTTAACTAAATGATTCTATGAAAAACGAGGGAATGTCGTATGAAATATAGAAATCTGTCGATGCTTCTGGCACTATTGCTGCTGGTCTCCACGGTTACCGCCTGTGGGAATACTGCCGAGAACGAGACCACTGCTACCACCACACCGGAGACACAAAGAGAGACCACAGCCCAGGAGGCACGTATGGCCATTCCGGATGATCTGCCGGATGAAAAATTCGATGGTGCTGCTTTCTGCGTCCTGACCCGTGACCGGGACGACTTTGTCAACGACATCGGCGTAGAGCTGGAGCTGACCGGAGACGTGGTGGACGACGCCATCTACGAACGTAACCAACGGATCATGGAACGCTTCGATATCAAGCTGTTGGCAGAGTACGCAGAGAACAACGGCAGTGCCCCCCATGCTACCGCCCAAGCCGCCGTATTGGCAGGGGACAGCAGCTATGATGTGGTGGAAAATCAGGTGACCCAAATGGCCGGTACCTGTACCTCCGGCGTGTATCTGGATTGGTATACCCAGCTGCCCTACGTGGATCTGACCAAACCCTGGTACATCGGGAACGCCGCCGAGGCACTATCGGTGAACGGCCACGCCTATGCCATGATCGGCGAATACTGCCTGGACGTGCTGCGGTTCACCTACTGTATGTACTACAACCAGGAGATCGCATTGGAATACGATCTGGAAAATATCTACGACGTAGTCAACGACGGCCGCTGGACATACGATTATTTGAAGACGCTGGCCGATACCGTGTACGTGGATCTGAATGCCAACGGAGCCAAGGATTTTGACGACCGCCTGGCCATCTCCGGCGACCCCTACAGCGCCGTTGTCACCTACCAGTATGCCTTCGATAACCCCGTGGCCGGACTGGACGAAAACGGACTACCCTATGTGGCCATCGACCGGGAAAAGGCCCACGACATCGTGGTCAAGCTCAATGCACTCTATTGGGAATCCACCGGCGGTATGACCGAGGGCTGGGGCTCCGGCTCGTCAACCTGGAATGCCGGCAACCTGCTGTGCTACACCGGCCTGTTCCAGAACTCCACCGGCTTTGGTGACCTGGAATTCGATTTCTCCATCATCCCGTACCCGAAGTACGACGAAGACCAGGCCAGCTACTACACCATGGCCGACGGTGCCCACGGTACCATGATGGTACCCATCACCATTGCGGATCCCGCCAGAACCTCCATCATCATCGAAGCCTTGAACGCCGAGACCTATAAGCAGGTGCTGCCCGCCTATTTCGATACCGCACTGAAGAACCGCTATTCCCGGGATGCCGAATCCGGCGAAATGCTGGATCTGCTCATGTCCTGCCGTGTGTTCGACTTTGGCTATATGTACAACACCGGTATCGCCTTCACCATCCAGAATATGGTATCCAAAAACGCCAACACCACCGAATCCGAATACGCCTCCCAGATCAAAAAGGCCGAGACCGAATATGCCAAGGTCATCGAAGAATATATGAAGCTGGAAGAAAACTGATCCAAAAAGCACACCAAAAAAGAGAGGAGCGATCCTCTCTTTTTACATCAAAATACGCCAATATCTTCCAAAACCGCCTGGCCCCCGGACACATATCGTGGTGCCGCCAGCGTATCCGGTTCAAAGGGCAGCGGCGCCGAGCCATCCAGCAGGATCAGCTGCCGATTCCGCATGAGCACCTCTTCCGCCGAAAGCAGCGCCTGCCGTACCTTTGGTGGCGAGACTTCTTCCACATGGGCTAAGATCCCTTCCAGATCCCCATAGCGATTGAGCAGATCCGCTGCCCGTTTGGGTCCAATGCCCGGGATCCCCGCAATGTTGTCGCTCTTGTCCCCGGTCAGGCACTTGTGATCCGCAAACCGCTCCGGCAGCACACCATATTTTTCCAGCACCGTCTCCGGCGTCACAAAGGAGCTGTCGAACCCTCGATACAGCATCACCGAAACATTCTCCCGAATGAGCTGGTAGTAGTCCCGATCGGTGGACATGATCAGCACCGTCCAATCCCGTGCCGCACATGTCAGCGCATAGGCAGCGATCACATCGTCCGCTTCACATCCATGGATCTCCGCATGGGGGATCTCCATTTTCTCCAACAGCTTATAGATGTAGGGTAGCTGGGTAAAGGGGCAGTCGTCCGGTGCCATGGCGCTGTAGTCCGGCCGATTCGCCTTGTAATCCGGACACATCTGCCGCCGGTCGCCGTTTTCCTCGCTGTCGAACAGCACCAGCATGTGGGAAGGCCGACATAGCTGCACCACCTTGCGCATAGCACTGGCAAAGCCCACCACAGCCTGCACCTTGCCTCCATCCCGCCCCCGGATCTCCGGCATACCGTAAAACATTTTGAAAAGAAGATTGTGCCCGTCCACGAGCAGCAAATGCGGCATGACAACACCTCACGAAAAAAGAATACAGCAATAGTATACCATAATTCGACAGGAAAATCAACCGCCAAAGCCGAAAAACACCGCAGACCCCGATTTTCACTTTTTCGCCGCAGGGGGATTGTATTTTTCTGGCAAATATGCTATACTATTGACAAAACTATGGTCGTATTCTCAAACCAAGTGCAAAAGGAGGAGCGAAGCATATGCAGCTTGCTTTACGAAATTTTGATCTCACGGTGGATTTTACCGCCAAAACCGTGTCGTCCCTGTGCCTGAACGGAAAGGAACGGCTGTGCGCACCATCCCCCCTGTTCCGCATCCATCTGCTGGACAAAGCGGGCGACGGCACCACCTGTAGCGCCTACGATGCCGCCACCTGTACCGAGACGGAAGACGGCGCCGTGTATACCGATTTTGCCGCCATGCCGGGTCTGATTGCCACAGTGCATCTGGCAAACGAAGCCGGTGAGGCTGCCTGGCGCATCGACGTGACCCCGGATGCAGACCACGTGGTAGAATGGGTGGATTTCCCCCTGGTGACCCTGCCAACGCTGGTGGAAAACGATCCGTCCGTTGGCGGTTCGATCTTGTTCCCCTATAACGAAGGGGCTCTTGTGTCCAACATCGAGCTGCGGGAAAGCTCTCACCTGCGTCATATGGAACCCCGGTATCCCTCGGAGGGCTGCTTCCCGGTGTTCCCCAACATGGTCTGCACCCAAATGCTGGCCTACATCTGGGAGGATGTGGGGCTGTACATAGGTGCCCATGACCCGGCTCGTGGTGTCAAAGGCATCGATTTCTACCCGGAGCAGGGCCCGGAAAACGGCGGCGTGACCATGCAGCTGCGTCTGTTCTGCGGCGTATCCTGCGGCGAACCCTTCTACCAGACCTACCCCATTATCTGGTCTGCCGTAGCTGGCAGCTGGGAATCGGCAGCCGAACGGTACCGCACCTGGTTCGCCTCTGCACTGCCGCCCCGTGTGTATAAGATCAGCGATAATCCCAACCTGCCTGACTGGTATCCGGATTCGCCCCTGATCATCTCCTACCCGGTCAGAGGCATCCATGACATGGACACCATGACCCCCAATAAGCTGTTCCCCTACACCAACGCCCTGCCGCTGATCGACGAACTGCGAGAGGCCACGGACAGCCGCCTGCTGGTACTGCTCATGCATTGGGAAGGCACCGCACCCTGGGCACCGCCGTATGTATGGCCGCCCTTTGGTGGAGAAGAGAACTTCCGCAGCTTCTTAGATGCTCTACACGAAAAAGGCGACCTCTTGGGTGTGTACTGCTCTGGCTTCGGCTATACCATCCAGAGCAACCTGATCGCCGAATACAACAACCAAAAGACCTTCGACGAAAACGGTTTGGAAGCCGGTATGTGCGCAGGTCCCGACGGCAAGGTCGCCATCAGCCATATCTGCACCGGCCAGCGCTCCGGCTACGACATTTGTCCCGCCTCCGAGGTAGGTCGCCAGCTGCTGTTGGATGCCTATACCCCCCTGATCCAGAGCGGCGTAGACTATGCCCAGATCCTGGACCAAAACCACGGCGGCGGCCAATATTTCTGCTATAGCAAGAACCACGGCCACCCGGATGTTCCCGGCCCGTGGATGACCTCCAATATGCAAACGATCCTGGGTGAATGGAACGACATTGGCGGTAAAATGCTGTTCGGCTGTGAATCTGCCGCGGCAGAGCCCTTCATCGGCAACCTGCTGTTCAGTGATAACCGTTTCGAGCTCAACTATTTCATCGGCAAGGCAGTTCCGCTGTATGCCTATATCTACCACGAATACCTGCGCAATTTCATGGGGAACCAGGTGAGCTGCCCCTTCCGCTCCGACGTGGATTCCCTCCGTTGGCGCATGGCGTACTCCTTTGCCGCCGGCGACTGCATGACGCTGGTGCTGACCCCTGACGGGATCTTGATGCCCAACTGGGGTACCAGAGACTTCGAGCACGCACCGGATAAGGCAAAAACGCTGACCATGGTCCGGAACCTGACCCGCTTCTACAAAGAGGAGGGCAAGCCCTACCTGTGCAACGGCCGCATGATCCCGGCAAAGCCCGTAGACGGTGGCACCATCGACTATGAGGTCAGCGGCAGAATGCGCACCTTCCCGGCCATCCACACCACCGCCTGGGAAACGCCCGACGGCAAACAGGCACAGATCCTGGTCAACCCCGGAGACAACGCCGCCGTATGCCGGATCGATGGAAAAGAGATCACCGTCCCCGCACTGGATGCCGTTCTGTATCCCCTCAACTGACAATGACAGCGGGGAAGTGCCCGGAACAAACACCACTGTCGCAGGATCATAGACATATCATCTGCATAAGACAAATGCCTTATTACACAGTACAGCTAAGATACCAAGCACGGGTGTAATGCTCCATGAATAAGATGACTGCCTAAAAACAAGCAAATCCCATGAAACCAGATCCAT
This sequence comes from uncultured Ruminococcus sp., assembly GCA_964463375.1. GTDB lineage: Bacteria > Bacillota > Clostridia > Oscillospirales > CAG-272 > UMGS1696. The sequence continues at coordinate 145,699 of CAYXBQ010000001.1, read as the reverse complement.
TTGATCCGTTTCATGGGATTTCTTTTGTCCATATTGTATTAGGCGAGTGCCGAAATTAAATAAGACAACCGCCTAATTCAGTCGTGCAGCCCAAGCTTCCGCAGCACCGTCAAAGCCACAGCCGGATCGTTCCCGGTGATGTTGGCACAATGGTGCCGCACGCACTGCATGACCACTTCCTCCGTGTCCGCACAGAACAGCCAGGGCAGGATATTGTGATCCATAGCAAACTGCACATCTGCGGCGATCTGTTCCTCCGTGCAGCCGGGCCAGGTCACCGGGATCCCCATGCCATACATCCGGTCGTACAGCTCCATGGGTGCATCCGGCAGGATCCGAGTGGGGAAGCCCTGGGTACGCATTTCCGGATAGGACTTCTGGGTGTATTGCAGCACAGCCACCGAGAAGCTGGCGATCACCGTCCGCTCTGCGATCCCAAATTCCCGCACCAGCGCCATGGTCTTGTCCACACATTCCTCTGTGTAATCCTTGATCTCGATGTTGTAGCACAGGGTATCCTTCTTTGCCCCCAGCGTCAGTACCTCCCGCAGTGTGGGGATGGGCGTGCCCGGGAACTTGTCGGCAAACTTTTCCGTGCAGAAATCAAAGCTTTTCAGCTCCTCCAGGGTGTAGTCCCGCACAGCGCCCGTATGCCCCACACAGGTCCGATCGATGGTGTTGTCGTGGATCACCACCGGCACCCCGTCCTTCGTGATGTTGATGTCGAATTCGATCAGGTCACAGCCCAGCTCGATGGCGGCATCAAAGGAGATCAGCGTGTTTTCCGGATACCGTGCGCAGATCCCACGGTGCCCCAGCACGGGAATATGATCCGGTCTTGGTTGCCAAAGATATTCAGACATAAGAAAACTCCTTTATGTAGTGTAAATTGGTTTACAACAGATTGATACAAAGCAGTGCCGCAAAGGCCACGCCGATCCCCAGTACGCACCGCCCCGTGATCTTCTCCCCGAAGAACAGCGCACACATGCACATGGACAGCACCAGCGACCCACCCTGCATCAGCGGATACAGCTGCGAGGAGGTCAGATACCCGGCAGCCATGGTGGAGAACAGGGAATGCAGGAACAGGCACAGGGACATGATCACCACATACACTGCCAATTTCTGGATGACCGCTTTCCGATCCGCACCAGTATCCGTCGCCTTTGCCGGGTTTTTGCTATGTACCACAGCCCAGCACAAAAGCAGGATCACCGCCGAAAATACATAGGTGTAGAAATTGTACACAGACACATCCGCCGTGCTCTCATAGCGGAACCACTTCTGGGAGAAGGACGTGATCCCGTTGGCTACACCGCATACGGTCAAAAGCAGCAGGGAACCGGGCGTGATCTGCGCCTTGCCAATGGCATTGTTGTAGCCGCACATGATGTAGGCCGCTACCGCCAGCAGCAGGATCCCCACGATCTGGTTCCAGCGCACCGCCTCCGCAAAGAAGACCCGGCAAGCCAGCACCGGCACCACAACGCCTAACGTCAGGAACACGTCCACCATCATGTAAGCCCCCGTCCGCACCGCCGCGATCCAGGTGACTACGAATACAGAGGTAGCGACCCCGGCCACCGCGGAGATCAGCAGCGTCTTGCCATCGATCGCCAGCCCGGAAAGCGAAGACGTGTACACGAACACAAACAGCAGCCCGATGGGGATACAAATGAGCATCCGCACCGCATTGAACAGCATGGTATCTGCAAACGACGAAATGGTACCGCTGGTCTTTTTTCCACAGTACCCCTTGGTGGCCCCCATCAAAAGAGCCAGCGCACAAAATAAGTAACCCATTTTTCTCGATCCTTTATGCTTGATAAAATGGACAGATCTCCTGCCACTTTCATCTATTATAATGTTTCCACCCGGATGTGTCAAGGGCTCGCGGCAATTTTCCCCGAAAAATCCTGCCTGCGGGAACAAAAGAGATGGGTTTTCCACGGAAATCAATTTTCCGCATCCCCTTGACAAATCCTGTAAAAAGGCGTATAATGCCACGGGACTGATCCTAAAACCATTTTCGGAGGAAAATCATGGCTGCATCCATCGACCAAAAGGACCTGTACGCATCTGCCAGCATTGGCAAGATCCTACTCAAAATTGCCCCACCCGTCATGCTGGCCCAGCTCATCCAGGCATTGTATAATATCGTTGACAGCTTTTTCATCGGCCAATACGACGGCACAGGACTCACCGCCTTATCCATCATCTACCCCATGCAGCTGCTCATGATCGCCTTGGCTGTGGGGACAGGCGTGGGGATCAACACCGTCATGGCAGCACGGCTGGGGGTCGGCAAAACCAAAGAAGCCGAAGAATATGCCGGCGTTGGTACCTGCTTGGGTCTGGCGTTGTGGATCCTGTTTGCCGGGATCAGCTGGTGTATTCTGCCCGCCTACGCCGCCATGTCCACCGATTCCCCGGTCGTCATCGAGGAGATCATCGTCTATGGCCGTATCGTCTGCGTGGCAAGCGTGGGTCTGTTCTTGGAAAGCATCTGGACAAAGGTCCTGCAAGCCTATGGCGATATGCGCACCCCCATGATCGCCCAGATCCTCGGTGCCATCACCAATATCATCTTAGACCCGCTGCTCATCTTCGGCCTCTTTGACCTGCCGGAAATGGGGATCGCCGGCGCCGCCGTTGCCACCGTAGCCGGACAGATCGTAGCCGCCGCCGTTGTGGTCATCAAGGGCTTTCACCGTTCGCCCGCTTTCCGGAAATACCCCGCCTACGTGGCCAACATCTTCCGGCTGGGCGTGCCCAATATGCTCATGCAGTCCGCCTATACCTTCTACATCCTGGGCCTGAACCTGATTTTAGCTACCTTCTCCAACGAAGCCGTCACCGCCTTAGGGCTTTACTACAAGTGGCAAACGTTTTTCTTTATCCCCTTAGGTGCCATGCAGACCTGCATCGTGCCCATCGTCAGCTATAACTACGCCGCCGGCGACCTGCACAGATGCCGCAAGACCATGAAAACGGCCGTGCTGTTCGGCATGGCACTGATGGCTGTAGGTACCCTGTGCTTTGAGACCATCCCCGGTCCCATGCTCCACGTCTTCACATCGGATCAAACGGTCATCGACATAGGCACCGTGGGCTTCCATTTCATCGGCGTGAGCTTTATCCCCATGGTGACATCCCTGACCTTCCCGGTGTTCTTCCAGGCCGTAGGGGAAGGGCTGAAAAGCTCTCTCCTCACCGTGATCCGCACCGTAGTCTGCTTTGTCCCGTTGGGATTTCTCTTTGCCCGGTTCGGCTTGACCTGGTTTTGGCTGACCTTCCCCGTGACCGAGACCATCACCACCGCCGTTGGCTTTTGGTTCTATAAGCAGTTTCTGCAAAAGAACGCATCTATGACTAAGATTCATGCGGATCCGCATTGACCTTGGTGCAAATCTTGCGTCCAAAACCTTGCCATAGTGCCGCTTTTGTGGTATAATATATAGGTAAAAACGACACAACATAGTAGGAGTACCATCATGAAAAAACGCATCGCCCTGTTCGCCCTGACCGCCGCCCTGCTGCTGCAAACCGTTGCCTGCACCAATACCGACGTTGCCGTTTCCGAATCGGATACCGCCGCCGATACCACTGTGGCAGACACCACCGCTACCGAACCCGAGGTGATCTCCCTGACCGACCAGGCCGGCCGCACCGTAGAACTGGAGAAACCGGCAGAGACCATCGTCAGCTGCTATTACGTCTCCTCCTACGCCGTTATGGCGCTGGGTCTGTCCGATCGTATGGTAGGCATCGAGAATAAAGCCGCCAGCCGCCCCATCTACCAGCTCAGCGCACCGGACTTTTTGGAGCTGCCCGCCGTGGGTACCATGAAGGAATCCAACGTAGAGCTGATCGCCTCTCTGGAACCGGATCTGGTGATCATGCCCCAGAAGCTGTCGGAAGCTGCCCAGACCCTGACGGACCTTGGCCTTTCCGTGATCTTGGTAAACCCGGAAAACCACGAAGACCTGTGTGATATGCTGTCCATCATCGGTGAAGCCTGCGGTGTGTCCGAAGCCGCCGACAAGCTGATCACCTACTACGATACCCAGATGGATACCCTGTCTGCCCTGACCGCCGATACCGAAAAGCCCGTGGTCTATATGGGCGGCAACTCCTCCTACCTGACCACCGCACCTGCCGATATGTACCAGAGCTCCCTCATCGACCTGGCCGGTGGTGTCAATGCGGGCGATGCCTTAGATGGTGACTACTGGACAGAAGTATCCTACGAGACCATTTTGACCTATGACCCGGACGTGATCGTGATCCCCTCCGGTGCCGATTATATCGCCGACGACATCCGTGCCGATAGCCAGCTCTCCTCTCTCACCGCCGTACAGAACGATGCCATCTACGCCATGCCCTCCCAGCTGGAAGAATGGGATTCCCCCATCCCGTCCGGTATCTTAGGTGCTATGTGGATGACCTCCGTCCTGCACCCCGCTGTGTACACCGGCGAAGCCTTCACGCAGGATGCCACCGCCTTCTATGAGACCTTCTACGGCTTTACCCCCGATGCCGCCCTGCTGCAGTAATGCATACGGTACATAGGAACCGAGTTACCACCGCCGTACTGCTGCTTTTGCTATTGCTCCTGTTGGCCGTCTCCACCGCTTCCGGCAGCTATCCTTTGACCTTAGCCGACGTGCTTACCAGTCTGCGGGAAATGCTTCTCCCCAAAGCCGACCAGTCCATGCCCACCCGTGTGTTCTGGAGCCTGCGTCTTCCTCGTGTGGGGACCGCTCTGCTCTCCGGCACGATCTTGGGCGTGGCTGGCGGCGTCTACCAGCTCCTGTTCCGTAGCCCCCTGGCCTCCCCCGACCTGACCGGTGTTGCCTCCGGGGCATCCTTTGGGGCAGCGCTGGCCATCGTGCTGGGCATCGGCAGCTCCTGGCTTCGAATGGGCTTTGCGTTCTGCGGCGGGATCCTGTCCCTGATACTGGTGCTCCTGCTGGCACATTTTGCCGGTGGTGAACGCATTGGTACCTACATCTTAGCGGGGATCCTGATCTCCTCTGCCGCCGATGCAGGTCTTATGGTGCTGAAAACCTTAGCCGATCCGGAACGCCAGTTGGCCGCCATCGATTTCTGGACCATGGGCAGTCTGGCCGCCGTATCGGGAGAACGCTTTTTGCCCTTTCTACTGCTGTCTCTGCCCACCCTCTTGCTGCTGCTCCTGTTCCACCGACCGGCCACCATGCTGTCTCTGGGCAATGACGAGTGCCGTGCCATGGGTCTGTCCCCCGATCGTTGGCGGTGCATCCTGCTGACACTGGCCACATTGGTGGTGTCCGCTTCGGTATCGCTGACCGGCTGCATCGGCTTTGTCGGCCTGATCGCCCCCCATATCACCCGTTTTCTCTATCCCCAACGCAAAGGCGCATACCTGCTGTATTGCGGCATCATAGGCGGGATCCTGCTCACCGCCGCCGATTTGGCTGCCAAAACCATAGGCAACGGTGCCGAACTGCCGGTCAGCATCTTCACCGTAGCAGCCGGTATCCCCGTACTGACCATACTATTGTGCAAACGAGGGAGGGATATGGCATGAGCGTACTACAACTGCAAAACGTGTGTGCCGGATACCGCAGCCATCCCGTGCTGAACGATGTGTCTCTGCAAGTCGAATGCGGCGAGGTTTGTATGCTTCTCGGTGAAAACGGCTGTGGCAAGACCACATTACTGCGCACCATACAGGGCAGTATCCCCCTGACAAGCGGCCATATCACCATCTCCGGCACCGACCTTGCAGGCGTATCTATTCGACAAAGAGCCGCTCTGGTAACAACTATGACCCAAAACGATCCCGTGATCGAAGGCCTGACCGGCATGGATCGGATCGAAATGGGCTTTTATCCAACAAAAGGCCTCTTCGGCAGACTGCAAGCCCAGGACAAAGAACGGATCCACACCATGGCAAAGCAGTTCGACATCGAGCCCCTGCTCACACGGGATCTGGCTGCCATGAGCGCAGGAGAACGGCAAATGATCTCCTTACTCCGTGCCGCCGTCCAGGATACCCCCGTGTTGCTGCTGGATGAGCCCACCTCTGCACTGGATTTCAACCATACCGAGATCCTGTTCGATATGCTCCACCGGCTGGCGAAAGCAGGGAAGACCATCGTGGCCGTCCTTCACGATCCCACCCAGGCCCTGCGCCACGGCGATCGTATCCTGTATATGACCAAAACAAATGGTCGCTCCTGCCTGCATGAGATCCCCGACCCAAGGGATCATAGGCAAGCCGAGGCCCACCTACGTAACCTGTACCCCGGTCTGCGGATCCATGGGGATACAGGCTTTTGCTATCGAGAAACCGAAACTATTATATAAATAAAAGGAAACAAAAACCATGCTGACCATCGATACATATCTGCGTCCCCAGAGCCTGGATGAAGCCTGGGAAGCGGCGCAGAAAAAAAACAGTGCTGTCCTTGGCGGGATGCTGTGGTTGCGACTGGGCGACCGCCGGATCGGAACCGCCATCGACCTGTCCGACTTAGGTCTGGATCGGGTAGAGGATACCGGGGACAGCTGGCAGATCGGTGCCTATACCACACTGCGTACCCTGGAGACCCACCCGGGTCTGGCGGATACCTACCACGGCGTGCTGGCAAAAACCGTCTCGCCCATCGTAGGGGTGCAGTTCCGCAACTTGGCGACCGTGGGCGGCAGCGTCTTCGGCCGGTTCGGCTTTTCCGATGTGCTGACTACCCTGATGGCCCTCCACGCCACCGTGACTCTATATAAAGCCGGCACCATGCCGATCACGGAATTCAGCCAGATGGGAAAGACCAAAGACATCCTGACCCACGTGACCATCCCAAAGGGAGTCCGTGCCGCCGCCTGCTATGCCCAGCGCAATACCGCCACGGATTTTCCCGTACTCAATACCTGTGTCGCCCGCCACGAAGATACCCTGACCGTCGTCGTAGGTGCAAGACCCCTGCGTGCCTGTCCCTATACCTTCCCGCTGCCGACCGATCCGGCTGCCGAGCAATATCTTGCTCAGAATATCGCCGCTGAGGTCGCAGAACAGTGTGTATTCGCCGACAATAGACGAGCCTCCGCCGCCTACCGCCAGCACCTGTGTCAAGTGTTGGTGCGCCGTGCCGTGAACGATGTACTACAGGAGAAAAAATAATGGAGATCACACTTGCATTAAATGGAAGAAAACGAACCGATACCATCGCACCGGATACCACCCTGTATACCTACCTGCGGGATCACGGCTGCGCCAGTGTCAAGTGCGGCTGTGAGACCTCGGCGTGCGGCCTGTGTACCGTGCTGCTGGACGACAAACCGGTGCTGTCCTGCTCCGTATTGGCCGTCCGCGTAAACGGTCACACCGTCACCACACTGGAAGGCTTGCAGGACGAAGCTGCCGATTTCGTGGGCTTTATCGCCGACCAGGGTGCCGAGCAGTGCGGTTTCTGTAACCCCGGCTACGTGATGAATACCATCGCCCTGCTGCGGGAAAACCCCGATCCCACCGACGACGAGATCCGTGCCTATCTGGCGGGCAACCTGTGCCGCTGCTCCGGCTACGAAGGCCAGCTCCGTGGGATCCGCAATTACCTGTCGTCCCGAAACGCACAAAACCAACGAGGGGAGGAGAATCCATGAGTCAGGAAATGCGAACGGTGGGCAAGGGTGTCCGTAAGAAAGATGCCATGCAGCTACTGCTGGGAAAGCCCGCCTATGTAGAAGACGTAACGCCCAAGGACTGCCTTGTTGTCAAGGTACTGCGCAGCCCCCACGCCCACGCCTGGATCCGAGAGATCAAAACGGATATCGCCATGCGTGTACCGGGCATCGTGGCGGTGTACACCTACAAGGACGTGCCCCAGAAGCGCTTCACCATGGCGGGTCAGACCTACCCGGAACCCTCCCCCTATGACCGCCTCATTTTGGATCAGCGGGTGCGTTTTGTTGGCGATGCTGTGTGTATCGTTGCCGGTGAGACCGAGAAGGCAGTAGACAAGGCCCTGCGCCTCATCAAAGTGGACTACGAAGTCCTGACCCCGGTGCTGGACTTCCATACTGCTTTGGACAACTCGATCCTTGTACATCCGGAAGAAAACTGGAAGGCCCTGTGCAACGTAGGTGCCGATAACCGGCGGAACCTGTGTGCCCAAGGCGTGGAATCCGATGGCAACGTAGACGACGTGTTCGTCGACTGCGACATCGTGTTCCAGCACAGCTACCATACCAAGGCCTGTCACCAAGCCATGCTGGAGACCTTCCGTACCTACACCGAGATCGACACCTATGGCAGACTCCACGTGGTCAGCTCCACCCAGATCGTGTTCCACGCCCGCCGGATCTTAGCACATGCTTTGGACATTCCCAAGTCCAAGATCCACGTGGAGAAACCCCGGATCGGCGGTGGCTTTGGTGCCAAGCAGACCCTGGTGGCCGAGATCTATCCCGCCTTTGTCACCTGGCAGACGGGACGAGCCGCCCGCATGGTCTATACCCGCCGGGAATGCCAGATCGCCGGTTCTCCCCGCCACGAAATGGAAGTGACCGTCAAGATCGGTGCCGACAAAAACGGCAAGATCCGTGCACTGGACGTGCATACCCTGTCCAACACCGGTGCCTTTGGCGAACACGGCCCCACCACCGTCGGCCTGTCCGGACACAAATCCATCCCCCTGTACACCGGTTCTCTGGAAGCCTTCCGCTTCGCCTACGATGTGGTGTATACAAATGTAGAAGCCGCCGGTGCCTATCGTGGATATGGTGCTACCCAGGGCATTTTCGCTGTAGAATCGGCAGTCAACGAGCTGGCCGATCGGCTGGGCATGGATCCCGTGGCACTGCGGATGCAAAATATGGTGCGAGAGGGTCAGGTCATGCCCGCCTACTACAACGAAGTCGCCTCTGCCTGCACCTTGGACGAGTGTATGCGCCAATGCGCCGAAAGCTTTGGCTGGAACGAAAAATATCCGGTGCGCACCATGCCAAATGGCAAGATCCGTTCTGCCGGTGTAGCTATGGCCATGCAAGGCTCCGGTATCTCCGGCGTAGACGTGGGCTCCGCAGCGGTCAAGCTAAACGACGATGGCTTCTATGTCCTGCGGATCGGTGCGGCCGATATGGGTACCGGCTGCGATACGATCCTAGCGCAAATGACCGCCGAATGTATGGACTGCTCCGTAGACGACGTGACCGTATTTGGTGCCGACTCCGATGCCTCCCCCTATGACTCCGGCTCCTACGCCTCCTCTACCACCTACGTCACCGGGAAGGCCGTGGAAAAAGCCTGTATGGAACTGAAGGAAAAGATCTGTACCGTAGCCGCCGAAATGCTGGACTGCGCCCCCGCTGATCTGGTCTTTTCCGGCAGAGAAGTGCAGAAGGCAGACGGCAGCGCCAGCGTGACCCTGGTCGATATCGCCACCAAATCCATGTGCGGCAATACCGTAGCCTTAGAGGCCGTCAGCTCCCATTCGTCCCCCATCTCCCCGCCGCCGTTTATGGTAGGCATGGTGGAGATCGAGCTGGATCCGGAGACCGGCACCGTGGAGATCTTAGACTACCACGCCGTGGTGGACTGCGGTACCCCCGTGAACCCCAATCTGGCACGGATCCAAACGGAAGGCGGTCTGGTGCAGGCCATCGGTATGACGCTGACCGAAAATATCCAATACGACCAAAAGGGCAGACTCAGCGAAAATTCCTTCCTGCAATATAAGATCCCCACACGCCTGGAGACCGGCAGACTCCACGTTGCTTTCGCCCCCAGCTACGAACAAAGCGGTCCCTTCGGTGCCAAATCCATCGGAGAGATCGTCATCAATACCCCCGCCCCCGCCATCGCCCACGCCCTGTATCGTGCCACCGGCCATTGGTACAGAGAGCTGCCCATCCTGCCGGAACAGGTGGCTATGGACATCGCCGCGGAGACAAAGACATGATCCACATCCTCTACCTGGCAGCCGGCTATTCCCGCCGATACGGCACCCAAAACAAGCTGACCGACTTGCATCAAGGACAACCCCTGTACACCTGGGCTCTGCACAGCTTTCGGCAAGCCATAGCCACCCGCACCGACTGTCACCTGACCGTGGTCACCTGCTGGCAGGAGATCGAGCAGGCTTGTGGGCGGGAGGGCATACGTGTTCTCCACTGTGCCGACAGCCACACCGGTATCGCCGCCACCATCCGCTGCGGGATCCAGTCTCTGCCGCTCACCCAAGAGGACTACCTGTGCTTTTCCGTAGCCGACCAGCCGAACCTGACCGCCGGAACCATCACGAACCTGTTAGATGCCGCAGCCGAAAAACCGCTGACAGCTTGCGTGGGACATGGTAACGAAATGGGCAACCCCACGCTCTTTTCCGCCACGCTAACGGAAGAACTGCTTACCTTGTCCGGTGACAAAGGCGGCAAGTCGATCCTGCGAAAGCACCCGGAAAACCATATCCGTATCGAATGTGATCCAGTGGAGCTATTGGATATCGATACGAAGGAGGAACATATATGAAACTATCCAAAATGCGTTGTAACGGCAAGGAAGATCCACTGGGCACCGGCACCTCCCTGCTTTTTTAGTGGCAGTATACGGGCGAGGGCCTGCGTGACGAGGTGCAGTCTGCCTACCGGCTCCGGATCACCACCGCACAGGAGGAGCCCGTATGGGACAGCGGTAAGCGCGAAAGCCGTGCCATGCAGCATACCTGCACTGCCGAAAATGGCATTCGTCCGGGCACAATGTACCTGTGTACGCTGACCGTGTGGTCCCAAAACGGCGAAACTGAGACAGCTACCTGTTCCTTTGAAACAGCCATCGATGACCTGGCAAAAGCCCCCTGGATCGGCTGTGGGACAGAGGATGTGCCGGACGCACCACAGTTCCAAAAAAGCTTTACGATCCAAAAAGAATTGGCATATGCCAGAGCATATGTCACCGGATTGGGATGTATCTATTGCACCTGCAACGACGCACCGGTCAACACAGGCTACCTGCAACCGCCGAATACCGTGTACGACAAGCAAGTGTATTTTGAGACCTTCGACATCACAGACACCGTAGAGATCGGCGAAAACACCTTTGCAGTCCAGCTGGGCGGCGGCTACAACGAAGACTACTCCCAGTGGGGCTACCGCTACCATACCCCAAAGGGACTGCGTGCCGCCATCGTGCTGACCTACGCCGACGGGACCAGCGAACGGATCGAGAGTGACGCCACCTGGACCTGGCAGGCTTCTTCCATCACAGCAAATGGCCTGTACCTGGGTGAAGAATACGATGCCCGTTGGCAAAAGAGGGAAGTACATCCCGCCGTGGTCGAGCCCGAACATGCACCTGCCGGAAAGCTGCTGCCGGACGAAATGCCGCCGCTGACAGAGATCGCTGTGCTGCCGCCGGTGAGCCAGTGGGAAACCCCGGAGGGCACCGTATACGACTTTGGCAAGATCCTGCAAGGGGTGTGCCAGATCGAAGTAGAAGCGGACGCCGGCTGCGTGATCACGCTGCACCACGCCGAGATGATCCAGCCGGACGGCACACTGGACAAATTCACCAACCGTGCGGCACGTGCCATCGACAAATACACCTGTGCCGGGATCGGTCAGGAGTCTTATACCCCACGCTTCACCTACCATGGCTTCCGCTACGTGTTGGTACAGCACAGTGCGCCGACGCAGCATAGTGCGTCTGTCGACAAATTCCAGATCCGTGCCCTGTATATCTCCGCCGATGTGGATGCCAACACCAGTTTCCGTTGCTCCGAACCCATCGTCAACCGGATCCACGCCCTGTGTACCAACAGCATCCGTGCCAATTTGGTCAGCATCCCCACCGACTGCCCGGTGCGAGACGAACGTACCCCCTGCCTGATGGACTCCCAAATGTACGAAATGGCAGCCATGTACAACTTCGATATGTACGCCTACTACCGCAAATGGATGGGTGACATCGCCGCCGATCCGACAAGTATCTGCAACGGCAATATGGACTGGTCCGGTGACGGGCTCATGCTGCTGTACCGGATGTACCGCTTCTATGGGGAAACTTCCATGGTGAAAGCATTGTATCCCCACCTGAAAAAAGCCATGGAGAATTGGCTGGAAAAGGCAGAGGACGGCGTGTGGCCCTGGGGCTTTGGGGACTGGTGCCTGCCCAACGACAATACCTGGGACGGCTACCACGGCTGTCCGGCGACAGTGAACACCTCGCTCCTCCACGCCTACACCGGCATCATGGCAGAGCTTGCCGAATCCTTTGGTACCCCAGCCGATAAAGCCGAATTTCTCTCCATGGGTGAGACCGTGCGAAATGGCTTCATAAAGCGGTTCTGGCACGACGACGGTACCGTGGGAGCGGGAAGACAGCCGGAAATGCTCCTGCCCCTGTACTACGGCATCCTGACCGGCGAAAAAGCGGAGAAAACGAAAAAAGCCCTACTCACCAAGATCCGCCAAGACGGCCACTTCGACACCGGCGGCTTCAGCACCCGCACCGTGATCCCCGTGCTGGCCGACGCAGACGCACTGGATCTGTTCATGGACACCGTCCGCAAGAACCATTACCCCGGCTTTGGCTATTGGAACAGCATGGGTGCCACGACCCTGTGGGAGCAGTACGCCAGCAAGGGCAATATGCACTCCCATAGCCACGCCATGCACGCCGGGATCGAAGCCGCCCTGTTCCAAACCATCTGCGGTATCGTACCCACTACGCCGGGCTTTGGCACCTTCACCATTGCACCCAAGTTGCCAAAGGACATGCACTACGCCGAATGCCGCCTGGATACCTGCGCCGGTGAGATCGCCGTATCGGTGGAGAAGTTTACCGATAGTCTGACCCTGTCCTGCACCATCCCGCCCAACACCGAAGCCGACCTGACCTTCCCCAAAATGGATTCCTTCGGCGGCTGCGTCCTGTTCGATGGAGAACGCCGGATCGAAAAAGCAGAGACCTTGCACGTAGGCAGCGGCAGCTACACCTTCCGCCTGGTGCCGGAGACCTATTTGACCTTTGAACCGTACAAATACAAGGCGTGAGTTGTATCTATCCATATTCAACCATTTCCCAAAAAGTCAGCAGAAAAATCACCATTTTCTGTTGACTTTTTCTGCACAATGTGGTATATTGTATACAACATCATAAAAATATCCCGCAGGAGGAAACCAATATGTCCAGTTATGTTGTTCGCAAGACCCCCGGAGATACCGAATGGTTCCGGCACGATCGCTTTGGTATGTTTATCCATTGGGGCCTGTACGCTATGCCCGCCCGCCACGAATGGGTCAAGAACCACGAATGCACCCCCGAAGAAAAGTACGACCTGTACTTCAAATATTTCAACCCCGATCTGTATGACCCCAAGGAATGGGCAAGACAGGCTAAGGCTGCCGGTATGAAGTACGTTGTTCTGACCACCAAGCACCACGAAGGCTTCTGTATGTGGGACTCCCAGTACACCGATTATAAGTGTACCAATACCCCCGCCGGCCGTGACTTAGTGAAGGAATACGTAGACGCTTTCCGGGCAGAGGGACTGCACATCGGCTTCTATTACTCCCTCATTGACTGGCACCACCCGGAATTCCCCATCGACCGCATCCATCCCCGCCGCAACGACCCGGATGCCGCCGAAAAGAACAAGACCCGTGACGTGAAGAAGTACGCAAAATATATGCGTGACCAGGTGACCGAGCTGCTGTCCAACTACGGCAAGATCGACATCCTGTGGTTCGACTTCTCCTATCCAGGCGAAAAGGATACCCTGGATCCCATGAAGCTGGGGAAGGACAAGGACGACTGGGAAGCCGAAGAGCTCATCGCCACCGCCCGTCGCCTCCAGCCCGGTATCATCATCGACAACCGTACCCAGCTGGAGCAGGACCTGTGGACACCGGAACAGTATCAGCCTAAGGAATGGGTCAAGGACAGCCAGGGCAATCTGGTCACCTGGGAAGCCTGCCAGACCTTCTCCGGCTCCTGGGGCTACTATCGGGACGAGCAGACCTGGAAATCCCCGGAAATGCTGATCCAGATGCTGATCAATACCGTATCCATCGGCGGCAACCTGCTGATGAACGTAGGCCCCACCTCCCGTGGCTACATCGACTACAGAGCCGAAGCCGCCCTGAAGGCCTATGGCGACTGGATGAAGTACAATAGCCGCTCCATCTATGGCTGTACCATGGCCGAGCCGGAATTTTTGTCTCTGTGCCCCAACGGCTGCAAGTTCACCCAAAGCGAGGACGGCAAGAGACTGTACATCCACCTGTTCGAATATCCCTTCCAGTTCTTAGAGCTGCCCGGATTTGCCGGTAAGGTTGAATACGCCCAGTTCCTCCACGACGGCAGTGAGATCCTGTTCCAGGAAAAGGTAGAGCACTTCAGCGAAGGCAAGACCAATGCCCCGGATCTCTTAGTCATGCGCCTGCCTGTGGTAAAGCCCCCGGTGATCGTTCCCGTTATCGAACTGTTCCTGAAATAAGCCAAATCCACAAAAAACGGAGTGATAAGATGAAGAACCAGTTGTCTCGGAAAACCGCATCCCTGTGTCTCCTTTTCGCATTGCTTCTCACTTCCAGTATGACCGCTTGTGGCAACGATGCAGCAGAGACCACAGCCAATACCAATGGGGATACCCAGACCGACAGCGAATCCACCGCAGCAGACGAAAGCCTGTATGTAGCGGATTATCTGCCGAACACCACCTATGACGGATACGAATATCGTATCTACGACTACGAGGAATACCCCTCCGACATCGAAGAACCCTCCGGCAATATTATCAACGATGCCATCTACAAACGCAATATCGAGATCGAGGAGCAATACGACATCGCCTTTACCACAGACCGCCGCCCCTATACCAAATACGAGGAGGTATCGGTGGTGGTGCGTAACGCTGCTATGGCCCAGTCGGACGACTTTGATCTGGCATGCGTGTCCATGCGCAATGGCTATAACCATGTCCTTGCCGGAGAATGCCCCGCCGGCTCCCAGCTGCCTATGACCGATATGTCAAAGCCCTGGCATAACCAGATATTGGCAGAAAGCCTGACGATTGCTGGTGTGACCATCTTAGACTATACCGCTATGGATGTGTCTCCCGGTGGCTCCGGGATCGTGTTCAACAAAAAGATGATCGAGGATTTTGGCATGGATAGCCCCTACGATTTGGTGGACGAAGGCAAATGGGTGTACGATACCTTCTATTCCATGGCTGAGCAGGTCATCAATGATACCGATGGGGACGGCAAAATGACCGTGAACGACCGGTATGGTATTATCGGCGAATGGGATCGCTTTGTGGAGGTCGCATACCGTGGTACAGGGCTGAAAATGATCGAAATGGAGAATGGGATCCCCACCATCAGCATGAGCGAAGCGCTGGTAGATGCCTTTACCCGCTTTGTGCAGTTCCGGGATATCACCGGCTCCGTGTTTGATACCTTTGCCCAATTTGGTACCGCAGAGGCCAGCCGTTGGGAAGGCTATGGTATGTTCAAGCAAGGGCAGTCTCTGTTCATCTGTGGTTCTCCCTCTTCGTTGACAACTATGGGCGACATGGAAGACGATTACGGTATCGTGCCGTTCCCGAAGGTTTCGGAAGCGCAAGAGGTATACTACGCCAACATGGACGGTGGTCGTATCTATTTGCCCCTGTCCTGCTCCACAGATCTGGAACGAGTCAGCGTGATCAAGGAAGCCTTAGCAGTTGGTTCTTTAAATTATTATTATCCTGCGTATTATGAAGATGCGATCCAGAACCGCTATGTCCGGGATACGGAATCCATTCGAATGTTAGAGATCATTACAAACGGTATCACCTATGATTTGGGTACCGGTATCTGGTGGGATATCATTCGTGCGCCTTGGCAAAATTGCATCCAGCAAAACAAAACCGATTTTGCCTCCGCCGTTGCGAAAAACGAAAGCAAGGGTCAGAAGGCCATCGACGACCTGCTGGAAGCCATCGACTTTATCAAGAGTCAAGAATAATCCAAAACATCAAAAAGCCAGAGCGCGCATCCCCTTTACAGGGGAACAGCCTCTGGTTTTTTTACGCCCATTTCTTGACAGCACCGGCAGAATGTGGTACAATAATGCCAATATACCATACATTTGGGATCGAAGGAGAGAAAAGCATGAACAATACGCTCCACCCGCAGCTGGACAAAACCTACCTGGGCATCGAGCTTGGCTCCACCCGGATCAAAGCCGTCCTGATCGACGAGACCTATACCCCCATCGCCGCCGGTAGCCATAGCTGGGAAAACCGCATGGAAAACGGCTACTGGACCTATGCTATGCCCGACGTGTACACCGGCCTGCAAGCCTGCTACGCCGATCTGGCAAAAGACGTGCAAAACCGGTACGGCATCGCCTTGACCACCGTAGGTGCCATCGGCATTTCCGGCATGATGCACGGCTATTTGGTGTTCGACAAAGCCGGCCAGCTGCTGACCCCGTTCCGCACCTGGCGCAATACCACCACTGCCAAAGCCGCCCATATCCTGCGGGAACAGTTCCATTTCAATATCCCCCAGCGCTGGAGCATCGCCCACCTGTATCAGGCCATCCTGAACGGGGAAGACCATGTGGCAAAAATCCACCAGCTGACAACACTGTCCACCCACATCCACTACCTGCTCACCGGTCGCCACGAAACCGGCATGTGTGAAGCCTCCGGTATGTTCCCCCTGCTGGATGGCCAGTACGACCCCGCCATGCTGGATACCTTCGACGAACTGATCCGGGACAAAGCGTACCCCTGGCACATCCGGGATCTGCTGCCCACTGTGCGTCCCGCCGGATACAAAGGTGCCACCCTCACCGAAGCCGGTGCCAGATTCTTAGACCCCACCGGTACCTTGCAGGCAGGCATCCCCCTGTGTCCCCCGGAAGGCGACGGCGGCACTGGTATGACCGCAACAGGTGCAGTCCTGCCCGGCACCGGCAACGTGTCTGCCGGTACCTCCACCTTCTCCATGCTGGTGCTGGATAAACCGCTACGTGGCGTGTACCCGGAGATCGACGTGTGCTGTACCCCCGATGGTTCTCCCACCGCCATGGTACACAGCAACAACGGCTGCTCCGAGCTGGATGTATGGGTTCAAATGTTCCAGGCGTTCGCCAACCTGACCGGCCACCCCATGGAGCTGTCCGACTGCTACGCCGCCCTGTACCACCACGCCATGACCGGCGAGCCGGATTGCGGCGGTGTCATCGCCTATAATATGCTGGCGGGAGAACCGGTGGCAGGGGTAGAGAAGGGCTTCCCCATGCTGTTCCGTACACCGGGCAGCAAAATGGATCTGTCCAACATGATGCAGTCCCAGCTGTACGCCGTAGTGGCACCGCTGCGTTTGGGTATGGATCTGCTGGTGGAAAAGGAAGGCATCCAAGCCAAGCACTTTATGGCACACGGCGGCCTGTTCAAGGTCAAGGGTGTTGCCCAGCAGATCTTAGCCAACGCCCTGCAAACCCCGGTATCTACCGCATCCACAGCCGGTGAAGGTGGTGCCTGGGGTATGGCATTGTTAGCAGCCTACATGGGCTCCGTCACCGATCGTTCTCTGGGACAATGGCTGCAAGAGGATGTTTTCTCCACCATGGAGACCTTGCGTCTGGAACCGGATGCAGCGGGTATGGCAGGCTATACCGCCTATATGCAGCGTTACACCGCTGGTCTGGATGGCGTGCGTGGATTGAAAGAGGTACAGTAATGTTAGAAGAACTGAAAAAACAAGTATGGGAGGCCAATATGGCTCTGCCCCAGTACGGCCTTGTCACCTTCACCTGGGGCAATGTGTCCACTATCGATCGGGCATCGGGACTGGTCATCATCAAACCCTCCGGCGTAGCCTATGCAAAGTTGCAGGTGGAAGACATGGTCGTGGTAGATCTGGCCACCGGCGAGACCGTGGAAGGCAGCCTGCACCCCTCCAGCGATACCCCCACCCACCTGGAGCTGTACCGCGCCTTCCCCCATATTGGCGGCATCGTCCACACCCATAGCCGGGAGGCCACCTCCTTTGCCCAAGCCGGTCGTGGCATCCTTCCCATGGGGACCACCCACGCCGACCATTTCTACGGCGAGATCCCCTGTACCCGCCCTATGACCCCGGAAGAAATTGCCGGTGCCTACGAAGCCGAGACCGGCCGTGTGATCGTGGAGACCTTCCAAAACATCGACCCCATGACCATCCCCGCCGTACTGGTCCACAGCCACGGCCCCTTCACCTGGGGCAAAACCGCCATGGATGCCGTACAAAACGCCGTGGTCCTGGAGGAAGTCGCCGCCATGCAGCTGCGTACCCTGTTCTTAACATCGGCGAACGAACCAACGCCCATACAGCAGGAGCTGTTAGACCGCCATTACCTACGCAAGCACGGCAAAAACGCTTACTACGGTCAAAACTAAATAGAAAAAACAGCCGATCCGGCAAGTACCACCATGGTACAAGGCCAAAAGATCGACTGTTTTTGATTTGTCAATTTCCCAAAACCGTAAGATACGCCTCTCCCACCAGCTCGCCGATCCGCTTGTGACCGGCAGCATTGGGGTGCGGATCCATCTTGCCCATATCGATCGCCGCAGGATCACAGGATTCCGGTGCCTCCACACAAACCAGCGATGCCGTGTCCCCCGCAAAAGCCGCATACACATTCACGATCTGTACGTAGTCCACCAGAGCCGCTGCTCCCCGGATACAAGCATTGACCTGCTGTACCGCCGCATCGATGAGAGAATCGACCAAAACCACCGAATCCCCAACCACGATCTCCGTAGGCAATGCACCATAGGGATCGTAGAAGGTCAAAAACAAAATCGTAGCATCCGGTGCCATTTCGTGTATGTCCTCGATGAGCAGCGGTAGCCCTGCGTCCAATATCGTACAAGCCTCTGTGACCGCATCCATAAAATCGGCGCATAACGCAGAGGCATCCTCCACCTCTCCAGTGGATAGGGTAGTGAGAAACGACCACACCGTGGATATAATATGGTTGGCTCCCATGCTGACGGATACCACATCGGCGCTGACCCAGGCCGGATCCGCCTTCTCATTAACCGTGTCCAACACGCCCCACAGATCCTGCCCGTCCACGCCGGCATTGTATACCGTCACCTCGTCTATCCCATGGGCTTGCCAATACGCCTTTGCAATGGTAGAAAACCGCTCCCCCTCCACATCGGCTAACCCATACCCCCGGGCGATGGAATCCCCCAGCGACAGATACACGATGGCATCTTCAGAGACCACCACCGGCTCCGTTTCCACAGGTGAAATGGGCGTAGTCGTCTCTCCATCCGCAGAAAGCGTCTCCACCGATCCGGTGGTACAGGAAGACAACAAAAGCAGCGTCAAAACACAGCATATAACACGAGACCGCATACCGTTTCTCCTTACGTTCGTTCGGTGTCACTTAACTTATGCCTGGCGTTACTTATGCCACGCAGTCGGACTCAGGAATACCAGCATAGGGAACAGCTCCAACCGCCCCAGCAGCATATCGATGGACAAGATCCAGGTGGAGAACCCATTGAACACACCGAAATTGTTCATAGGTCCAACACCATCCAGACCGGGCCCAATATTGTTGAGACAAGCCGCAACAGCAGTAAAGCATGTCTCTAACGAGTGCCCCGGTTCCAGCGTCAACAAAAAGGTGGAAAAAGCAAACAGCAGCATATATACCACAAAGTACGCCGAAACGCTGTTGACCACATTTTTTTCCACATACACCCCATCGCACCGGATCGACCGTACCTCTCTGGGATTGATGTAGTACCGGATCTCCTTGATGGCAGTCTTTACCAAAATGATGCACCGGGACACCTTCAGCCCACCACTGGTGGACGAAGCGCACCCACCAATAAACATAAGCAGCACCAAGATCCCTTTAGAGAAGGTGGGCCACAGATCGTAGTTCACCGAAGAGAACCCCGTGGTGGTGATGATCGACGTGACCTGGAAGAACGCATGGCGCAGGCTGGTACCCACGGAATCATACAGCGACAAAATATTCCCCGTGATAAGCACCGTAGAGATCCCAATGATCAGGAGATACCACCGCAGCTCCTCACTTTTCCAAACGGAAATGAAATTCTTCGTCAGTATGAAATAATAAATATTGAAGTTGATCCCGAACAGCATGGGTGCAATGCCCAGTACCCACTCTAAATACGCACTGTCGTAGTACCCAATGCTGGCATTTTTTACAGAGAATCCACCGGTGCCCGCCGCCGCAAAGCTATGACAAACAGCATCGAACAGATCCATCCCGCCAAACAGCAATAGGACAGCCGTCACCACCGTCATACAGGCGTAAATGATGTACAGGATCTGCACATTGAACCGCAGCTTGGATACCAGCTTGCCAAACATAGGTCCCGGACTTTCTGCCCGAATGATGTACACATCCGAACCCCGTGTGTCGCTCTGGCTACGGTCCTTGTCAAAGGGAGCCAGTGCCAAAACCAACGCCAAAACCCCCATGCCACCGATCCAGTTCATAAACTGTCGCCAAAACAAAATGCTCTCCGGTAAGCCTTCTACCGCCGGCAAAATACTGGACCCCGTGGTGGTGAACCCCGATACCGCTTCAAAAAACGCATCGGTAAAGGAAGTCGTCACGCCGCTGAGCAAAAAGGGAAGTGCCCCGAATGCCGAAAGCAGCACCCAGATCAGCGTCACCACCGCAAAGCCTTCTCGGGCAAACAGCGTCCCCTTAGCCGGTTTTTTCCGTCCCCAGATCAGCCCCATGGCCAGCATGATCACCATAGGGATCACAAAGGCCCAAAAGCAGCCATCCCGATACAGTAGCGATACCGTAAGCGGCAGTAGCAGCAGCAGCCCTAAGATCAGCAGCACCCGACTGCATAAATAAATGATATACCGAATATTCATAACCTATGTATTCCACCAACCTTATTCTGCCAGGATCTCACGGAATGCAGACAGCCGCTTGTTGGCAGTCACCACCACAATGCTGTCCCCCACGCAGAATTGGTCGTTGGCACCCGGATAGATCACCTGCGACCCCCGCACGATCCCGGCGATCAGCAGATCCTTTTTCAGATGCATTTCCGCCAGCGGGATCCCGGTCATAGCAGCGCTTTCCTCCTGCACCAAAAATTCCACCGCTTCGATCTGCCCATCCAACAGCTTGTATAGCGTCCGAATGGCAGAATCGCTGCCGGACTGCCCCATGGCTCGCACATACGACACGATCACATCCGCAGTCAATTGCTCCGGCGAAATGGCAGAATCCAGCCCCACATGCGAGGACATGGTCAGCAGCGCATTCTTGTTGATCTTGGGGATCACCTTGCCTACCCCTTCGCTCAGCGCATACAGCGACAGGATCATGTTCCCCTCGTCCATCCCGGTCAGGGCAATGCAGGCATCCATATCCCGGATCCCCTCTTCGATCAGGATCTCATGATTGGTCCCATCGGCACAAATGATCCGTGCATGGGGCAGCTCTCGGGAAAGCTCCACGCAGCGATCATGATCTTCCTCAATGATCTTCACGTGCAGCCCACTTTCCACCAGCGTTTTGGCAAGATAATAAGCGATCCGGCTTCCCCCCACCAGCAGCACATCCCGGATCGGTTCCGACAAAGCGCCGATCTCCCGGAAGAACCGGTGGATGTCCGCGTGGGTGGCGGTCAAGCTGAGAATATCCCCCGCCTGGATCACATACCCGGCAGAGGGTACAATGGCATCCTGCCGCCCCGCACACTGTACCGCACACACCAGCACACGGGTCTTACACTTGCCGGGCAACTGAAATAACGCCGTCCCCACAAGCGGACAATCTGCCGCGATTTTGAGCTGTACCATATCCAGCTTCCCCCCGGCAAAGGAGTCCACCTTGGAGGCACTGGGGATCCGCAGAATACGGGATATAGCGTGGGCAGCATAGTAGTCCGGGTTCATCATGGTGTCGATCCCCAGCTCTCGCTGCATAAAACGAGTCTGTGCATTCAGCTCCGGATTCCGCACCCGGGCAATGCAGCTCTTGGCACCCAGCCGCTTGGCAATAACACAGGACAGCACATTGATCTCATCCTGCGGCGTACAGGCGATCACCAGATCCGCAGAATCCGATCCTGCTTTTTCCAGCGTCTCCGTGACCACCCCGCTGCCGCATACGCCCATTACATCATACGATTCCAGTATATTCTCGATCACAGAATATAACGGGTCGATCACCGCAATGTCGTGTCCCTCTGCCAAAAGGGAAGTGATCAGCTCCTCCCCGGTCTTCCCGGCACCAATAACGATAATGTTCATACGATCTCCTACGCAGTCCAACCAACGAAGCTGCGCTTTTTATAAGTCAGTGCAAAGAACCTTCCAGAACCGTCCCGTCCGGATGGAACAGCGGCAGCTTCTCTAAATACAGAATATCGTCCCGCACCTGCGCATCGCCTTCTGCCAGCACCGCCATCTTGCCGCAAATGATCCCACCGGCCGCTGTGACCAACGTCTCCACCGCCCGCAGACTTTCGCCCGTAGAGATCACGTCGTCTACGATCAAGATCCGCTTTCCTTGCATCAAATCAGCATCAGCCTTGTCCAGGAACAGCTTTTGTTCCCCCGCCGTGGTGATGGACTGCACCGTCACTTCAAACACACCGGTCATGTACGCCTTGGCCTTTTTCCGTGCGATAAAGTACCGCTGATTCCCAGCCAGCCGTGCCATCTCGTGGGCCAGCGGGATCCCCTTTGCCTCAGCCGTGATGATGTAATCATAGTCCGGTGCCATGTCCAGCATTGCCTGTGCCGCCGCCGTGGTCAGCTCCGGATCCCCAAAGATCACGAAAGCACCAATGGCAAGCGTATCATTCAGAGGACAAATAGGCAGCTCTCTTTTCAGTCCCGCAATGGTCATAGGATACGTTAACATCGTTATACCTCCTAAAAGAAATGATTTCCCAAAACAGGCAAACCGGGAAAAGACAAGCGTCCTCCCCGGAATCCCATTTTGCACACAAGATCGTGCGCATAAAGCAAATTATATTACTGCCGCAGGGTGATACCATGCTTGTCAGCCAGCCCGGCAAGGATCTTCTGCACCGTTGCATCGGCTTCCTCGTCGGTCATGGTGTGGTCGTCCGCACGCAGCTGTACCGCATAGGATACACTCTTCTTGTTCGCACCGACCTGCGGTCCTCTGTAAATGTCGAACAGCTCAGCCGCTTCTACCACCTTGCCACCGATCTCCCGGATCTCCTTGGAGATGAGCCCGGCAGGCGTGTCTTCCTCGCAAACGAAGGAGAAGTCTCTTTCCAGTGCAGGATGCTTCGGCAGCGGCTTGTAATCCATCATCAGCCGACGAGCTGCATACAGCGCTTCCATATCCAGTTCGCAAACATATACCGGCACATTGAAGTTGTAGTTGTCCGCCGTAGCCGGATGGATCTGCCCAAAGGTAGCCACCAGCTTGTCCCCCACGGTCAAGGTAGCGCAACGGCCCGGATGGAAGGTAGGCTCCGTGGTGCAGGCAGCAAAGTCCGCATTTTCGATCCCGGCAATGTACAAGATTGCTTCCAGGATCCCCTTCAGCCGATAGAAGCCGTCGCCCTTCTTGTCGTCCCCGGCATAGAACCCAATGGCCAGATGCCCCGGCTCCTCGGGTAGCTCCCCAGCCGTGGTAGGCAGATATACCTTGCCCATTTCAAAGAGCGCAACATCCTTGTTCTTCACAGCCGCATTGTCCGAGAGCACCTTCAGCAGAGAGGGCAGAATGGTGGTGCGCATCACAGAGGTGTCTTCCCCCAGCGGATTGGAGATCACCACAGAATTCCGGCGTACATCATCCGCAGCCAGCCGGATCTTGCCGTACCAGGAAGGACTGATGAAGGAGAAGGTCTCGATCTCGTCCAGCCCCATGCCACACAGCATATCGTGCAGCTTCATATCAAAACTCTGCCGCTCTGTCCGTGCCCCATTGGTAGGCGTAGCCTTGGAGGACAGGGTAGAGGTGATCTTGTCGTAGCCATACATCCGCAGCACTTCTTCTGCCAGGTCGTTCATGCAGCGCACGTCGTCCCGGTAGGTAGGTACCGTCAGCGTAGCATTGTCGTCCGACACACCGAAGTCCAGAGAACGGAAAATGTCAGCCATATATTCTCTGGTCAGCTCTACGCCTAAGAATTCGTTGATCTTGTCGGCATCCAGCGGCATGGTGAAGGGAACCTTCTTCACGGGATATACATCGATGGTGCCGTCCACAATCTCCCCGGCGCACAGCAGCGTCACCAGCTCGCAAGCCCGATCCAGTGCCGGCATGGTGTTTTCGCTGTCCAGCCCCTTTTCAAACCGGGCAGAGGATTCCGTCCGCATACCCTGCTTCTTGGCCGTCACACGCACATTGCCCGGATGGAACATAGCGGATTCAAACACGACCGTAGTGGTGTCGTCCGTGATCTCACTGTTCAGACCACCCATGACCCCGGCCAGTGCCACAGCCTTCTTTTCATCGGCGATCACCAGAGAAGCGGCATCCAAAATGTGTTCTTCGTTGTCCAGCGAAACAAACTTTTCCCCTTCCGCTGCATTCCGTACAATGATGTGGGAGCCGTCCAGACACTTGTAGTCAAAGGCGTGCATGGGCTGGCCGTATTCCAGCATCACATAGTTGGTGATGTCCACGATGTTGTTGATGGGACGCACACCGGAAGCACGCAGACGCATCCGCAGCCACAGGGGAGAGGGCGCGATCTTCACGTTCTTTACCACACGGGCCGAGTACCGGGTACACAGCGTGTTGTTCTGCACATCCACAGACAGATACTTGTCAATGGTGTCCCCATCGTTCCGCAGCGCAGGAGCCACCGGTGCGGTCAGCTTCAACTCTCTGCCAAAGGACACAGCCGTCTCTCGTGCCAGCCCGATCACAGACAGACAGTCGGGACGGTTGGAAGTGATCTCGAATTCCACAGAAGTGTCTGCCAGCTCCAGAGCCTCCCGGATGTCCTGCCCAATAGTCGCATCTGCCAGACCCACATCGTTCAGGATCAGGATCCCGTCTTCGATGGCACCGGGCATATCGTGGGTGGTCAGTCCCAGTTCGCCAATGGAGCACAGCATCCCGCAGGAAACCTCGCCTCTCAGCTTGCCCTTCTTGATTTTCACGCCACCGGGCAGGGTAGACCCATCGGTAGCCACCGGCACCACAGCCCCGGCAAATACATTGTTTGCCCCGGTCACGATCTGTACCGGCTCAGCGGCACCAATGTCCACCTGGCAGATCACCAGATGATCCGAGTTGCCATGGGGAACCACAGACAAGATCTTGCCCACGACCACCTTGGTGATGTCCTCTGCCAGCACCTCATAGGTCTCCACCTTAGAGCCGGTCATGGTCATTTTATCGCAATAGTCTTTAATACTAATATCACTGACATCCGTATAGTCTGCCAGCCATTTCATGGAAAGCTGCATAATTACCTCATTCTGCCGTCACAGCGCGGCGCAATATTCTTTATATAGAAATAGATACAATTCAAACTCAGAACTGGTGCAGGAATCGCACATCGTTTTCGTACAGATGGCGCATATCATCGATGTGGTACTTCAGCATAACGATCCGCTCGATCCCCAGACCGAATGCGAAACCGGAATATACCTCCGGGTCAATGCCGCACATCCGCAGTACGTTGGGATGTACCATACCGGCACCTAAGATCTCGATCCAGCCTTCGCCCTTGCACAGACGGCAGCCCTTGCCACCACAAGCGAAGCAGGATACATCCACCTCAGCGGAAGGCTCCGTGAAAGGGAAGTGGTGGGGACGGAACCGGATCCGGGTGTCCGCACCGAACATGGTCTGGGCAAACATTTCCAGCGTACCCTTCAGGTCACCCATGGTGATGCCCTTGTCTACCACCAGACCTTCGCACTGGTGGAACAGGGGAGAGTGGGTAGCGTCCACAGCGTCGGAACGATATACACGACCGGGAGAGATGATCTTGATCGGCGGCTTCTGCTTTTCCATCACTCTGGCCTGCACCGGAGAGGTCTGGGAACGCAGCAGAATGTTTTCGGTGATATAGAAGGTGTCCTGGGTGTCTCTGGCAGGATGATCCGGCGGGATGTTCAGCGCCTGGAAGTTGTAGTAGTCATATTCCACCTCCGGCCCTTCTGCGATGGAATAGCCCATGCCCAGGAAAATTTCTTCCAGCTGTCTCTGCACCATGGCCAGCGGATGAGGCTTGCCCACCGGTGTCTTGGTACCGGGAATGGTCACGTCCAGCTTTTCTGCCTTCAGCTTGGCATCCAGCGCAGCCGCCTTCAGTGCCACAGACTGCTTTTCGATCTCCGCCTCGATCTCGGCACGAATATCGTTGGCAAGCTGTCCGATCACCGGTCTTTCTTCGGCAGAGAGCTTGCCCATGCCACGCAGCACAGCCGTCAGCTCCCCCTTCTTGCCCAGGTACTTGATCCGCAGGGCTTCAATGTCTGCATCGGCTTGTTCCAGTGCAGCAATGGCTTCTGATTTGATTTTGAGAAGTGTTTCTTTCATGATAGTTGATCCTTATAATAAAATTAGTTTTTTCATGCGAAGAAAAATAAAAATCCCCATCCCATACAAAAAGGGACGAGGCAAACAAACGCTCCGTGGTACCACCCAAATTCCGGCAGAAAAAACCGGCACTCTGGCGGGATAACGGACCGACCGGGGCAAAAAACGCCCAGCTCCAAAGTGAAATGCCAAATACGATCCCTGTTATGGTAGCTTTCAGCCCATGGCCGCCATTCTCTTGGTGCAGGTTCCGATCGGATCGGCTGCTTCTTCTCAGCTTTTCATACTATGGGTATGAGTAATTACCCTTATTATACCACAACCCTATAGAAAATGCAAGAGCCATTTCTCATTTTTCGTCAGCGTTTTTTTCGCTGGCGATGTTATCGTCGGTGTATTTTTTATCGTTCCCTGTATGAATCCACGCCAAAAGACCAACAATACCCTGTAGACAAAACAAAAAACGGAGGATCCTATGCAACGCATCGCATATACCATCACAGACGAAAACGGCATCCACGCCCGTCCCGCCGGTAAGATCGTCGCCGAAGCCAAAAAATACAAAGCCGACCTGCGCATTCTCCTGCCCGTCACCGACCGATCGGCAGATGCAAAAAGACTGTTTGCCGTCATGGGACTGGGTGCCAAAAAGGGAGACACCATCCATATCGAGGCCGAGGGCGAGGATGCCGCAGAAGCACTGCGCTCCCTGGAAAGCCTGCTGCGGGAAGCCGGACTGTAGGAGGGGAATCCATGATGAAATCCATACAAGGCAAAGGGGTCAGTGCCGGCATGGCCAAAGGCACGATCCACGACATCCGCACCCACACCCCAGAATACACCCAGCCACCGGAAAAGGGCACTCCGGACGTAGAACAAAACCGCTTCCGTACCGCCTGCCAAAGCCTCCACGACGAGCTGCGTGCCCTCATCGCCAAAGCCCGTGCCACCGTAGGGGAAGCCGAAGCGGAGATCTTCACCACCCACCGCCTAATGCTGGAGGACGAGGACTTCACCCATCCCATCGAGCAAAGCATAGCCGCCGGCTGCTCCGCCCACGATGCCGTGCGAACCACAGGCGATAGGCTGGCCAAACAGTTTTCCGCTATGGATGACCCCTATCTGCAAGCCCGAGAGGCCGACATCCGCAGCATCACCGACCGCCTCTGCCGCCTGCTGACCCATGCCACTGACACACACGTTCCCATGCCCAGTGGCGTGATCATCGTCGCCAGAGAGCTCAGTCCCACCGAAACCCTGTCTCTGGATACCCAAAAGGTGTTGGGCATCGTCACCGAACAAGGTGCCGCCAATTCCCACGCCGCCATCTTAGCCCGCACCTTAGGTATCCCTGCCATCACCGCCACCGGCCCCCTGCCACCCCACATCCAAGGAACCCCCTGTATCCTCCACGGCGAAACCGGCACCCTGTACCTCTCCCCCACCGAAGCCCTCCGACAGCAATACGATGCCTATGCCGCAGCCACCGCAAAAACCAAAGCGGCACACACCGCCATGCGAGGCCACACCTGCCGCCGTGCCGATGGACACCCCATCCGGATCTGCGCCAATGGAGGCAGCCTGGCCGATGTACGAACCGCCGTCGGAGAGGACGCAGAAGGGATCGGCCTGTTCCGCAGCGAATTTTTGTTCATGCGCACCGACCGCTGTCCCACGGAGGACGAACAGTATGCCCTGTACAAGGACCTGCTTGCCGCCATGCCGGACAAAGAAGTGGTGATCCGCACTCTGGATGCCGGTGCCGACAAAAAGATCCCGTGGCTGGCAGACAGACTGCCTATGTGGCAAGCGGAGGAAAACCCCGCCTTAGGTCTAAGAGCCGTGCGGATCAGCCTGTGCTGCCCAGACCTGCTCACCACCCAGCTGCGAGCCCTGTATCGTGCAGCCACCCACGGCAAACTCAGCACCATGATCCCCATGCTCACACTGCCGTCGGAGCTGGAGGAGGTACAAAACATCGCCGCCAAGGTCCGAGAAAGCCTGCAAGCCGAAGGCATCCCCCACGACCCCACCATGCCCATCGGCATCATGATCGAGACCCCCTCAGCCGCCGTATGCGCCGAAGAACTGGCAAAAATGGCAGCCTTCTTCAGCATCGGCACCAACGACCTGATCCAATACACCATGGCCGCCGATCGAGAAAACCCATCCGTAGCCCACCTGACCGAAACGGTACCGGACAGCGTCAAAACGCTGCTCCACATCACAGCCACAGCCGCCCATAAAGCCGGTATCCCCGTCAGCATCTGCGGCGAGCTGGCAGGGGAAACGTCTATGATCCCCTTTTGGGTGCAGGAGGGCATCGACAAGCTTTCGGTCAGCCCCGGTCAGGTGCTATCCGTACGTGCCAAGGTGCAAGCCTACCTGGACAGCAGCCATCTATGATCCACAGCAAAATACGGGAGCGGCATTCCAAAAGAGCTACCGTTCCCGTATTGTTTTTATTTTTGCATATCCCAAGCCATCTGCCAAAACGCCAGCTCATACCGGGAGCAGGCCACAAAAATATCGATGAGGTGCTGTATTTGCCTGTCGCTGTACGATGCGGTCAAAGCATCCAGCGTGACCAGCAAAACTACATTCCCGGCAGCATAGGACGCAGACGCATACCCCTGGATCCAGTCTCCATACAGATTGTCATGTATAGAATCCGGTGTCTGTTCCACGATCCTCTTTGCGATCCATTCATAGCTGTACGCACAAGATAAAATCGCCGTCAAGATCTCCGCTTCTCCTTCTTCATAGGCCACACGCAGCATATAGGAAGTGTAGGACAGATTGTCCGGCGACGGCTGCATCTGCTCGATCTCTGCCTGCGTAACACCAAACCGCCCCATGTAGCCACCGTGTATGTCCATCTCCCCATTCATGACCGCTATGTATCCGGCAAACAACCGGGCCGTCTCCACACTCTTCGCTTTTGCAACACCAATGGCAAATACCTTTGCATAGTCTCGCAAATAGAGGTAGTCCTGCATGATATAATACCGGAATTTCTCTTTGTTCAGCGTCCCGTTCTGTATCCCCAAAACAAAGGGATGTACAGGATAGGTTGCCCATATCTCCCGGGTAGCCGCAAGCAGTTTTTCTGTCGTTTTCATTTGGCAAATTCTCCCTGTAAATCGAAATTATGCATCATAGGTCCCGCACCTTTTCCCAGATCCAGCATAGCAGACAACGCCCCGGAAATATAGTCTTTGGCCCGCTGTACAGCCGTAGCAAGCGAATATCCCTTTGCCAAATTGGCAGCGATCGCCGAAGACAGCGTACACCCAGTGCCATGGGTATTGGGATTGTGTATCCGCTTTCCCGCAAACCAGGTGAACGTCCCGTCCATATACAACAGATCATTCGCATCGTTTATGCAGTGTCCCCCCTTGAGCAGCACAGCACAACCCCGGGTGTCTCCTATCTGCTTTGCCGCTGCCTGCATATCCGCTGGCCCTTGGATGGTCATACCGGATAAAACCGCAGCCTCCGGAATGTTAGGCGTGACCACCACAGCCAGCGGCAGCAGCTCCTCCACCATGGCCTGTACCGCATCGTCCTGTAGAAGCGCAGACCCCGCTGTTGCCACCATCACCGGATCGACCACCACATTCTTGGCCCCATAGTACCGGAGCCGTTCTGCGATCACACGGATCAGCGCCGTGGACGATACCATACCGATCTTTACCGCATCGGGAAAAATATCGGTAAACACCGCATCCAGCTGTTCGCCCAAAAATGCCGGCGTGGATTCCTGTATGCATCGCACCCCTGTGGTGTTTTGCGCCACCAAAGCCGTGACTGCCCCCATGGCGTATACCCCATTCATGGTCATGGTTTTGATGTCCGCTTGCATCCCAGCCCCACCGGTAGGATCTGTTCCCGCAATGGATAATACCGTTTTCATATTTCCCGCTCCTCTCTGCATATCCCGAGTGCCACCGATCTGTCCCACAAGGCTTCAGCCGCCCACTTGGGATCCGCCGCTTTCATAATGGCAGAGACCACACAGAGCCCAGCGATCGGGATCCCAGCAAGTACATCTATGTTGCTTGGATTGAGCCCGCCGATGGCATTGACCGGAATGGGCACAGCATGGCAAATATCCCGCAGCGTATCGGTGGAGGTCAACACAGTTTTTACTTTTGTCGTTGTAGGGAAGATCGCACCCACGCCCAGATAGTCTGCCCCCTGTGCATATACATCCAAAGCCCACGGAACCGTTTTCGCCGTCGCACCAACGATCTTATCTGCTCCCATCAGCTTCCGTGCCATCGCCACAGGCATATCTTCCGCCCCCACATGGACCCCTTCGGCATCCACCGCCAGCGCCACATCCACTCGATCATCGATGACCAGCGGCACATGATACCGCAAAGCAATGTCGTGTACCTTTTGGGCAAGGGCGATATACTCCCGTGTGGTGCGGTTTTTCTCCCGCAGCTGTAGCAGTGTGACCCCACCTTGCAGAGCCGCTTCCACCCGCATGAGAAACTCTGACTCCGTGTAGTTCGTACTGTCTGTGATAAAATACAAACGCGTATCCAATTTTCGCATGGTACACCTCACACATATAAATAGTCATTCAAAACCGGTTGCAACCCCGCACCGGCCATATCTCGATACATCCGTTCCAAACTGCGGCCATCGTTGATCTCAAACTGCTCGTCCCCCCGCTGTTCTTCTGCCGCCGTACCGTTGTACTTGCTGTCATGGTCCCCGATCCCTGTAGATACACCGGCAGAGACCTTTGTAGCCGCGATCTTTACGATCCCATTGCGGAAGGCTGCACTTTCCCGTGAGGAAACCGTGATCCCCACAAAAGGCAGGAAGATGCGGTACGCACAAAGGATCTGGCAAAGCTGCGTTTCCTGTACATCCAAGGGCCGGATCCCCCCATTGTTGAGGATCGGGCGCAGCCGTGGACAAGACAGGCTCATTTCCGCATGGGGATATTTCCGCTGTAAATAATACACGTGCAGTACACTGGCCAGCGCATCCCGGCGAAAGTCTGCCAGCCCCAGCAGAGCAGAAAAGGCCACCCCACGCATACCCCCTCGCAGTGCCCGTTCCTGCGCATCGAATCGATAGGGCCAGACCCGCTTGTGTCCCGATAGATGCAGCTGCTCGTATTTCGCTATATCGTATGTCTCCTGAAATACCGTCACATAATCCGCCCCGCATTCGTGTAGATACCGATATTCGTCCGTGTTGACCGGATAGATCTCCAGCCCCACCATGCGGAAATATTTCCGCGCCAGCTTGCAGGCCGCACCAATGTATTCCACAGGACTTTGTCCACGGCTCTCCCCGGTGAGCAGCAAGATCTCCTCCATACCGGAAGCAGCAATGATCTGCATTTCCTTCTCGATCTGCGCCATATCCAGCTTCATGCGATGGATGTGGTTGTAGCAGTTGAAACCGCAGTACACACAGTAATTCTCACAGTAGTTGGCAATGTACAGCGGCGTGAACATATATACCGTGTTGCCAAAATGCCGACAAGTCTCCATCCGGGCCCGCTGTGCCATCTGTTCCAAAAACGGTTCAGCCGCCGGGGAGAGCAGTGCCTTGCAGTCCTCGATGGTACAGGTGTCATGCGCCAAAGCCGTGCGTACATCCTTTTCCGTATAATGCATCGGATCGTAGCTGTGTACCTGTTCTATGACCTGCCGACACACATCGGACTGAATGACCTCCATATCCGGCAGATACGCCATAGGATCTGTCCGAGCAGCCGGATCCGTCTCCAAACGATGCTTTTTCGCCAGTGCTTCCGGTGCGAGAAACTGCGAATCTACAAAAAACGAATTTTCCATGATCCACCTCTCAGTCCCGCAGGAACCCGGTCAAAGGGTCAGAAGCCGATGCGCCCCTGGTCAACACTCTCCCCAATCCGGCCAAATAGGCATCTCGTCCCGCTTCGATCGCATTCCGGAAAGCCGCCGCCATTCGAGGCAGATCACCAGCCGTGGCCAGAGCCGTATTTGCCATCACAGCCGCTGCCCCCATCTCCATCGCTTCACAAGCCTGTGACGGTCTGCCAATGCCAGCGTCCACAATGATGGGCAGATCGATCTCATCGATCAAGATCTGGATAAACTCCTTTGTAGCCAGACCCTTGTTGGAACCAATGGGGGAAGCCAGCGGCATGATCGAAGCAGCACCCACCTCCACCAGCTGCCGTGCAACGTACAGATCGGGATACATATATGGCATGACTACAAACCCCTCCTTGGCAAGGATCTCCGTAGCCTTGATCGTCTCCGTATTATCGGGCAGCAGATACTTGGAGTCCCGCATGATCTCGATTTTCACAAAATCCCCACAGCCAAGCTCTCGCCCCAGCCTTGCGATACGCACCGCCTCTTCTGCATTTCTGGCACCGGATGTGTTGGGCAGCAGCGTCACACCGGCTGGGATATAGTCCAAAATGCTTTCCTGCTGTTTCGTGTTGGCACGCCGCACCGCCAGTGTGATGATCTCCGCACCAGCATCCCGGATAGCCGCATCGATCAGCTGCATCGAGTATTTACCAGAGCCTAAAATGAACCGGGAGTGAAATTCGTGTCCTCCGATCACCAAATTGTCATTGTACATTTGTCATTCCTTCTTTCCGTAAAATTTGTAAAACAGCGTGTGCCTGATGTGCCGCACAGAGCATGACCCGGGATGCCACAAGCCCGATCCCATCCGCTACATCACTGACCCCATCACCACAGAGGATAAAGTGCTCCATGATATATTTCGTCTGTATAGCATTGGCGTCCCCAAACCCAGCCATCCCCGAGGCAGCCACCAGATATTTTTCCGGCATAGCTTCCAGCACCAGATTTGCCAGCATAGCTTTCGCTTCCGCAGCATCGAAGGCCTCACACACAATATCCGCCTCCCCCAGCAGGGAAAGCGCATTGTCCCCGGTCAGTCGGATGTTGTGTGTTTCCAGTACCACATAGGGATTGATCTCCCGCAGATTCTCTGCCAGGGCAGCTGTCTTGTATTGCCCGATCTGCGAAAACCGATACGCCTGCCGGTGCAGATTGGGCAGATCCACCCGGTCAAAATCCACCAAGATCAGCTTCCCGATCCCGGCACGTGCCAGCGCCACAGCCACATGGGACCCCAGTCCCCCCAGCCCGCAGATCGCCACCGTAGCCGCCGCAAAACGCTTCTGTGTCTCTGCACCATGCCGTGCTACCAAAGCGTGCTCCCATTCGGCCTGCGTCACCATCCGATCAACCTCCCCCCACAAAGCTGACCACTTCCACCACATCGCAGTCCACCAAAACCGTGCTGTCATACTGACTTTTGAACACGATCTCTCCATTCCGCTCCACAGCAATGCGTTTGGGATCGTAATCCGTAGAGGCCAGATAGGCAGCGATCGTCAACCCCGCAATGTCCCGCATTTCTCCATTCACCTTGACCAAAAGAACACCTCCTGCGAAATAAAAAACACGGGGAACACCTGCTGTAGAAATGTTCCTCGTGTGCGTATCGTAAATATCCCTACGTTGGCATTATCCAAATCAGGTGAATGGGTCGAAGGTCACACCTTCCTCTCAGCCTGTATACAAGCTCCCCGTGCTATTCCATTGTGATACAAAAAACAGGAGACACCCACCCGGATGCCTCCCATGAAAGACCTTTCTATGACGACTTCCTACGGCGGCATTATCCGCATCAGGTGCGCTAACGATGATACGCTAACGTGGTGGGTCGAAGTTGGATGACTTCCTCTCAGCCTGCCGATACAAGCTCCCTCTTTTTTGTTGTTTTCATTATACACCCATGCAGGGAAGAATGCAAGAGGTAGCCGTTAAAAGATACAATTTGTTCAAAAAAAGGGGATACCCCGCCATTCGACCAGAGGTATCCCCATGTCATTCTCTTCGATCGTCTATTGTCCCAGGAAAAAGCTCACGCCTCTTCGTCAGCCAGCTCCAGCTCCGGAACCACAGCTTCGTTTTCTGCGGCAGCCTCTGCCCGGCGCTGCTTGATCCGGAGTACAAACGCCGTCAAAAAGGCCGGAAACGCCAGCAGGCTGACCACCGAGATAGCGGTCATGACCGGTGTCGGCAGCTTTTTCTTGCTGTCCCGCATGTAGTTGCAGATGGTGGATAGGGTAATGATCAGCAGATAGGTCCCGTAGAACACCTTGTTTACCCAGTTCTTGTCTTTCATTGTTATATTCTCCTTTCGACTTAGAAAGTATTTGACAATAGTATGCGACCAAATCGGACGATATTATCCAACGGTATCGTAATATTCTTCCGTGAAGGGGATCTTGCCGAGATCAAACCCCGCCTGCAAGCCACGCATGTATGCAAACGGATCGTCCATCGGCGTGAGCTGCATCTTTTCCGCCAGTGTGTTCAGCACCGCACGTCCTTCCGGTGTTGGTGGGTTATCTGCCACAAACGCAGCAAACTGTTCTGCCGACCACATCCACGCCTGCTCGATGGCCGCCGTATCTCCGCAGGAGAGCAGCAGCCGCAGAAAATCCGTGAGATCCTTCGCCACCGGTCTTACCAGATCCGGCACATCGTTCATAGGACTGACCGCAAAGACCATTTCCCCAAAGTCCGGCACCGTGCAAAAGTGGATCCCATCCACCCCGGCACGTCCCAAAATGACAGCATCCTTCGGCGTACAGAAATAGGGCAGGGGATCATTGTCCACCAGAAATCCGACTGGCGTAAGGTCAATGGCCTGCGCTAAAAAACGTGCATATGCATCCATACAAAGCCTCCTCAATCATCCAGAGACAGCTGCTCCCCATCCATTCGCCGCTTATCCTCTGCCGAAATATTTCTCGGCTTGTAGGGGAATCCCAGATGGGTGTAGCCCTGTCGTGTCACCATGCGTCCCCGTGGCGTGCGGCTGATGAACCCGATCTGCAATAGATACGGCTCATACACATCCTCCAGCGTCACAGCCTCTTCCCCAATGGTGGCAGCCAGCGTTTCCAGTCCCACAGGTCCCCCATCGTAATACCGAATGATCGTCTCCATCATACGCCGGTCGGTGTTATCCAGCCCCAGCTCATCGATCTCCAAAATATCCAGTGCCTCACGTGCAATGTCCAGCGTGATCTTGCCGTTTCCCTTCACCTGCGCAAAGTCCCGGATCCGCTTCAGCAGCCGGTTGGCGATACGGGGCGTACCACGGGAACGAGAAGCGATCTCCAACGCCCCATCGGAGGTGATCGGCACATCTAAGATCCCGGCACTGCGGCACACGATCGAGGCAAGCTCCTCCGGCGTGTACAGCTCCAACCGCAGCAGCACCCCAAACCGGTCTCGTAAAGGCGTGGTCAGCTGCCCGGCACGTGTGGTAGCCCCGATCAAGGTGAACTTCGGCAGATCGATCCGAATGCTGCGTGCCGAGGGACCGTTGCCAATGATGAAGTCCAGCTCAAAGTCTTCCATCGCCGGATACAAAATTTCTTCAATGGCACTGGACATCCGGTGGATCTCATCGATGAACAGCACATCCCCTTCGTTCAGATTGGTCAGCAACGCCGCCAGATCCCCCTTTTTCTCAATGGTAGGCCCGGAGGTGATCCGCAGATTGACCCCCATTTCCGCCGCAATGATGGCCGAAAGGGTGGTTTTCCCCAGTCCGGGCGGGCCATAGAGCAGTACATGGTCCAGACTGTCGCCCCGCAGCTTGGCAGCCCCCATATAGATCTTCAAAAGCTCCTTCGCCTTCTCCTGTCCAATGTATTCGTCAATGGTGTGTGGCCGGAGCGACAGATCGCTTTCGGTATCCTCCGGGTGAAAGCTGGAAGATAAGATCCGGTTTTCCAGATCCAGGTCGTTTGTATTCATAGGTTTTCCTCACAATCACTTCATCAAAGCCGCCAAAGCCTTTTTGATAATCTCCTCTAGCGATGCCTCCAGATCCACGTGCTTCATAGCCGCCGTGATCTCCGACCGGGAATAGCCCAGCACCAGCAGCGCCTCCTGTGCATCCGACAGCTTGCCGGAAGATGCGGATTTTTTCTCCTTCCCGGCACCGGCCTCCGGCAGCGGGATCCCATCCGTATCCGGATATAGCTTGCCTAACTTTTCCTTGAGCTCCAACACGATCCGTGCCGCTGTCTTTGCGCCAACACCAGGTGCCTTGGAGATGGCTTTGGTGTCCTCTGCCGCAACGGAAAGTGCCAGCGTCCGTGGTGTCATCAAGGATAGGATCGCCATCCCCGCCTTTGGCCCCACGCCCTGCACCGAGATCAGCAGCTTGAACATAGCCAGCTCCTCTGCCGTGGCAAATCCATAGAGCTCCACCGCATCCTCCCGCACTGACATGTACGTGAACAGCCGCACCTTCTCTGGATTTTCCAGCGGCGATCCGTCCGGTCCATACCCCGGAGAGGGCAGCTTCGACAGTGTCCCCGCCGAGACCTGCACCCGATAGCCCACCCCGGCGCATTCGATCACCACAAAGCAAGCCACCGGATCCACATGAAACAAAATACCATATAGTGTGTTTATCATACGTATAATCTTTCTAACATATCAAAATTCTTATCGATAATACCGCCGCCGCACATCCCAAACCGATGCCGCCGCATACAGCACCACCCCGGACAAAGACAGGATCAGTCCATACTTCACACAGTCCGGCCGATACCGCAGCTCCACCGCATGGGTGCCCGCCGAGATCCGGAATCCCACCAGCGTGTCCATGAGACAAAGGGTCTCCACCTTTTCGCCATCCACATAGATCTGCCAACCGGCATCGTAGGGAATGGAGGTGAATACAGCCTGCTGCGTCTCACCCACCGTAATGGTACCGGTGATCACATCGTCCCGCACACTGTAGGCCTCCATCTTCCCGGTCTGCAATTCTGCCATAACTTTCTTGTATACATCCGCATGGAAGTACCAGAAGAATTCGCAGCCGCTGGCCAGGTAGATCTTTTCCTCCTCCAGATACAGCGAAAACGTGTGCTCGCCTTCCTCCAGCACCCCAAGCTCCTGCACACAGAAGCTGTCATCCGTGAAGAAGTCGCCGATCTTGTGGTCGTCTAACTTCATCTCCGCATCTCTGGGATATTCGCTGGGGAAGTACACATACACCGGCAGATCTTCCGTTACGTCCATCTCATATACGATCTTCGGTGTCAGCCCGCTGCCGTCTTCTTCATATCCGATATGTCCCGTAGTAAAGGTAGGCGAGACCCCCTTCGTCTCCGATTCATCCGCATCTACCTTGGTGAAGACCTCCACCTCACGCCCCAGCATGGCAGAGAGCATGTGGTTCATCATCTGGAAGGGTGTCTTGTATTCCACCGCATCCGCATAGGTATCCCGCATGAACGGCAGTTCATTTTCTTCCAGCTCCCGATCCTCATCCTCGTTGTATTCTGCATACGTCAAAATATCCTCGGAGACTGCAAACAGTACCCCCAGATCATAGGGATTTTCCCAGATCTCGATCTCATCCGCCGACGTGCCTACCAGCGTGTACATTTCCTCCATGTACGCAGGCATAGTGCTGTCCGTCCCCTTGTCAGCCATCACATACCGCAGCCCCAGCAGGGAATTGGTGACCGGATTGCCACCGTAATACATCGACCAGTGGGACCGGGCAGACAACCCCATTTGCTTCAGGAATCGAATAGACTTGGCATTCAGCGTGGAGGTGGAGTTGGACAACCCGTTGATGTCGATGGCAAAGTTGTCGTTCTTCTTCCGATGCTTCAGCTTTTCTGCCCGGTAGAAGCTGTCCTCGCCGTATTTTGCATCGTCCAGCGTATCCATCTCTTCTGTGGCATCGCTGAATCGATCCACAAAATTCCGGTATCCCTCCCGGTTGGAATAGGCCACGTCCGCATCCAGAGAATACGCCATAGCCACCCCATTGCAGATCAACTCAAATACCACGAACATCACCAGATACAGCTCCGGATTGGAGTACAGATCCGTGTCCTCCGGATCCTTGTCCCGCAGTGCATAGGGCACTAAGATCCCAAAGCCGGCCAGGAAGAATAACCCCGCCCAGACCGTCAAAAAGTCCTGTACGTTGTCGTATTCCATGGCTTGCAGGACCAGCAGCAGTGCCCCCGCCCCAATACAGGACGGCAGGAGCTTTTTCACCCCCGTCTCCTTCAAATGCACAAACCCGTCATACGCCATCACCAGCGTGATGAACACAAACATAAAGGCGAACCGCGCATTGAGCCAGTTGGGTCTCTGGAAGCCGTGCCAAACGATGTCTAAAATGCTGAAATTGAATCCCAGCATCAAAAATCCCACAGTCGCCAGACTTCCCACCTTGTGCCGCAACCGGATCCCCGATGCCGCAAAATACAGAGGCAGCAGCACCAGCGTCAGCGTACCACTGTACAAAAAGGGCATCCCCGAAGGCCGCACGGAGTCGTAGGAACCAAAGTACATTTTCGTCAGCAGTTCCAGAAAATCGAATAGCTGCTTGGCTTCATATTTAGGATCCGAGAATTCCAGCTTCCCAAAGGACAAACTGTAGTACACCGGCAGAATGATCACCGCCGCCATCGCCACAGCCAAAAGCGAGCAGACCAGCATCCGGCACAGCGCCTTCCAGAAAGCGTGGGCTCCCCACTGCAGACCCCGCTCCTCCGGGGTCATAGAAGCATATCGGATGAAGAAATACACCGCCAAAAACAGGCAGGTCATGTATCCAATATAGAAATTGGATAGGATCGCCACCGCCAGCGCCCCCACATACAGCCGGAACCGCCCTTCCTTGATCAGCATGTCCATGCCGTACAAGATCAGCGGGAACAGTATCACATTGTCGATCCACATGATGTTGTGCTGCATCACCACCACATAGGAGCACAGCGCATACATGCAGGAGAACATCACCGTCCACACCGGCCGTGCCATACGGGTCTTGGTCAGATAGTACCCAAAGGTCAGCCCACAAAGCCCCGTCTTGATGACCAGCAGCAGCAGTAGCGATTCCGTCATCATGCGCTTCGGCAGCAGTGCCACCAAAAAGGACAGCGGGGAAGAAAGATAGTACGCAAAGATTCCCATGAACTCCCCGCCCAGCGCCCGCTCAAAGGAGTAGAGCAGGGAATCGCCGGACACCAAAATGTTGCGCAGCTTCTCAAAATAATACACATACTGTGCATTCAGATCCAGCACCAGCACGGAGTTCTCCCCCAGCGGCCAGATCAAAAGACAAAGATATACCAGCGTCATCAGTATCGCCGGCAATAGAAAACATACGGCCAGGATCTTCGAAAACGGCGGGATATGCGTGGACTTCCAAAGCCCCGGCTTATCCTCCGGCAGTGTCAGATCCGGTGTGTGCATAGCATCCATGAAACCAAAACCTCGAACCTTATTCAAAATATTTGTATCCGGTAGCGGACATGTCCGTTATCTTTCGATATCCGATGTGGCATCCGCCGCCGGGATCACCTTCCGCAGTGCCTTCTCCACCTTCTCCCGTGGCAGCACCATATCCCGTCCACAGCCCTCGCAGACCAGCCGAATGTCACTGCCGATCCGCAGCACCTGAAACCGTTTGGCACCGCAGGGATGTTCCTTTTTCATCTCCAGCGTGTCTCCCACAGCGATCTTGGGTATTTGCCGCATACATCCTCCTGTAGCAAAGGAAAACAGAGCCGTGTAGGCATGGCCACCATTTTCCCGATAGTACCTTCATTATACCATGTCCGATGGGGAAAATCAAGTAGCCAGACGCAAAAACAGGTGTTCCATCCCTACAAAATATCCACCGCCGCCAAAAGCAAAAGGACACTCCCGCAAGAATGCCCTTTTTCTCTGTATGACACACAGAAATGCCGTATAGGCTCCCTTATCGAGCAGCCGCTTCCCGGATCACCTTAGCCACCTGTTCGGCACAGACCCGGATCCCGTCGTCTGTCAGATGGATGTTGTCGTCCTTCCGAATGAACCGATCGATGTCCGCATATACCAGACCGTGCAGGTCGTTGATCTCCACACCCATGTCGGCCAGCATCGGCACCACCGCACGGTTGTACCGGATGATCGCATCGTTCTTATTGTGGGGATTCTGCTCTGTCACCGGCGTGGTGGTGGCGAAGATCACCTTCCCGTGCCGCTTCAGCAGGATCGCAGCAATGCGTTTCATGAAGTCCAGGTAGGTATCCAGGGGTGTGAAATAGCCGTCGCCAAAAATATCGCAGACATCCCAAAGCCCGTTGTTCCAGTGTACGATCTCGGAGCCTTGCATATCACCGGCCCAATCCCACATACCCCGCAGGGTGTACTGGGCAAAGCGGCAGTTGTCCCCCGGCTGCCAAACGGTGAAATCCTCCCCCAGCAGCGCCGGGACCATAGTGCCGTATCCGATCTGGCGAATGGAGTCGCCAAGCAGTGTAACCTTTGTCATAGCAAACCTCTTTCTGCACCAGTGTGTTGTGTGACCACCGCACAGTGCCAATGTATTCCTAAAGTGCTTACCCAAGTAGTATACAGGATTTTTTCGCCATTTGCAAGAGGAAAACGCCAGATTCCGATAAAAATTTTCTCACGCCCTTGACTTTTTCCGGCAATACTGCTATACTGTACAAGGAGCACCTGCGCAAAGGCCACATCCGGTGCCAGAGAATGCCTGTGATAAGAGCGCCCAAAAGGCAAAGGAGAACACACATGGAATATACCGATTGGTTTGGCTACAAACGACTGGACTTTACATTTGAAGATAGAGAAGCACTGCTGGTCTTTCCCAACACGGAAGGCTGGGGCAGCGGCAAATGGGCCTGCAAGATGGAATATTTCGGCGCTTTCCCGGCACTGGAATGCGACCTGTTGGCAAATGGCTTCCATCTGGCCTATCTGCGCAACAAGAACCGCTGGGGCGTTGATGAAGACCACCACGCCAGAGCCCGGTTCGCCGCTTATCTTACAAAGGAATATGGCCTTGCCGAAAAGTTCATCCCGGTAGGCATGAGCTGCGGCGGTCTGCATTCCGTGAACTTTGCCTCCCGCTATCCGGATCTGGTCAGCGTTTTGTACTTAGATGCCCCGGTCATGAACCTGCTGTCCTGCCCCATGGGCTTTGGCGTTGGCGATGCATTGGGCGAAGGAGACAGCGGCTGGCAGGAGCTGGTGGATGCCTACGGCTTTACCATTTCCGAGCTGCTGACTTATAGAGAACACCCCATCGACCGGATCCCCACCTTGATCGAGCATAAGATCCCGGTGGCCCTGGTCTACGGCGACAGCGACCCGGTGGTACCCTATATCGAAAACGGCAAGCTGCTGGAGGATGCATATAAGGCGGCAGGTCTGCCTCTGTACTGCGTAGGCAAGCCCGGCTGTGCCCACCATCCCCACGGCCTGGAGGATCGTACAGAGCTGCTTGCATTCCTGCGGCAACACTGTTAAGTGCTTGCGACGACACTGTTGAGTGCTCGTGACAATACTGTGCATTTCACAAATAGAAAAATACTATCATCATAAAACGGAGGATCAAATTATGATCAAAGTAGCAATGCTGAGCAAATGGCATGTACACGCCGGTGGATATGCCCACATGGTCAAGAACAGCGGCAAGGCAGAGATCGTTGCCGTATGGGACGACGACACCGCCAGAGGAGAAGCCTGGGCTGCTGAGCTGGGCGCAGAATTCATGCCCGACCTGGATGCCCTGCTGGCCAGAGACGACATCGATGCCGTAGTTTGCGACGCACCCACCACGGCACACCACGACATCCTGATCAAGGCTGCCAAGGCCGGCAAGCACATCTTCACCGAAAAGGCTCTGTGCCCCACCGTAAAGGAATGCGAAGAAGTCAAGGCTGCCATCGAAGAAGCCGGTGTCACCTTCGTGATCAGCTATCCCCAGAGAGGCCGTCCGGCTGTACAGTTCGCCAAGTCCATGATCGACAAGGGTATGTTCGGCAAGATCACCCTGGTACGGATGCGGGATGCCCACTCCGGCGTTTCCGGCAACTGGCTGCCTGACTATTGGTTCGAAAAGAAGGATGCAGCCGGCGGGGCTATGATGGACCTGGGCTGCCACCCCATGTATCTGCTGGCGTACTTCCTGGGCAAGCCCAAGAGAGTCACCGGTATGTACACCGCTCCCTACGGCAAGCCGGTAGATGAAAACGCCGTTGCCATTGCAGAATTCGCTGACGGTACCCTGGGCGTTGCTGAGACCAGCTTCATCTCCTACAACTCCCCCCAGACCCTGGAGATCTACGGTACCGAAGGCTCCCTGATCGCCCATGACAACAACGTGCAGTTCTCCTCCGCTAAGCTGGGCGGCATCAAGAACGGCTTCTTCAACCCCGATCTGCCCGCCGAAAAGCCCGCACCGCTGAACCAGTTCTTAGACTGCGTAGACGCCGGCAAGCCCGCACCGGTGGAGCTGAACATCGATGCAGCCATCGCCCTGACCGAGCTGCTGGAAAACTCCTACATCGGCGACGCAAACAATTCCATCGTTACCATCGACTAAGCTTGATACCATGCAAGACAGACCTGTTTTCGGGTCTGTTTTTGCGTTATCGAGCCGATTTCCCTTGATTTTTTCAGAAAATTTACACTCTGCCCTTGACAGTACGTCGCCGGGATGGTACAATTATCCTGTTAGGTATGTGCGCTCTCCTTGTGGGCGGCAATACCCATGCGAAATTCTGGAATCGAGGTCATTTCTATGGCAAAAACATATATCCCCGATGGGTACAAGGCAAAGCTGTCCGTGTACGAGACCCAGCGGGCCATCGACTATATCAAGCGGTATTTCCAGCGGAGTCTGGCCAAAGCCCTGCACCTGAAGCGGGTATCGGCTCCCCTGTTCGTAGCAGACAACTCCGGTCTGAACGACAACCTGAACGGCGTAGAGCGTCCCGTGTCCTTCGATATCCCCGGCGTAGGTCTGGAGGCAGAGGTGGTGCATTCTCTGGCAAAGTGGAAGAGACTGGCACTGAAAAAGTACGAATTCTACGTGGGCAACGGCCTGTACACCGATATGAACGCCATCCGCCGGGATGAAGAGCCGGACAACATCCACTCGATCTACGTAGACCAGTGGGACTGGGAAAAGGTCATCGACAGAGCAAGCCGCAACGTGGACTATCTGAAAGCCACCGTCCAGGCCATCGTGGATGCGGTATGCGATACCAACGAGGCCTTGCAGGACGAATTCCCCTGCCTGAACTGTAAGCTCGACAGAAAT
Organism: uncultured Ruminococcus sp.; assembly: GCA_964463375.1. Taxonomy (GTDB): domain Bacteria; phylum Bacillota; class Clostridia; order Oscillospirales; family CAG-272; genus UMGS1696. The sequence goes on along the minus strand of CAYXBQ010000001.1, from coordinate 101,976 downwards.
GTCTCCTTCATCACCACCGCCGAGCTGGAGGATCTGTATCCCGATCTGACCCCCAGTCAGCGAGAAAGCGCTTACGTGCAGGAGCACCACACCACATTCCTCATGCAGATCGGCGGCAAGCTGAAAAACGGCAAGCCCCACGACGGCCGTGCCCCCGACTACGACGACTGGTCCCTGAACGGCGACATTCTGATCTGGAACGAGGTGCTGGGACGTGCGTTCGAGATCTCCTCCATGGGTATCCGTGTGGACGAGACCTCTCTGGCTGCCCAGCTGGACGAAGCAGGCTGCAACGATAGACGGGAGCTGCCGTTCCATAAAATGCTGCTGAACGGAGAACTGCCTCTGACCATGGGCGGCGGTATCGGCCAGTCCCGGCTGTGCATGCTGATGATGCAGACCGCACACATCGGAGAAGTGCAGGTGAGCCTGTGGGATCCGGAGACCCTCCGTATCTGTCAGGAAAAGGGCGTGCGTCTGCTGTGATGCAGGGCATACCTACCTCTTTGAGAAAGGAGTAAATCGTGACGACAATTACCGAAAAAATGGATCGCAGCCGGGTATACGGCTATCTGCGTGCCGACGGAGAACGAATGGTCAACGCCCGTGGAGAAGAGGTGCTGCTGACCGGTATGGGTATCGGCAACTGGCTGGTGCCGGAAGGCTATATGTGGCGCTTTGGCGACCGCTACAATTCCCCCCGCCAGATCGAAGCCTTGATACGGGATCTGTGCGGCAGTACCTACGCAGCGCATTTTTGGCAGCAGTTCCGGGAAAACTACATCACAGAAGCAGACGTGCGTGCTATGGCAGAAGCCGGCTTCAACTCCGTCCGGGTGGCCATCAACTGGCGTGTGCTCATGGTAGACGAACCGGGTATCACCTGGCTGGAAGACGGCTTCCGGCTGTTGGATCGCTTCATAGACTGGTGCGAGACCTGGAGACTGTATGTGATCTTAGATCTCCACTGCGCCCCCGGTGGACAGACCGGTAGCAATATCGATGACTCCATCGACAATATCCCCCGCCTGTTCACGGATACCCGTTCGGATTCCTGGGAAAAGGCGCTGGCCCTGTGGGAAAAGCTGGCCGAACGGTACCGGGATCGGTGGATCGTGGGTATGTACGACCTGCTGAACGAGCCCTGCCGCTCCCCCATTCCCAACGGCCCGGATCTGCCAAACTTAGACCACCGGCTGAAAGCGTTCTACAAAGAAGCCATCGCCCGGATCCGACAGGTGGATAAGCTGCATATGCTGTCGCTGGAAGGCCCCCAGTGGGCGACCCGTGTGGACATTTTCGATGAACACTACGACGACAATATGTGCCTCCACTTCCACCGCTATTGGCTGCCTCCCACACCGGATGCCTATACCCCCTATCTGGAAAAACAGAAAGAGTGGCACTATCCCCTGTACCTAGGCGAGACAGGCGAAAACGATATGGAATGGTTTTCTGCCATGTATCCCCTGTCGGCAGAGCTGAATATCGGCTACAACATCTGGCCGTGGAAGAAAATGGATACCGACAATTCGCCCTGTTCCGTGAGAAGACCCCATGGCTGGCGAGACATCGTTGCCTATACCCGTGGCGGAGACCGTCCATCCTATGCAGAGGCCCAGGCAGCCTTTGACGAATATCTGCAAAATATGCGGTACGAAAACTGTGACCACGTGGCAAATGTCGTTCCCTCGATCTTCCGCCGACCTGGTTGCTGCATAGATGCCCGTGCATGGAAGCAGATGCAGAGCGTGACCGTCATAGACAATGCACCGGACGGCGAAAGGGAACATGCCGAGCTCCGCTTTTCTGCCGACAGCTGGGCAGAGTACACCTTCTACGCCACCGAGGATCCGGGCGTGCTGGTATTCGAAGCGGATTTTGACGGCGCCATGCTTGCAGTAACGGAAAATGGGGAGACACTGCTGCGCACATCTGCCGGCGGCGTTCGCACAGTTCGTATCGAAAAGAAGCACACGGGCGACAGCCTTGTGCGGATCGAATGCGTGAAGGGCAGCTTTAACCTGCGCCGCATCCACTATCTGCCCAGTCGCGAAACTGCCGCAGAATGAACATGGCAAAATGACAAAAAAACAGCACGAACCATGCTATGGTTTATGCAAAACGTGAAAAAACGGAAAAACGCTGAGAAATTTACAAAAAGCTATTGCAAAGTAGTCCGTTTTCATGTACAATAAAGTGTAATTTTATGACCGACCTGATTCAGGCGAAAGGAGATTGCCCTCATTCTGGGGGTGACAAAGTACAGTATGGTAGTAGCAGGCGATTTTAAGAATGGCGTGACCTTCGACATGGATGGTCAGGTAATGCAGGTGATCGAATTCCAGCACGTAAAACCCGGTAAGGGCGCTGCATTCGTTCGTACCAAGCTCCGCAACGTGATCACGGGTGCCGTGGTAGAAAAGACCTTCTCCCCCACCGACAAGTATCAGGATGCCCGTATCGACCGGAAGGAAATGCAGTATCTGTACAACGACGGCGATCTGTATTACTTCATGGATATGGAATCCTACGAACAGGTACCCCTGGGTGTGGACATCATCGGGGATAGCCTGAAGTTCGTAAAGGAAGAAATGATCTGCAAGATCAACTCCTACAAGGATAAGGTATTCGCAGTAGAACCCCCGATGTTCGTAGAACTGGACATCATCGACTGCGAACCCGGCGTAAGAGGCGATACCGCTACCGGTGCCACCAAGAATGCCACCGTAGAAACCGGTGCTGTGATCCGTGTTCCTCTGTTCATCGACCAGGGCGACAAGGTTCGTATCGACACCAGAACCGGCGAATATCTGGAAAGAGCATAACCCAAACGAAGAAAGACGATCGAGAAGCGACAGGCTGTCCACACACCATACCGGGCAGCCTTCTTTCTACAAAGAAATGAGGGAGAAGGGAGAATTCTCATGAATACGAAGGAATACAGCGCCTATATCAAGGGACTTTTGGAAGGACTGCAGCTGGATCCCGCCAAGCCGGAGACCAAGGTGATCAACGCACTGAGCGGCATCATCGAACAGATGGCAGAGGACATCGAGACCCTGAAGACCAATACCCAGACCCTGCACGACTACGCAGAGGAGCTGGACGAGGATCTGGGCGCTCTGGAAGAAGAGATCTACGGCGAAGACGGCTGTGGCTGTGGTTGCTGTGACGACGATGATGAAGACGATGACGACGACTGCTGCTGCGGTTGTGGCTGCCACCATCACGACGACGATGAGGACGACGAAGACGACAGCGATTTCTACTGCGCTATGTGCCCTCACTGCGGCGAAAAGGTATACTTCGACGACACCATCGAACCCGAAGACATCCTGTGCCCCGCCTGCCATAAGCCTCTGGTAGACGACAGCGAAGACGCAGACGAACAAAACGACCTGTAAGGTCGTTTGGCGGCCTGTAAGGTCGTTGAATGACCTGTAGGGTCATTCGGTGGCCTGTAGGGTCATTCGACGATCTACAAATGCATCTATCAAAAATGTGTAGGAATCCCCTGCACATTTTTTGTTTTTATGTATTTTAGACAACATCGGCAGCCGATAAAAAATATCCCAACCCACTTGACAAACGGATAGAATAGGAGTATAATGCTATTATACATACATAAAGGAGACGCATCTATGTCCAACTATGCACCGGCGGCAGAAGCAGCCATACAGGTGATCGAATTCATGGCTGAGGAGAAAGCCGCCGTTGGCATCACTGATATCTGCCAGGGTACGGGATTAAACAGCAATATGGTGTTCCGCATCCTCAATACGCTGGAAAAATCCGGCTGGATCTATGACGTGAACCGAAAATACGCCCTGACCCTGCGCCCCTTCCGCTATGCTTCGACTGCCCTCATGCATACGACCCTGCAAAGTGCCGCCCTGTCCCCCCTGCAAACGCTTTGGAATACCGTTGGTGAAAGTACCTATCTGGGCGTGCTAGACGGCGACCGTGTGCTGTATACCCAACATTTGGACGGCCGTGGGGACGTGCGTGTGGCTGGCCGAGTCGGTGGACGCTATCATTTGCACAGCTCCGCACCGGGGAAAATCCTCCTTGCCCACGCCGATCCCGCTGTGATCACGGCATACTGTGCGACCCAGCTGACCATGCGTACCCCCAATACCATCACCACTCCCGATGCTATGCGGGAGGAACTGCACTGGATCCGGGAGCATGGCTACGCATTGGACAGGGAAGAGTACGGCAAAGGCATCGTGTGTGTGGCAGGTCCCGTGTACGACGCTGCCGAAACGGTCATTGCCTCCATCGGCTGCTCTGCCTATATGGTGGACGACATGGAGACCATCTTCGCCCGCCTGCTGCCTCCGATCTGTCAAGCCTGCCGAGACACCTCTCTCTGCCTTGGCTATACCGGCAGCGCATTCGCAAGCATCGAACCCCATACTATATGATTCTCCCATACTATATGATTCTATAGATCAAAACCAACGGAGGAACACACCATGAACAAACGTATCCAGATCATCCTGCTGCTGATGCTGTTATGTCTGGCATCCTGCGGCAGTACCACCGAAGACCCCACCAATACCGACACCTCCACCCAGGACACCACCGCCGTGGAGACCGATCCCCTCGCCACAGTCCCCGTACAGGATCTGGGCGGCTACACCTGCACCCTGTACTCCAGCGACCTGTTCGACAATTTTTCCATCGGCGAAGAAAACGGCGACGTGCTGAACGACGGTATCTACCGCCGGGATCTGGCAGTTGCCGAACGATTGCATCTGACCTTCGATTATCAAACGAATTCTCGTGACGATCTGCCCAAAAACGTGAGCAATGCCGTCATGGCTGGGGACGACGTGTACGACATTGTGTTTGGCTGCTTTGCCAGCAACGGTGTCACCCTGCTACAAGGCGGGAACCTGATCGACCTCAATACCGTTGCCAATTTTGATTTTACCAAGGACTATTGGTCCAAGCTCCTGACGGACGAGCTGACCTACAACGATCGCCTGTACTTCACCAGCGGCGACATCGTGCCTACCTTCTTCTATACGCAAAATGTGGTGCTGTACAACAATGCGATCCTGGAGGAGCTGGGCATGGATTCCACCCCCTACGACGATGTGGTCGAGAATCGCTGGAACTACGATGCCTTCCTGACCTACGAGACCGCCGCCGCACAGGATCTAAATGGGGACGGCAAAATGGACAAAACCAACGACCGCTACGGCTTTACCTATACCGCCATCGCCTCCGAAGGCTTCTATATCGCCGGTGGGAACTATTTCTTTGCCCGCGGCGAGGACGGCAGCATCCAGGCCAACTACATAAACGACCGCTCCTCCGCCTGCATCGAAGAACTGCGTTCCATCTTCGGAGACAAAAACATCGCCCTGTACGGTCAGGGAGACGACTTCAACAACCAGCCCGCCCAGATCCTCTTTTTCCAGGACGAACGCTCCCTGTTCATCGGCTGCTCCATCGATTCCATTATGGATCACGCCAGAAGCATGGAAAGCGATTTCACCATCGTCCCTTGCCCCAAATATGACATGTCCCAGACCGATTACGTTTCTTCCATCAACCTGTGGGTAAACTGCGCCGTAATGCTGCCGAAATCCGTGTCCGATCCCGACCGCAGCGGCCTGATCGCCGAAAACTTAGCAGCACTGGGGAAGGAATACATCCGTCCGGCCGTGTATGAGAACGTTCTGCACCACAAGATCGCCCGAAACGACGAAAGCGTAGAAATGTTGGAAATGATCTTCTCCCGCTCTACCGTGGATCTGAACACCGTCTATAACTTCGGCAATACCCCCACAGTCGCCAAAAACTACATGATGGGCAACACGACCACCTATGTGTCCGATCTGGAAAAACAGCTTTCCGCAGCAGAAACAGCCATCCAAGACTACGTGGCATTGTTTGCCGAATGAGTACATACAGAGGATGTTATGCAGTATTATATATACGATTATATCAAATCCAGACATTACGATGAGCTGAAAGACCAGCCTGCCTGCATCCGGGAAGCGATGCTCTTCCGTTACGAAGCCCAGGAAATGGAGCTCTTCTTAGACGAAACAGACGAGATCGCCGGCCGCTACGGCTTTGCCACCGTGCCCGCCTACGAAAACGATCGCCATTTCGCCTACCACGATGTGTACACCCCCGCACAACGAGCACTGCGGCAGGACATGGATCGGGTCATGCAGCTGCGTTCCTGGCCGGCAAAAGGACATACCTGCATCGATTACGGCCGGATCCTCCGGGAAGGCACAGACAGCTATGCCGAAACGATCCGCCAGCGCCTCACCGATCCCACCTTGGATACCGATGGCAAAACCTATCTGCAAGCCATGCTGATCTCCTTGGAGGCCGTATCGATCTGGTCGGGCCGATTTGCCGCCCTGTATCGGGAAAAGTGCGAGCAGGTACCGCCGGAAGAACGCCCCCGCTATGCCCGGATCTGTCAAGCATTGGAACATGTCCCCATGCAGCCCGCTCGTGATTTCTTAGAAGCCACACAGGCTTTGTGGCTCCTGCATTCGTTGATCCCCCTGTCCGAACGCAGCTGGGCCAGTATCTCCATCGGCCGCTTCGACCAATTCATGTACCCCTATTGGGAAATGGCGGACGAAACAGAAAAAGAGCGGATCCCGGCATATATCTGCTCTCTGTTCCGTTTGCTGGACAGCTACGGAGACGGTGCCTGCGCCCTGAACCTGGGTGGCATGGATGCCGATGGACACGACCAAATGAACGACCTGTCCCGCGTGATCCTGCAAGCGGAAAAGGATGCCCACCGCCGTTCCCCCATCATCACCGCCCGCATCACACCGGATACCCCCGACGACATCTGGGATGCACTGCTGGACGAAAAGCTGTTCACCATGGGTCAGCCCACCTTCTATGGGGAGCTGAACTGCCGTCGTGCCATGGAATATCGTGGCGTGCCCCATGCCGATGCCTGCGGATTTTCCGTCAATAGCTGCATGGGTCTGGTGGTGGCCGGGCAGGAGATCGCCGATATGTGGGGTTGTATGTTCAATATGCACGCCCCGCTGGAGCTGACGGTGAACCATGGTGCCTTCTTTGCCGGCCCATCTCCGCTGCCACTGCACACCGCACCACGCACGCCGCAAAATCTGGAGGAGCTGCTGGCCACCTATCGCTCCTACCTGCAAGAGCTGCTTGCCGTAGCCGTCACTTTCAACGAATTGGAGGCACAGAACGTGGCAGTCAATGAGCCCAACCCCTTCCTATCCGTGTTCACTGAGGACTGCATCCGGTTGGCAAAGGACCGGATCGACGGCTGTCGGTACCGCACGGCCACCATGGAAGGCATGGCACTGACCAATACCGCCGATGCGATCTGCGCCATCGATACCCTGGTCTTCCGAGAAGGAAAGTATACCATAGACGAGCTGGTAAACGCTGCTCTAAACAATTACGAAAACTGCGGCACCATCCGTCGAGACATCCTGGCTTGTCCCAAGTACGGCACCAATGATCCCTACGCCGACCGGATCACCGCCACCTTGTTCGAATATGTGGCAGAGATCCTGAAGCCCATGGACACCGGAAACCGCCGCTACGCCGGTTCGCTCCACACCATCGATACCAACGTTGGCTACGGTGCCGGATTGGGTGCTACTCTGGACGGACGACTGGCCCATACCCCCATCAACAAAAACGCCGGTCCCTCTCTGCAGGTGCTGACCAAGGAACCTACCTCCTTAGTGTTGTCCGCCGGAAAAATGCCCCAGTACAAATTCAGTGGCGGCCAACCCATCGATCTGCACTTTGACGTAGACGTTGTGCGTCACCAACCCCAGCGGATCCGGGAGCTGATCCAGATCTATTTCCAATCCGGTGGCCTACAGTTCCAGGTCAACAGCGTCGATGCCGATACCCTGCGCAAGGCCATGGCAGAACCGGAAAACTACCGGGATCTGATCGTGCGGATCGGCGGCTACAGCGGCTATTTCAACGATCTGGCCCACGGCACCAAGCTGGAGCTGATCGAGCGATTTGATAAATAACCAATACAAAAGACCGTATCCCCTCCAAAAAGGGTACGGCCTTTTTCATGCACACCGGTTTATTTCCGGCGCCGCAGCTTGTGGTATTGCCAGAAGAAGCTGCCAAAGATCACCAGATACAATGCGATCAGCACACTGTAGATACAAGCCAGTACAAAGGCCTTTTGCACCAGCATGTACAGCAGAGCGGGCAGCAGCACACAGACGAACAGCACAAGCAGCGGCAGCAGACGCCCCTTGGCTACCCGTTCCAGCATCTGCATCCGAGACGCATCGTCACAGAAGATCTCCTCCTCTTTCCCGTCCATCATCGCCGCCGGCTTGCGAAAATAGCTGTAGCCAACATAATCCTGCAAATATTCCCAGCCGCAATCCCGGAACATCTGCACGTATTCCTCCTTGTGCGCCAGTCCATCCTGGTTGTAGTCCAGCTGATAGACCACATCCTCCGGCTCACATTTGGTAAAATGATACACCCCAATACCTGTAACGGAATGAAATTTCCACCCCGCCTTGTGCATACGGCGTGGGTATTCCTGCTCCTGTACATACTGGTATATCGTGTAGAATTTGAATTGTTTCTTCGTCTCCATCATAACGCCTCCTGCACATTGCGATATAACCGCTCGATCCGCTGTTTCTCGATCTGTAAGACCTCCGACCCCAGTGCCGTGATCTGGTAGATCTTCCGCTTTTCTTCCTCCCGAACGAACTGGATCAGTCCATCCTTTTCCATCTTCGACAAACTGCCGTACATGGTCCCCGGTGTCAGCCGAATTTCTCCCGCCGTCATCCGCTCGACCATCTGCACAATGCCATACCCATGGTTGGGCTTTTGTAAGCAGAGCAGAATGTAGAACGCCGACTCCGTCATGGGAACATATACTTTTTGAATATGCGCATCCATAAGTACCTCTTTTCGATTGCAACTGTTAATCCTGTTTATCCTTTTTCACTTTTGAAATGATCATACCAATGATCGTTCCCGCAAGCAGTCCGTAGGACAAATAGGATGTCCCCAGCAGCAGACCAAAGCACATCCCCAGACACATACCACCCGACGTAAAGCTGTCCTGCTTCTGTGCCGCCCACAAGGCGATCGACAATCCCAAACACACCCACGGCAATGCCGCCATCACAAAATCCTGCATGGTATCTCCTCCTATCATGGTTCCTGTATTTCGCTGCGATATATCGTACTGCAATATAGTATATCGCACTTCGATACATTTGTCAAGGGGGTAAGCGAAATTTTTTGAAAAAATGCATTTGAAAAAATGCATCGGACCCTACGGGAAAAGAAATCCCAAGATGCTTGACACAAATGGACGAAAGTGGTATACTATAGTCAACGCTGATTCAGGTTGATCAGCATTGACTATGATAAATCCATTGCTTGTGAGGAGATACTTATGTCGAACCGAAATCGCTTGATCCTGATTTTCGCACTTTTATTGACCCTGTCTTCCACGACCGCCTGTGGGAAAACTACCCAAGAAGAAACCACGGCCTCGATAGAAGAGACCCAGACCCAACAAACCGAAACCGAAGAAGAGGTAGATAGCCTGGCTCGTCGTGCCTCTGTGGAAGATGGCCTGCCCACGATCGATTTCGAAGGTGCCCAGTTTGCCACACTTTCCTGCGACGAAAATATTTATGATACCAGTATGTATGGCGAGGAGATCGGTTCTCCTTTGCACGACGCTGTTTACCTGCGAGATCGTACGGTGGAAGAACGCTTCAATATCAAATTCCAGCATAACCAGGTCCACTACAGCCAGCACGTCGGTATGCTGGAGAAAGCCGTATTGGCCGGTACAGACGAGTTTCAGCTGTACATGGGACAGGCCATCGTCTCTGCCAATCTGGCGCTGAAGGATTACTACCTGAACTGGAAGGACGTTCCCCACATCCAATACGATAAACCCTGGTACAGCCAAGCATCCAACGAGGCCATGACTCTCAATGGCAAGAACTACGTCATGTTGGGTGCCACGGATATTTCTGCTGTTGGCTATGCATACTGTATGTACATGAACCTGGACGAAGCCACAAACATCGGTATCCCGGATATCTACGATACGGTCAACGCAGGCGAGTGGACATACGATGTGCTATTGGAATACACAGAAGCCTATGCACGAGACACCGATGGGAACGGCATCATGGAGGACGGAGACTTCTACAGCTATGCGACCCGGCCCGGTGACATTCCGACCTTCATGTGGGCGTTTGAAGCGGATATTTTGACCGTGTCCGACGATGGCGTTGTGGACATCCTGTTCGGGGACGAAAAGACCGTAGCCGTAGCAGAACGGGTCTCCAAGCTGTACAAGGACAACCCCAACGTATCGACCACCGGTTCCCAGGTGGAATACGACGGTGGTTACGTCTTCAACGGCGGTGCCAAATTCGTAGAGGATCAGGCACTGATCGCCTCCGGCTTTGTCAAAGACTCGATCAGCCCCTCTTTCCTGGAATACGAAGCCAACTATGCGATCATCCCCTATCCCAAGTTCGATGCAGAACAGGCCGAGTACCACACCATTTCCGACGGCAGCCACGGCGTTCTCTGCGCACCGGTGACCGCGCAGAACGTGGAGCTGGTGGGCGTGGTCACGGAAGCCTGCAACGCAGAAGCCTGGAAACAGATCGAACCGGTGTATTATGACACAGCCTTGAAGTTCCGTGGCATGCGAGACGAAGGTTCCATCGCTATGCTGGATCTGATCCTGAATTCCCGGATCCAGGATTTCTCCTATATGCACGGCACCATCGGCTACGGACTCAGCGGTCTGAGTAGCATCGTGACCGGGTCCAGGGATACAGCATCCTATGTGGCATCCACGATCAATTCGGCCACAAAGGAATACCAAAAGCTGGTGGATCACTATTTCGATAAATAAACCCATGGAAAAATGTGCGGAACCTCTGCACATTTTTTCTATGCCCAAATGCCCATAAAACCAACACAAAAACACGCAATCTCGATCACCGATTCTGTTGACATAAGCCCGAATACGTGGTATACTATATACAACAAAACCGACTTTGTGAAAACCAACGATCTGAGTACACAGCACCACATTGAACAAAACATATTTTTTGTATGCATAACGGAGGGAGATACCATGTTTGCAGAAGAACGTCAAAAAGCCATAGCCGAAACGATCCGGCAAAAAGGGAAGATCACCATCGGCGAGATCACCGAGACCTACGGCATATCCGACGAATCCGCCCGCCGGGACCTGCGTGTACTGGAAGCGGCAGGGCTGTGCAGACGTGCCCACGGCGGTGCCATCGTGTTGACCCAGGTCAGCGTTCGTCCCCCGGTGGACCGCAACTACGACACCATGCCCATCTACCCCGATTACGATGCCATTGCCCAAACCGCCGCCACATACATCCGGGAAAACGACATCGTCTACCTTACCGGCGGTTCCTTCGGCTTCCTGATCCTGCGCTATCTGCCCCGCAGTTTCCACTACACACTGGTGGTGAACAACGTGGACATCGCCCAAAAGCTGCGTGCCTATGACAACATCGACGTGTACTTAGCCGGTGGCAAAATGCGGCAAAGCGGGTCTTTGGTGGATACCATGGCGGCAGACTTTGTACGGCGGCTCCATTTCGATCTGTGCCTTCTCACCGGAGCAGGGTACAGTGTCCCCTTCGGCCTGTCCAACGGTACCGACGAGACTGCAACTTTTCAGCGGATCGTTTTGCAAAACAGCCGAAAAAAGCTCCTGCTCCTGCCCGCCTCCAAGCTCGGCATCGATTCCTTCATCCAGGTGTGTCCGGCAGATGTATTCGATACCCTCATTACAGATTGGGAATGTCTGGACGAACATCGCCACGCCATCACAGAAGCGGGTGTTGAAGTGGTCGTGGTACCAAAGCCGGAGACGACTCTATGAGCCATCCCCAGAACCGGGAACAATTCCTGCGCAACCACATCCTCGACCGCTACACCAGCCTACGCCAGTTCGCCATCCAAAACGACATCCCCTATAGCTCCGTATTGACCATATTAGGCCGTGGCATCGGTGGTGCCTCCTTTGACACCATCATGCACCTGTGTCAAGCCTTAGACTTAGACCCATTTGCTCTATACCATAGCAAACCATAACAAAAAGGTCGTGTACCCCCAATAGGATACCGACCTTTTTCACTGCATATTTTTACCGAAATTCGATCCCGTTCTGTGCCCGCACCGTATCCAGCACTTCCATCTCCATGGCAGAGATCTGCTTATACCCATGCTCGATCTCGCCACGCCGGATCAGCTCCGCAAAGGTGCGCACCTGGTAGATCATATTGTTGTCCGTCTCTTTGGTGAAAAGCACCTGCCGCTCTTGCCCCCGCAGCTGCATGGTCACCAGCCCTGGCTGCGACAGCTTGTCAATGGTGATAGACCCATTCTCCCCGGTGATCACGCTGGGATTGACCGAATCGATGATCTTAGCATACACCACCTCTGCCTGGAAACCCAGCTCGTCATAAGGCAAAAAGATCGTCCCCATACCTTCCATCCCATTGGACAGCAGCACAGAATGGCTCCGGATAGCACTGGGACGGCCGAACAGCATCAGACATACATGAACAGCATAGACCCCAATATCCATGATGGCCGCATTTCCCAACGCAGGTGTAAAGGCATTGAGCACCTCTCCTGCCTTGAATCGATCGTACCGGGAAGAGTATTGACAATACTCCAGCACCGCCCGCCGGATCGTTCCCAGCTTCGGCAGATTGTCCCGCACCACCTGGATGGCCGGATCAAAGGCAGGCCGCATGGCCTCCAGCAGGACCTTGCCGTTTTCTCGTGCCGCCTGTTCCATGGCTTGCCATTCCGCAAAGGTGGTAGCAATGGGCTTCTCACATAGCACATGCTTTCCATGCCGCAGCGCATCGATGGCCTGTGGCGCATGACAATAGTTGGGCGAGGCAATATACACAGCATCCATGTCGGCAGACAAAAACGCTTCCATATCCGTATACACAGCCGGGATCCCATATTTGGCAGCAAAAGCCTCCCCTGTCTCCTGCTTGCGAGAGTACATGGCAGAAAGGGTAAATTCCCCCGTCTCCTGCACCGCCTGACACAGCCAGTCACTGACAAAATTGCTGCCGATCACACCGATCTTCATAGATTCATACACTCCGATCTTCCATTCATAGTACCCATAGTATACCATAAATCGCCGATCTATGCAAGCCCTATTTTTCGCCCTTCTCCATCTTTTTGTGCGTCTCCCGATACCGCTGGATCCGTAGCCGCAGCTCCCCCAGTGCTTCTGCCAGTCCGCCTGTATGGTCGATCAGCCCACAAGCGGCAGCCTGTACCCCATCGATCAGGGAGCCCGTGTCTGTGGCGATCTCGTCGGTCTTCATGAGCATCTCCCGAAAATCCGCCTCCGATACATGGGAATGGGCTGTGATGAACCGAATGATACGATCCTGCATCCGCTGGAAGTAGTAGTAGGTCTGCGGCACCCCCACAATGGTCCCACTCATGCGTACCGGATGGATGGTCATGGTGGCCGAGGGCACGATATAGGAAACATCCGCCGACACCGCCAACGGCACCCCGATGGAATGCCCACCACCCAACACCAGCGATACCGTAGGCTTGGTCATGCTGGCGATCATCTCCGCAATGGCAAGCCCCGCCTCCACATCCCCGCCCATGGTGTTCAGCACCAAAAGCAGCCCATCGATCTCGTCATTTTCCTCAATGGAGACCAGCAGGGGAATGATGTGCTCGTATTTCGTCACCTTCTGCCCATCCCCCAATAGATAATGCCCCTCGATCTGCCCAATGATCGTCAGACAGTGTATGGTTTCCCCCTTCGCATTGGCGATCACCCCACCGGTTTTCATCATATAGTCGAGTTCGCCATCCTGTGGTGTCGTGGTATCCTGTGCTTGATTTTCCTGTGCCATGGTATCTCTCCTTATTCCATTCGTGATACCATGAAGTATACCCAAGATTCCACAAAACATACAAAAAAGAACGATGCCATATAGACACCGTTCTTTTTCAAGAGGCTTATAATTAGTTGCCGGAAACATCCAGAGCCTTGTAGTCTTCGATGGTCTTCTGCAGAGACTTCTGGAACTTTTCAGCGTTGGCTTCCCAATAGGAGGTGAAAGTACCTTCCGAAGAAGCACCGTATACAGCAAAGGTGAATACGGAACCCGTGCCGATGGCCTTGTCTGCCATCATGATGAAGGGAGAGCCGATGGTGGAGTAGATCAGATCGATCATCTGCGCATCGATGGCATCGTCAGAATACTTGATCTTCAGCGCAGTCTCATACCAAGCGGGCGTGACCTTCCGATAGGCTTCTGCACACAGTGCTTCGATAGCGGCATACGCAGCATCCAGTTTTTCAGCAGGTGCGCTTACCGGAACACCCACACCACAGCCGTTGGCCGTAGCGGCAGAGGAGCTGTATTCCAGCTCTTCATTCAGCTTCGGATAGGGCAGTACGCCGAAGGAGAAGTTGGTGTCCCGCAGCTTGTGCGCCGTAGAAAGCTGACCCAGTAAGAACAGAGATTTTCCGTTGGTGAAAGAAGAAATTTTGTCGCCAGCCACGGACAGATTGCCCGTGTACAGCAGCTTGTACAGCGTGTTCGCCCAGGTCACAGACTGTTCGTTGTAAATATTCAGCACCGGGAAGCCTTCGCTGTCTCTGGTGGAATATTCGATACCGGTGGACATGGACAGGTAGTTGGGGATACCCCACTGTTCATACCGGAACCCAAGCAGGTCATTGTCATCGTATGCACCATCGCCGTTCAGGTCGGTAGCCACGCCTTCGCAGTACTTCATGAAGGTATCCATGGTCCACTGACCGTTCTGTACCTGCTCGTAAATGGTGTTTTCATCATCGAAATAGTCAATGAACAGCGCCTTGTTGAAGAAGGTAGCAGAGGCACCAAACAGAGTAGACAGGCAAATGTCCCCGGTCAGGAAGTACCGTTTGGAGTTGTCCAGGCTGCTTTCTTCCATCAGGTCGTTGTACCACCAGGGCTGATCCAGATCGATATAGGGCTTGGTCATCAGGTCGTAGAAGTATCCCTGGATGGACTGCTGGAACAGACGGGAGTTTTCCTCCACAATGATGTCGTAGTCGTCAGCACCGGCCAGCAGCAGGTTGGAGACCTCCTGGGGGAAGCCCTCCCAGCTGTCCGAACCCTTGACCCAGTTGAACTTCACGTTCAGCCGTTCTTCCACAGAAACGTTCCGGTTGTGCAGGGCGTCCAGCACCACATCCCCGGTCAGTTCCGCAGGACCATCATACTGTGCAGAGGTCTCTTCGCCGAAATAGAAGACGTTCAGGGTAGCACCGGCAAAATCCAGATCGTCCGGCAGTGTGTCCGGCGTATTGGCACGAGTGATCTCGGTTTCCTCCGGCGTGGTTTCGGTGTTGGCCGTGGTATCGCTACCATTACCGGCATCGGTGGTTTCCTCTGTTGCGTCACCGCAGGCCGTCAGAGAAGAGGCCACCATCAGCGCGCAGAGAAGCAGAGCAAAAATGCGATTCTTCATGTGAGAATACGTCCTTTCAAAGAATATACATTAACTTTAAGTACAGTTTATTATAGAACAAATATGTAGCAATCATGTGGAATCGATGTAAATTTTCTGTATCAAAAAAAGCCTTGCGCCCAAAAACCTATACAAAACTACAAAAACGATCGCATTCGCAAATTTTGATTTTTACCTTGACAGATGCGGTAGAACATGGTATACTTGTATACATAGAATCACCCATATGAGGAGAAAAAACCATGACATTAACCTTTCTCAAAAAGCCCTTCCAAGCCGCTTGGATGGGTACCCCCTCAGCCATCCCCGGTATCCAGGACTGGTATTCCGTCGGGGATCCCCCGAAGATCAAACTGGATGAAGGATTTCGGGAAGAAGAAGGCAACTGCGTAGGCCAGGGCCGGATCCATACCATCCTGCCGTACACCGACCAGGACGAATACGACCGGGACATCCAGACCCGCTACATGGACTGCGCCGTGCTGGAAAACGAATACCTGCGTGCCACCTTTGTGCTGGATCTGGGCGGCCGTCTGTGGTCCCTGTATTCCAAAAAGGAGGAGCGGGAGCTGCTGTATGAAAACCCCGTGTACCAGCCTGCCAATTTGGCACTGCGCAATGCGTGGTTCTCCGGCGGCGTTGAGTGGAACATCGGTATGATCGGCCACCATCCCTACACCTGTAGCCCCATGTTCGCCAGAGAAGCTACGAACGAAAAAGGCGACCCCGTGCTGCTGATGTACGAATACGAACGGAAGCGTGCCACCCCCTACTGCATCAAGGCCACCCTGGACGCAGAGCTGCTGCTGGTGAACGTGACCATCGAAAACCCCAAGGATACCCCCACCTGGATGTACTGGTGGAGCAACATCGCCGTAGACGAGCAGGAAGGCAACCGTGTCATCGTTCCCGCTAAAGCATCGTACCTGTATAAGGGCCAGGAAGACGGCTCCACCCTTGTGACCAGCGAACCGGTGCCGTACCAGGGCGATTGGGACGTGTCCTATCCCTCCAACCACGCCAAGGCCTACGACTATTTCTTCCGGATGGAACCCGGTCAGCGCCGCTGGATCGCCAACGTGGATAAAGACGGCGTAGGCATGGTGCAGTTCTCCACCCCCAGACTCCAGGGCAGAAAGCTGTTCGTATGGGGCGCACAGAGCCAGGGTGGCAAAACCTGGAACCGTTGGCTGTCTCACAGCGATACCCGCTATACCGAGATCCAGGCCGGCCTGCTGCGTTCCCAGATGGAACACTGCGTGATGCCCGCCCATGAGGTATACACCTGGACAGAAGCCTACGCAGCCTACAGCGGCGACCCCGCCATCCTCCACGGCAAGGACTACGACCTTGCTGCCCAGACCGTAGAAAACGCCATCCTGCCCGCATTCGATCGTTTGGCGCTGGAAGGCCATTTCGACCTGACTGACTATAGCGTTATCAAGCACATGGGCTCCGGCTGGGGCAAGGTGGAAGAGCTACGCTGCGGCAAGAAGCTCAGCGCCGACGAAGGCGTGACCTTCTCCATTGGCGATGGCGTGGAAGACCGTGGTGCCCATGATGTGGTGACGCTGCTGGAGACCGGCCACCTGCCGAAGCGGGATGCCGCAGATTGGCAGCATATCGAATACGTAGCCGGTGACGAATATATCGCTCTCCTGGAAAACGGCGACACCGACTGGTACACCCAGCTGCTGCTCGCCTGTGCCTATTACGAAAAGCGGAACTACAGCCAGGCGAAGACCGCATTCCTCGCCTCGTGGCAGGACACACCGAACCCCATTGCTGCCCGTTCTCTGGGTTGGCTGTGCGTGGCAGACGATGACAAAGAAGCCGCACGGGAATGGATGGCCAAGGCTGTGCCCATGGTGGGAGACTACGCCCGCCTGCTGATCGACCTGGTGAAGTTCTATAAGAAGTGTGGCACCGACGAAGAGATCTGCGCCCTCATCGACAACGCCAGCGAGATCTGTCGTGCCAACGGTCGTGTGCAGATGTACTACGCCGAATCTCTGGTAAAGCTGGACAGACTGGACGAAGCCAGAGCCCTGGTGACCAAGGATCTGACCGTGGCCGATATGCGCGAAGGGGAAGTGTCCACCTTCAAACTGTGGTGCAACCTGTACCGCAAGATCATCGCCCGTGACGAAGACCGCAAGCCGGAAGATATCGCCGACTGGGAAATTTTGGAAAAGTATCCCATCCCGGCCGAGATCGACTTCCGCATGTCCTATGTCCCGATCCCGAACTCCAAATAATCCATGACCAAAGAAATGGCATACAGGATGTTTTTCGTCCCGTATGCCATATTCTATGTCATTGCCATATTTCTATGTCATCGCCATTTTTCTATGGATTTGTTATTCCTTCTTAGCAGCCAGACCTGCCTTAAACGCATCATACGACGCCGTGTCCCCACGGAAGGTGAACATCTGGTTGTCAAGCAGGAGATACCGCTTGTGCATCCCATAGGCCACCACATAGTCTCTGCGTGCAATGTATCCCTCTGCCGTCAGTCCCTTTTCGATGTACTGCCACCGGTTGCCAATGTGGATGGGCAGATATTCGTTTTCTCCGGCAATGGTGTGGTGATCGCACAGCACGCAATCCGTTTGCACAAAGCCACCCCAGTCGCAGGTGAACCGCACCACACCAACGCCCGGCGCAAACCAATATTCCTTATGCCCGCAGTGGGTGTGACCGTAGAAGTAGTAGCCGTAATCGTGGGTCACGCCTTCCACCTCCCCATCGATCACCACATGCCGACAGTGTGCAAACGTCCCAGCCGGGGTCTCCACCGTGCCGCCGTCTTCCACCCGAATGTGCATCGTCACCACATCGTTACCGACATTGGTGTACGTATCGGTGAACCCAGGCACCCAGCGATCGTCCCAGAGCATTCCGGTACACATATCCAAATACCGGAACGGCTTCACACCAAAGATCCTGTTTTCCTCCCCACGTGTGCCCCATACACCCGTGTCAAAGGAATAATCGCTCTCCCGATAGAACACATGTCCACTGTTCCCGATCTCCACATAGCCGCCATTGGCGGAGGACGGACAGAACCGCCAGCCAGCCTTGTCATAGAGCAGCTTTTCCTCCAGATACGCCACCAGCCCCAATGCCATGGCCGTCGTCTCTCCGTCAAGGTTGTCCATGACGATCTGCTTCGTTAAGGTGAGTGCCTTCTCAAATTCCTTCTTGTCGCAGAGCTGGGATACCGCCGCCAGCAGTACCTTGGGATCCTTCGTCTTTTCCTGCCAATCCAAAGGCAGCCCGGCAAAGTTCAGACAGGATAGTGATACAATATCTCCATCGAACTGCTCGATCACATATTCGTTTCGCTCCTCGATCACATCCGGCCGACCTTCCTGCACATAGCACCACATGTTGCCCACAGCGATCGGCAGATACCCGGTGCCACCGCAAATGTGATAGGACGAAAGCAGCTCCGTTGCCCCCATGTCCCGGTTCACCAGCTTGACGATCCCCACGCCGTCCTTGTACCAAATGTCTGATACGGCGTTCTCATCCTCCTGCTTGCGCAAATGGAGACAGCCCGTGAAGGTACCGGCTGGTGTCACAATAGTCTCATCCATCGCCACAACGGTACGTGTCCCTAACTTTTCGCCTGTGTCGGAAACCATCTCTTCCGTGGCCCCAGCCGTATACGGGATCAACCGTGGCAGGAAATAGTGATCTCCGGTGCATCCGGCATAGAAGAACACCGGTACATCATACCGCCATAGTATAGAGCTCCAGGAATAGTTGCACCCCGGCTGCGACCGGTAGTATAAATTCCCATCCATGACTTTCCAGCATTCCCCGGTCACACCAATGTTGGTCGGCTTCGCATAGTGTGTGTCACGCAGCAGCTCGATCGCTTTTTGCCCGGCAATGGCATTTCCCAACATGGCATTGGGTTTGCCATAGGCACGGTAATCCGATACCGTCATGTCCAGCAGTGCCGATGCCGTAGCAATACCAGCCTCCGTGGATTTGTCGGTATAGTGTGCCAGCCAGAACCGGTGATACCCAAAGGCAGCAGCACGATCCGGCGTGTCCGGGAAGGTTTCCAGCGTTGGCAGGATCACATCTCTGGTGTATTGGTCCTTTTCGGCATCACCGCCCAACTTCCAACAGGCATCCAGCGCAAAATCACTGTAGGCGATCACGTCTCCCAATTCCTGCGCCTGCTGCAATGCCACAGCACCATATTTCTCATAATTGATCCCCACAGCGACCCGTGCGGACAGCATAGAAAATTTCTTCACATCCTCCGCATCCGACAGATGACCGATCAGCTCCTTGACCTGCGTATACGCATTGTCAAAGCCATCCAGCGTACCGTAGAGCCGGTGGTACTGGGTCAGCTCGTCCACCTTTTTCTGTACCATTTCCCGGAAATCCTCCGGCAGTCTTTGTGTGTTGTCCATCGTTTTCTCCTTTCTCAGTGTCGACAGCGACTGCTGCTTTTGTCGCATACGTTTCAGTTGTTCCCGTGCATCGTGGATCCGGCGCTTCACCGTGCCCAGCGGAATGGATTGCCGTGCTGCGATCTGCTCCATAGGCATATGGTACCAGAAATACAGCGTCGCCGTTTCCCGCAGTGCCGGGGAGAGGGAAGCAAAGGTGCGTTGCCAGTGTTTTGCAAATTCCATCTGCGATTCTCTGGAAAGCACCATATCCTCCGGCGTACGCATATCGATGAGCTGCGCCATAGCCACTTCCGGCTCTGTAGGGGGTGTGCGTGTCACCAGATTGAGAAACTTGTTCCGCAAGATCTGACAAAGCCACCCGCCGAGCTTTTCCGGCTCCCGTAACGTTCCCAGCTGCAAATACCCGGTGATCAGCGTTTCCTGCACCAGATCCTCTGCTGTGTAGTGGTTGCGGCATAAGGACAAAGCCAGCTGGTACAGCATATCCATGTAGGCATCCGTGATTATGGAAAAGCCGTTGGTATCCCCCGCCAGCACCCGCCGTACCGCATCCAGCACAGCCGCCTCCTTTGCTTCGTTCGACATGCCACTCACCTCCCTGCATACGAAAATAAACCATGGTTTCATAATATAAGACACAGAAAACCCGAAAAAGGTTCGGTGGATCCGAAAAAATGGAAGAAAAAAGAGAAGCATTGTCCCTGCGGATGGCAGAAGAAATGCTTCTCACATATTGTTTAATGGAAATATATGCTATCCAGATTATCTCTTAGGCATCAGCTTTTCCATACCACCCATGTAGGGACGCAGCGCTACGGGAATATTCACAGACCCGTCGGCGTTCAGGTTGTTTTCCAGGAAAGCGATCAGCATACGCGGCGGTGCCACAACGGTGTTGTTCAGCGTGTGTGCCAGATACTTCTTCTTGCCGGCAGCCACACGGATCTTCAGACGGCGTGCCTGTGCATCCCCCAGGTTGGAGCAGGAGCCCACTTCAAAATACTTCTTCTGTCTGGGAGACCATGCTTCCACGTCGCAGGACTTCACCTTCAGGTCGGCCAGGTCCCCGGAGCAGCATTCCAGCGTCCGTACCGGGATGTCCATGGAGCGGAACAGATCGACCGTGTTCTGCCACAGCTTGTCATACCACATCATAGAATCTTCCGGCTTGCAGACCACGATCATTTCCTGCTTCTCAAACTGGTGGATCCGATATACGCCCCGTTCTTCGATCCCATGGGCACCCTTTTCCTTCCGGAAGCAGGGAGAATAGCTGGTCAGCGTGTAGGGCAGCTCTTCTTCCGGCACGATCTGGTCGATGAACTTACCGATCATAGAGTGTTCGGAGGTACCGATCAAATACAGGTCTTCGCCTTCGATCTTGTACATCATGGCTTCCATTTCCGCAAAGCTCATAACACCGGTCACCACATCGGAACGGATCATGAAGGGCGGTACACAATAGGTGAACCCACGGTCGATCATAAAGTCTCTGGCATAGCTGATCACCGCAGAGTGCAGACGTGCAATGTCCCCCATCAGGTAGTAGAACCCGTTTCCGGCTACCCGGCGTGCGCTGTCCAGATCGATGCCGTTGAACCGTTCCATAATGTCGGTGTGGTAGGGGATCTCAAAGTCCGGCACCACAGGTTCGCCAAACCGTTCGATCTCCACGTTTTCGCTGTCGTCCTTGCCGATCGGCACAGAAGGATCAATGATGTTGGGAATGGTCATCATGATCTTCTTGATCTGTTCGGCCAGCTCGGCTTCACGGGCTTCGTTGGCGGCCAGCTTTTCAGCCTGTTCGGTCACCAGCTTCTTCATCTCTTCGGCTTCTTCCTTCTTGCTCTGGCCCATCAGCGCACCGATCTGCTTGGAATACTTGTTCCGGTTGGAGCGCAGCTCGTCCGCTTCCTGCATGATCCGGCGGTTTTCTTCGTCCAGCGCAATCACTTCGTCCACCAGAGGCAGCTTGGCATCCTGGAACTTGTTCTTGATGTTCTGCCGCACTACGTCGGGATTTTCTCTCAAAAATTTAATGTCGATCATTGTGTATATTCTCCTTTAACAAAGTTTTTGAAAAATAAAAACAGCCGATCCCCCATCCAATATGGGACGAATCGACTCCGCGTTGCCACCCATTTTGCCGCCCTCCGCCGTCGCACGAAAAACGACCTCTTCTTTTCCGGTACGATAAGGGATACCATCCCCCCACTCATCGCAGGCTGCTTGGAAAGTGGAGACCCAAACGCACACCGTATGCCTTGCACCCACCGGCATCTCTCTGAACGGGTATCGTCCGAACGTCTTTCCGCATTGCAGGATCATTCGACAAAAACACCAACGACCTTTTGTCAGCGTTTATATGCTATAGTATACACGATATTTTGAAAAAAAGCAAGAGGATTTGCAAATTTTCTCAAAAAATCTTTGTGCAACCGAAAAAACGACCGAATCCATCTTGCAATTTCTCATTCCATTTGGTATAATAGACAAAACAAAACTATATCACCGGAGGCAATTGCTATGTACACACAGCTGCCCAAGCTCGATACCACCAAAATGCTGCACTTCCCCCATTTTCCCACCACATACCAATGCGTGATCTTCCGCAACTGGGGCCTTGTTCCTGTCGATCGGATCGCCAAAGTCATTGGCACCGATCCGGATACCGTCAAAGCCGCCGCCGCTGCCATGGGCCTGGAGCCGGAAAAGCCGGTACACCCGGACTGGATGACCAAGGGCTACATCACCATCATCCATTACAATTGGCACATCCTCTCCTACGCCGCCATTTGCACCCTGCTGGATTGGACCGAGGAACGATTGGCCTATACCCTGCGGGAAGACGATTTCTTAGAGGTGAAGTTGGGGAACTTCAAGCCCGCCACACCGGATTGTACCTACCATCCACTCACCGCCGCCGAAGCTGCCGAGACCGCCAAGATCCGCCAGACCGTGCTGGAATGCCAAAACAAACTGCCCACCGCCCCCGTCGCTCCCTTCGCCTTTTTCCGGAACTTCCACCGGCAAAGCACCCCCATGGTATTGACAGATCCCCGGTATGAGGAACGGTACCTCTACTCCTATTGCGCCCTCTACGGCGACACCTTTGCCGATAGGGAACTGATCGATGCGTCCTTCCCGGATGCCTTGTTAGCCGCCTACGCTGCAAACGGTATCACCGGCATCTGGACCCATATCGTGCTGTACACCGTGGTACCGTATCCCTTTGACGAAACCTTGTCCGAAGGCTGGGAAAAACGGCAGGCCGGTATGCGTTACCTGACCGAAAAGTTAGCAAAATATGGCCTCAAGCTGTTTTTCTACTTCAACGAACCCAGAGCTATGCCGGAGGTCTTTTTCCAGACCCACCCGGAGCTGCGTGGCTGTACCAGTGCCGACGGTGCCTACAGCAGCCTGTGTATGTCCGTTCCGGCCGTGCAAGCCTACCTGAAGGACAGCGTAGCTATGCTGGCGAAAAATATTCCGTTGCTGGGTGGATTCTTCACCATCACCGCCTCCGAAAACCAGACCAACTGCTATAGCCACACGCCATATGGTGAAAAGTCCACCTGTCCCCGCTGTGGGCAGACTATGGATCATACGGACAGCTATGCTTTGGTGAATCGCCTGATTTGGGAGGGCGTATCCAGCGTGTCCGATACCATTCGTGTCATTGCCTGGACCTGGGGCTGGGATCCTCGGAATTCACCCCTTGCCATCGAAAAAATGCCCAAAGAAGTGGCCATCATGAACGTCAGTGAGCAGGGTGTCACCAAGGACATCGACGGTACCACCACCAGCGTCTTAGATTATTCGCTGTCCATCGAAGGCCCCGGTACCTGCGCACTGTCCACCTGGCAAAAAGCTCACGAGAACGGCCATCACGCCTACGCCAAGCTACAGCTGAACAACACCTGGGAGATCGCCGCCGTCCCCTGTGTACCCGCACTGGAGAAGGTGTATCGCCATATGCGCCGCCTGGCAGAAGCGGGAGAAGCACGTCCCGATGGTCTGATGCTGTCCTGGACACTGGGCGGCTACCCATCCCCCACACTGCGGCTGGTCTCCTATTTCTACGACCAGACCAGACCCATCCCCACCTTGACGGAGATCTATGCCGATATGTTCCCCCATGCGGACATCCCCGCCTTGACCGAAGCCATCCACCAGTTCAGCGAAGCCTTCGATGCCTATCCGTTCCACATTTCCACCGCCTACGCAGGTCCCCAGCTCCATGCCCCCGCCAACCTACTATATCCCGAAAACAGCGGATTTATCGCCACCATGACCGGTTTCCCCTACGATAACTTAGATAGCTGGCGTGGCATTTTCTCAGTGAAGACCTACATTACCCAGCTGCAAAAGCTGTCCGACGGCTGGCACCGTGGCGTAGAGCTGCTCCGACCCATAGCAGAGGCCGCAGAGGCCTCCACAGATCCCACCATGCAGACCCTGTGGCACTGTGCCGTGGTGTGCGATGCCCACTTCCGCTCCATGCTGCTGCAATGCTGGTTCGTGTGTCTGCGGGACGACCGATCGGAAAGGGAACTGGTGCCGTGTACCATGGCAGAGATCCTGTCCGAAGAGGAGCAGATCAGCATGCGTGTGGCTGCCGTGCAAGCCATCGATCCCACCATCGGCTACGAATCCACCAACCACTATGTGTATTACCAGAATAATCTATTCGAAAAAGTCATAGGCTGCCGCTACCTGGCTGCACATATGGATCACTAATAGAACCGATACGCCGCTATAGTTATACAAAAATTAAGTTTTGTATAACTATACCATGGCATACCAGATCCGGTTCAAGCAAAAAGGGGGAACACGATATGGATTTTTTGAACACATGGGAGCTCGGCATCCTCCACTGGATCCAAGAGAACCTGACCTGCCCCTTCCTGGATACCATCATGCCATATGTCTCCCGATTTTGCGACGGCGGCAGTGGCTGGATCTTTGTGGCTCTGGTGCTGCTATGCTTTCCCAAAACCCGAAAGATCGGGATCACCATAGGCGTGGCACTGCTCATTGGCTTGCTCGGGTGCAATGCCATCCTGAAGCCGCTGGTAGACCGCACCCGCCCCTTCGTATGGGATCCCCACGTGTCCCTTTTGCTCCCCCCACCCACCGATGCCTCGTTCCCATCCGGCCATTCCACAGCCGCCTTCGAGGGAGCCGTTGTGCTGTTCCTGTACCACAAAAAATGGGGCATCCCCGCACTGTGTCTGGCAGCATCCGTAGCATTTTCGAGACTATATTTATACATGCACTATCCCACCGACGTGCTGTGTGGCAGTATCCTTGGCACCCTCTCCGGTATTGCCGCCTATGCCATGGTGAACTGGCTGTACAAACGAAATGTACATAGGATGGTATAAGGACATACCACGCAAAAAAGATCCCTGCCAAAAACAGAGATCTTTTTTATTTGACCGTGAAAT
Source organism: uncultured Ruminococcus sp. (assembly GCA_964463375.1). Taxonomy (GTDB): domain Bacteria; phylum Bacillota; class Clostridia; order Oscillospirales; family CAG-272; genus UMGS1696. The sequence goes on along the minus strand of CAYXBQ010000001.1, from coordinate 76,496 downwards.
AGACCAATCAAACAAATCTGTGCAAGCTTCACTCCAGCGTATCATAGGCTTCCAGGATCTTCGCCAAGCTGTCCGTAGCCTGCGTGACCTTTTTCGCAAGGGTAGAAGCACCCGTGGTGGATTTGGTATTGTTGATGCTTGTCCGGAAAACCTGGATCAGATCGTTGAGACTTCCGGCATACACATAGCCAAAGTCAAAGACGATACCATCGTAGATCAGGTCGATCATTTCCGCCACATTGGTGTCTCTTGCCAACTTTTCTTTCACCGTAGTTTCATAATATGCCATGGTGCAGCTGCGATAGGATTCGGCAGAAAGGGCCTCCAGAACAGCCGCCGACATTTCTGCATCCGCCGCCGACAACGGGATCACAAACACAGAGAAACCATTGTGGGTAAAGCAGGCATAGTCTTCCTGCTCTGTATCCATCTTTGGGCAGGGAACTATGCTGTAATCGCTTTCCATGTCTCGCATGATCTCGCTGAGACTCAAACGATAGATGCAAAGCATAGCCGTATCGTCCACGAATTTTTCGGTTAAGGTGGTGTAATCCTCCGACCAGCAGTAGTTGTTTTCATACAAAAGATTCTGCATGATCTCGATAAAGCGTATGGTTTTTTCGCTTTCCAAAACGATCGTTGGCTCCCCATTGTCTCCGTGGGCCACCAAGGGGATCTGGAACGAGCCTATCAAAGCATCGTTGATCAGCCCGGCAGCATCTCGTACACAGCCGTATACATCATCATGGTCAGCCTGTCCGTCCCCGTTCACATCGTGGTACATATCGGCCAGTCTGCGGAATTCATCGATCGTCCAATTGCCACTGCGAACCGTTTCATAAATATCGTAATCGCCATAATATTCATTTAACAGCTTCCCGTTGCAGAAGGTCACATAGGTACCACGGAGCATGGTTTGGCTCAGGTCGCCAACGGCAAAGTACAGCTTGTTTTGTAGCGTGATCTGTTCGTTAAAGGAGGCATTCCACCACGGCATGGAAAAATCCAAATAGGGCAGGGTGTTCAGATTGTAAAAATGATTGTCTAAGATCAACGGTGTCGTCTGGCTCATGTGATTGGCAGCGATGTCGTACGCCGCATCTCCGGCCAGCACCGAAGCACGTAGCAACGCATTCACCTCAGTCCCGGCGTGGATCTCATCGGCCGTGGTCACATAGGCAAAGGAAATATCCAGCCGGTCTTCCACCGAAATATTGCGATTACATATCGAGGATTCCACAACATCGCCGGTATCCTCTGCACACACCTCCACCTGCACATCCCGGTCGCCTGCTCGGTGCAGAATGGTCACCGTCTTGCCATCAAAATCCAGATCTGCCGGCAAAGCATCCGGTGTTGTGGCTCGTGTGATCTCCGTTTCCACAGCGGAAGTACTCTCGACGGTCTCCTCCTCTACGGGAGTCGTAGAAGTTTCATCGTTTACAGTCCCACTGCCACAGCCGGATAACAGTACAACGACCAAAAGGAGCGAAAGCAGCGTTTTGCGTTTGAGCATAAAGCCAGTCCCCATTCGTTTTATTTTTTATAGTATAGCACAATCGAATGTGAAATGCAAGCATTTTTCCAGAAAAAGCATAAAGAAAACGACATGACCGAAGTCACGCCGTTTTCATATTATCGACAAACGATAGGAACGCTAAGCTGAAATATAGCTTGTGTATATTTCAGCACGATCGACAGGGAGCAGGGGACTTAGATACCCTTCTTGGCTCTTTCGATGTGTTCCAGCTCGGTTTCGTTGTAGGTGGTAACGTGACCCGGGATGGGCATGAGCTTTTCGCTGATCACGTCGATGATACCGGTAGCCTGCGGGAAGAAGTACTTCTCCAGCTCGAAGGCAGGGGTGATCCAGTTTCTGGAACCGAATACAGCCGGCGGGGCATCCAGATAATCGAAGCACATTTCGGTCAGGTTGGAAGCCATGTCACGCATGATGGAGCCTCTGTCAACAGCGTCCCCAACGATGATGATCTTACCGGTCTTCTTCACAGATTCGATAACCTTTTCATAGTTGAAGGGAACCATGGAACGAGCATCGATCACTTCTGCGGAGATACCATACTTTTCTTCCAGGATCTTAGCAGCATCCAGCGCACGGTACAGAACAGCACCGATGGTCAGAATGGTAACATCCTTACCAACGCGCTTCACATCGGGTTCGCCGAAGGGAACTTCGTAGTATTCGGTGGGAACGCCGCCTTCGTGGAATTCTTCACCCTTGTCGTAGATTCTCTGGGATTCGAAGAAGATCACAGGGTCAGTACCGTTCAGTGCTGCATTCATCAGACCCTTAGCATCGTAAGGCGTAGCAGGGAAGCATACTTTCAGGCCGGGGATGTGAGAGCAGAGTGCGGTCCAGTCCTGAGAGTGCTGCGCACCGTACTTAGAACCAACGGATACACGAACGATAACAGGCATCTTCAGGATACCGGCGGACATGGACTGCCACTTAGCCAGCTGGTTGAAGATCTCGTCACCGGCGCAACCGATGAAGTCAGCATACATCAGCTCTACGATGGCGCGACCACCAGCGATGGCGTAACCAACAGCAGAACCAACGATAGCGGATTCGGAAATGGGAGCGTTGAAGAATCTGTGGTAAGGCAGAGCCTCGGTCAGACCCTGGTATACTGCGAATGCACCGCCCCAGTCACGGTTGTCTTCACCGTAAGCAATGGTGGTGGGGTCTTCGTAGAACTTGTCGATAATGGCTTCGAAGAGACCGTCACGGATGTTGAACAGCTTCATCTTCGGGATCGCCTTGCCAGCTTCGTCAAATGCATAACGGGACTTGGTAGCGATCTTCTTGACACGAGAGTTTTCTTCCTTGGGCATCAGAACTTCGGGTTCTCTGGTGGTGTCCATGGACTTTACGTGCTGGTTGGAGTACATAATGCCGGAAATCATGTCGGGATTGGTTTCCAGATTCATTCTGGGAGAGATCTCGTCATCGATAGCCAGCTTGATGATCTTGGTGGTACGAGCAATGATCTGTTCGTCGATAGCAGCGAATTCACCTTCGGTAGCAATGCCGCCTTCGATCATCTTGTTGCGGTAAGCAGCGATGGGGCAAACAGCCTTCCACGCTTCGATCTCTTCCTGGGTTCTGTAGGTAGAAGCGTCAGAGGGGGAGTGACCGGAGATACGGTAGGTAGCCACTTCCAGCATAGCAGGACCCTGACCGTTGACCAGCAGTTCCTTCTTGCGGGTGGTAGCATCGATCACGGCCAGCGGGTCGTAACCGTTTACCTTTTCAGCATGGAGCTGGCTGGGATTGAAGCCGGCTGCCAGACGTGCAGGGTTGGTGTAACCCATGGTTTCGCCCATGGTCTGACCACCCATGCCATAGAAGTTGTTGAATACGTTGAACAGGATCGGCATACCTTCGTCGGAGTACTTGCCATCCATGCCCCACAGCTTGGTGATCTGGTCCATGGAGGAGAAGTTCAGAGATTCCAGAACAGGACCACGACCGGTAGCACCGTCACCGGAGTTGGCGATAACGATACCCTTCTTGTGGCAGGATCTCTTGTACAGCGCAGCACCCAGAGCGATAGGAGCAGCACCACCTACGATGGCGTTGTTGGGCAGGATACCGAAGGGAATGAAGAATGCGTGCATGGAGCCGCCCAGACCCTTGTTGAAACCAGTGGTACGAGCGAAGATCTCAGCCAGCGCACCGTACAGCAGGAAGTCCTTAGCCAGGTCCTTGATGTTGCCGGTGTTGTTGTGCTTTTCGACAACGCTCAGGATGGTCCCGTCCAGGAATTCCTTCATGATGTCGTATACTTCAGCGTCTTCCAGCTTGTTGATGGAGGACAGACCCTTTGCCAGGATCTCGCCATGAGAACGGTGAGATCCAAAGGTGAAGTCGTTGATGTCCAGGCAGTAAGCCTGACCAACAGCGGAAGCTTCCTGACCGATGGACAGGTGTGCCGGGCCGGGGTTGTTGTAGGCCACGCCATTGTATTCGCTCTTGACCTTGATCTCGTTCAGCATGGTCTCGAATTCCCGGATGGTCCGCATATCGTGGTAGATACGCATGAAATCTTCCTTGGAATAGATCTGCTTTTCTTCTTCCAGGGTCTTGTTGTAGCGGCACAGCGGAATGCTTTCAAAATCGATGTACCCGGGCTGGAAAACCTTACCGGGATCTACATATTGACTCTTAGGCATAATGTTGATCTCCTTTTATGTATTTGAAAAATGAGAAATCGTGATAATAGGGTATGGCTTACAGCAGAGGAGTGGCACAAGCCAGCCATCTCTCTGCCAAAAACCAATGACAGGGCTCCGTCGGATGCACACCGTCCCACAACCAATAGGTATAGGGATCCGTTTCACAGCCATGCTCCGATAGCATAGGCGCCGTCGTTTCAGCCAAATGCTCCAGCTCGGTCTGCATCGGAACGAACACAGCACCATACTGGTCAGCCAGCGAACGAACGATAGCCTGCTTTTTGCGGAAGATTGGCATGAACACATCATAATGGGGCTTGGTGTGACCGCAGGGCAGGGTAAAGGGTTCGATCAGCACGATCTGTAGATCCGGATTTTCTGCCCGTGCCGCATCCAATAAAGACGCATAGCACTGCCGAAAACTCGCCAGATGTGCCTCCACACCACCTTCGTACTGCCCATCAAAGGAACCGTTACCGTTGATCCCAATGAGGATGCTGAGAATATCCGGCTTTTCCGCCAGGGTATCTACCGCCCAGCGCTCGGCCAGCTCTTCCACTCTGTTCCCGGAGACACCCCGATTGACGATGGTGTACTTTCCGGGATACAGATAGCCCAGCTTTCCCGCAATGGGATATACATAAGAATGTCCGATCTGATGATTCAGATCCCAACGGCTTGTCGGATCCTTGTACCGGTTGCCATCCGTAATGGAATCCCCTTGAAATAGGATCTTACGCATGAAAGGTTCAGATGGTGAACATAGCTTCCCGGATCACTTCGCAAACGGTGGGATGGGGAAAGACGATCTTCTGTACATCAGCCACTCTCTGTTCCTTGGCCACCATAGCAGCCGCACCGTAAATGATCTCGGAAGCATAGTTGCCGATCATGTGAACACCCAGGATCTGGTTGTGTTCCTTGCCGTAAACGACCTTGACGAACCCGTCGCCGCCTTCGTTTTCTGCAATGTACCGACCGCTGTACCGCAGAGACAGTGTCACTTCGGCAGCGTCAAAGCCGGCAGCCTTGGCAGATTCCAGGGTCTCCCCAACGGTACCCACCTCGGGATTGGTGTAAATTACGGAAGGAATGGAACGGTAGTCTACTCTGTCCTTGATGCCGACCATATCGGAAACGGCAACTTCGCCTTCTCTGTAAGCGGTGTGGGCCAGCATGACCTTCCCGTTTACGTCGCCGGCAGCCCAAACACCGGGTACAGAAGTACGGCACTGTTCGTCGGTAACAACAGCACCACGGTTCATCTGTACGCCCAGCTCTTCCAGGCCAATGCCCTTGGTTCTGGCACGACGACCGGTGGAAACCAGTACCAGGTCGCATTCGATCTTTTCGACCTTGCCATCCTTTTCGTATTCCACAACGCCTTCGCCGGGCTTGCCATTGACAGAGGCGACCTTAGCACCCAGAATGAACTTTACGCCCTTCTTGGCATAGTTCTTTTCCAGGTTGGCAGAGATCTCACCTTCGGTAGGACCGGCGATCTTGTTCAGCATTTCCACAACGGTAACTTCGCTGCCAACGGAATTGAAGTAGGATGCCATTTCCAGACCGATAACGCCGCCGCCCACAACAACGACTCTCTTGGGCAGCACACGAATGTCCAAAATCTCCCGGTTGGTCACAGCCAGACCGGCTTCATAGGATTCCCGCAGACCGGAGACCGGGGGGATTACAGCTTCGGAACCGGTGCAGATCAGCAGCTTAGCCGCTTCGTAGGTCTCACCCTTGCATTCCACAGCAAAGCCGTTCGCCGTCTTGCCGGTGATCTTGGCGGTACCATCCACAACGGTAACGCCGGCGCCCTTCATCTTGGCAGCCACACCGGAAACCAGGGTCTTTACGACCTTATCCTTCCGATCCACGACCTTTGCGTGGTCGATCTTGGCCCCTTCCACAGTGACACCATACTTGTCCCCATGGTTGGCATAGTCAAAGATCTTGGCAGAGTAGAGCAGGGTCTTGGTGGGGATGCAGCCTTCGTTCAGACAAACACCGCCCAGCGCCCGTTCTTCACAAACGAGGGTTTTGAGACCATGGTGTGCTGCCCGTTCTGCCGCATTGTATCCAGCAGGGCCACCGCCCAGAATAATCAGATCATACATGGTTATATGTACCTCACAAACAAATATTGTGTTCGCCTATCTTACTTGGCCAGCAGCAGGTCGAAGTTTTCCAGTGCCACGCACAGCTCCTTCAGGAACTTGGCAGCCGGAGCACCATCCACAGCTCTGTGGTCAAAGGTCAGAGACAGACCCATAGCCGGATATACAGAACCATCAGCCTTTACCCGGTTGGTGGTGCAGCATACGCCCAGGATAGCGGTCTGCGGCGGGTTGATAACAGGCGTAAAGCTTTCCACGCCCATGGAGCCCAGGTTGGAAACGGTGAAGGAACCGCCGCTCATATCATCGGGAGCCAGCTTGCCTTCTCTTGCCTTACCGGCAGCTTCCTTGGTCTTCTGTGCCATTTCAGCCAGCGTCAGCTTTTCCGCACCAAAGATCACGGGAACCAGCAGCCCACGGTCGGTGTCCACAGCCATACCAATGTTGGCGTGCTTGAACTTCCGGAAGGTGTTGTCCACCACATTGGCGTTGATCTCCGGATGGTTCGGCAGTACACGAGAAACCGCATACAGTACCATGTCGTTGATGGTGATCTTGCCCAGACCAACAGCCTCTGCACCGGCCTTGAGCTTTTCTCTGTATGCCAGCAGTGCCGTTGCATCGAAGGAAGCGTTGAGGGTGAGCTGTGCCATTTCGGACAGGGAAGCGTGCATGGACTTGGCGATGACCTTGCGTACATTGGAGAAGGGTTCTTCCACATACGCACGCAGATCGTCGGCAACCGGTGCAGCGGCCGCAACAGGAGCCTCTGCCACAGGAGCAACCTTTTCTTCCTCAGCTACAAAGGTGCCGTTCAGGAAGGCTTCGATCTTGTCGGTGGTGGTGGTAAAGCCGGCATCCAGTGCCTTGTTTACGTCTCTTTCGATGATACGACCGTGAGGGCCAGTGGGAACGACCTTGGACAGGTCACAACCGGTCTTCAGAGCCAGGATCTTGGCACGGGGAGAGATGAACACACGATCTCCTGCAACAGGAGCCGTTGCGGCAGCCTCTACAGGTGCAGCCTCTTCCTTCTTTGCTTCTTCAGCGGCAGGAGCAGCTTCTTCGGCAGCGGCAGCAGCGCCAACCAGACCGGAGATGTCTTCGCCCTCCTTACCGATGATGCAGACCCCTTCCAGACAGGGCACTACATCGCCTTCTGCAAACAGCAGCTTCAGAACGGTCCCATCAAACTGGGAAGGTTCGTCAAAGGCAGACTTGTCGGTCTCGTAAGAGAACAGGATGTCCCCCACAGCGACCTTATCGCCTTCCTTCTTCTGCCATGTGGTAATGATGCAGCTTTCTACGCTTTGTCCCTGACGGGGCATGATGACAACATTAGCCATATGTATCTTTCCTTTCTTGTATAGTAGATTCACGAATCAAAGGTGATTTATAGATAACACCGTGCTCCGTCATTCGGCGGAAACATCGATGATCTGTACATGATTGTCCCGAGCCATAGCATCTAACTCTTCCGGCAGCGGTCCATCCGTAATGAGGATATCCACCCGGTCGAAATTGCAGAAGGTGTAGGGCAGGGATTTGTCGATCTTGGAAGCGTCCATCAGGATCACCACCAGCCGTGCCTTTTCTACGACGATACGCTTCAGCTCACATTCACTGTAGTTGCCTACGGTAAATCCACTGCGGGCAGAAAGCCCCGATGGCGAGAGCAGCGCAATGTCGATATTGATGTCTGCCAAAAACCGTGTGGCCTGTAGCCCGGTGATGGTCTGGTTGTCCCGGTCCAGCTTGCCACCCACGATGTTCACAATGGGTAGCCCGATCTTACAAAGCTCCAGAGCCGAAGCCGGATCCGTGGTGGTAAAGGTGAACCGATCGTTGGGCACATAGGGCACGATCCGCTGCAAGGTCGAACCGGAGTCGATAAAAATGGAGCGGCCGGTCTCCAGATAGGAGGCAGCCCGGGAGGCAATGGAGTCCTTGGAGTGTACGTTCTCGTTCATCCGGGTGGTGATGGAGTCATCCGACTGGGTCGTGATAAACTTCATAGACCGTGCACCGCCACGAACCTTGATGGCTTCATGCTCTCTCTCAAAGTACTCAATATCCCGCCGCAGGGTCATGCCGGAAACATCCGGGAACATTTCTTCCAGTTCTTTAATCGAAATGAATGGTTTTGTGAGCAGAAGATTTCGGATCTGCTCCCGTCTTTCATTATACACGTCGTTCCGCCTTTCCGATCTCTGACAGCCGTAGAAATACTTGCTGGGGATACCACCGCAGGACACGCCGTCAAAATCACATTCATCTGCTATATTTTAACACAAACCGTGTGAAAAAGTCAACACTATCCCGTGAAATAATCGAAGGAATTTTCCGGCATTTCCGGATGGGTACGACGTTTTGCATAAATCTATCCCATTATCAAAACCAAAAAATAGTCAATCGGCTACTTTCGGCATTCTTTGAAAAAACGACTATATTCGTGAAATACAGTCGTCCTTGATTCTTAAGAAAACAATGCCTGTGCTACTGCGACCTCTTCTGCAGTCGGCAGGGTATCCGGCAATGTATTTTGCATGCCCAGCGCCGCATATTTGGATCCGGCATAGTTGTGATACGCCAGCACCTTCACCTTGGTCACGTTGTGTAGCGTTTGGAGAAAAGCGGCGATTTTGGGCATTTGATCCGCATTATACTTTGGCACATAGGGGATCCGGATCTCCACCGGCTTGCCAAGTGCATCCAATTTCCGCAGATTGTCTAATATCTGTGCATTCGAATGGCCGGTGCAGCGGATATGTACATCCTCGTCATAGGCTTTTATATCGTACAGAAAAATATCCGTATATGGTAGCACTTGTTCAAAATGGTGCCACGACACAGCCCCACAGGTATCGACCGCCGTATGGATGCCTTCCGCTTTGAGCTGCCGCAGAAGCTCCCGACAAAACGGCGCCTGCATCAGACATTCTCCACCGGATACCGTCACACCGCCGCCGGAGTTTTCATAGAACTCTCGATCCTCCAAAAGCAGCGGCAGCAGTTCGTCCACCGTGACCTCTCTGCCATAATAGACCAGGGCCGCACCCAGACAGACCGACGCACACCGGCCACAGCCCACACAGCTTTCCCGCAGAAAGGTATGACAGCTATCCTCCATTTTGTGCGCCGCCGAGGGACAGACCGCAGCACATTCTCCACAACCCAGGCACTTGTTTTCGTAGTAAGCGAGCTGCGGAGGAAAGCCGATCCCCTCTGGATTGTGACACCACAGACACTGCAGACTGCAGCCTTTGAAAAATACCGTGGTGCGTATGCCGTCACCATCGTGTACCGCAAAACGCTTGATATCCGAAATTCTGGCGATCATATATCCTCTCCTTGTACATTCTCTATGCCGAGCATACGGCAGCCGAACAGATACGGCAGCGGTGCAGTGGTGTTCGTCTGGTAAAGGCAAGTGAATCCGGCATCCGGATCCTGCTCCAGATCGCGATCCAGACAGGCCGTAGTCACCGCTAAGATGTCCATATGTGTACCGCAGAAACCACAGCTGGCCGGGATCCCACAAGGCATCGGTATCGTTTTCGTGACGGCCATGGTGACCGTATCTACCACCGCAATATGTCCCTGTCCCCAGCAGCCAATGTACAGCCGTCCTGCTTTGTCTATGGTAAATCCATCCACGCCGGGTACAGCCACCGATCGACCTGTAGCGCTGATCTCACCGTTTGCAAAAGCATATTCCCGAATGATCCCGGTGTCGCTGTCGGTGTGGTAGAACCAAGTGCCATCGGGAGACCAAGCCATACCGTTGGATAGTCGTAGCCCATCCAAAAGTACCGCCACCGTTCCGTCCACGCCGATCCGGTAGAGCTTGCCATCGATCCGGTCGGAGAGCCCCATGCGCCGTTCACTTTGCGTCCCCACATAAATAGCCCCATCCGGTCCCACCTTCATATCGTTACCATACCGAATGGTATATCGCTCCGTATCATACAGCGGCAAAGTTGTGTCATCGTCCCGGAGCAAAAATACCCCATCCATACGGGAGACGATCATGTCTCCACGCAGCGTAAACGCCATTGCCGCCACATCCCTGGAGAGGTGCCGGATTGTCAGCGTATCCGTTGGTGCGTGCCAGATGCAGATCGACTTGCCCCCACCATTGGTGTAATACAGCGATCGGTTCTGTGTATGCCAGATGGGTCCCTCTCCAATGACACAGCGACAGCCACGCAGTTGCTGAAGTAGCTTCATTGCCATACCTTCCTTTACAGATTCGCCTGATTTTCTGCCTGCAGGATAAAGGCATCCTGTTCCGCCTTGCTGAGGTTGACAAAGTATACATTCCAACCACATACCCGTACCTGTAAGGTGGCGTATTTCTCTGGCTCTGCCTGTGCTTTTTTCAGATCCTCTGCACAGAACACATTCCCATGCAGGGCAAAGCCGCCTTTCCGGAAATAGGTCAAAAGAATCCCATAAAAGGCCGCCAGCCCATCTTCACCGGATACCGCAGAAGGATGCAGCACAAAATCCAGTACCGAACCATTGGGGAAATCGCTGTGATCCATTTTGGTCACAGAGTGTATCAGTGCCGTGATCCCACTGCGATCCATAGCCGTCACAGCGCAAAGATTCTTGGAAATGGGATCACCTGTGTGTCTGCCATCCGGTGTCGCCATGGTTTTCTTTCCATTGGGGAAACAAATATCGATGGTAAAGTTGGCAGCTTTGAAGATCCCGCCACGCCCATTGGGTCTGCCGTTGATCTGCGCCGCTGTAAAGGCTGCAAGCTCTACCGCAATGGCATCCACGGTATCTACATTGTTGCCGTATTTCTCCGAGCTGGCCAGCATCTCCAGCCGTAGACTTTCCTGTCCCTGCCAATCATTTTGCAGGATCTCACCCAGCTCGTCAAAGGTAAACCGCTTTTCGGTGAACACGAGCCGCCGTATAGCAGCCAAGCTGTCCGCCAATGTGGCGATGGAGTGCATATAAAAGGAACTATTGTTGTACCGGGCACCACCGGCATAGGCATCGATCCCATTTTCCACACAAGGAGCCATGGTTGCCGAAAGCAGTGGATCCGGGCCATGTCCATGTAGTAGGTCTCCACGTGCGTAATATGGGTCAGTGCTGCGTCCACCATATAGGCGATCTGTTCCTTCACCGCTTCGATCAGTCTATCATAGCTGGTGATCGTACCGGTGTCCAGACCGATCCTCTCGCCGGTGAAAAGATCCTTCCCCTGTGTGAAAACATATTCCAATGCTTTCGGCAGAGAGATCCACCCATTTCCGGTACAAGGCAGTTCCGTGCCCCAGATTCCCGGTTCATAGCAGCCCACCGGTACATAATTCCGTGCCTCTGCTTCGGGTACACCGCATTTTTCCATAGCCCGTACGGCCACGGTATCGTTCACAAATACAAAGCTGCTGTTACCATCTCGGATACAACGCAGGATACGCTGTACGAAAGAAATCGGTGTTTTGGGCGATACCCGTACATGGATTTTGGGACTGTAGATGTGCAGTGTATCGTAGGCTTCCACGATCAGAGAAGAAAGCTCGTTTGTCACCTCTTCGCCATCTACGCCAAGTCCGCCAATGCAAAAGGGAAGGTCAAACGGCACCTGCATGGTCCAAAGCTTGTATAGAAAATACTTCCATAGCTCTGTGGCACTTTCCGGTGTCAACGTCCCATTGGCCAGATCCTTTTGGTAGAGCGGATAAAACAGCACGTCCAGTCGCCCCAGCGTCCGCACACGGGTACCGTAGACAAACTCATGCAGGTAGAAATATACCACCATCAGCTGCATGGCTTCGTATAGGTTTGCCGGTGCTTGGGTCGCCAGATGGGCCAGTGCTGTTTTATTTTCCGCTGAGATCCCTTTCGCCTGGGACAGACGAAGACAATATGCCATCATGGCCTGCAAAACGATCTGTCCGGCAGCATAGAAATCTGCTTGTGCGGCAGTGAGACAGGTGTGTGCTTCTTTGGCTTTTACAAGGCGATCCAGAAGCCCCGGCAGCCCCAGCGTGATCAGGGACATCGTGTCCGGTGCGGTATGGCCAAAATCGGGATCTGCCGTGTAGGCTCTGGCAGTGGCTGCTTTCTCAACGACCCGTCTTTCTTCCAAAAAGTGGGGCAATGTTTCCCGCCACCACCGATCCCGCTGTCGGCTCATAATGCCACGTGCGTTCAGTTTTTCCTGAAAAATGTCCGCCGGCAGCACAGCGATCTGTCCCTTTTGACAAAGCAGCGCAAAGGTCTGTGCCTTGATGTAGGCTTTGGTATGACCACATAGCTCCTTTTCCAACGCAAGAACAGCCTGCTCCAATGCATCCGGTTCTAGTCCACTGGCAGGATCCCAGGATATATCTGTGTACTGCGTGGACAAGATATGTCTGCTTTCTTGAAAATTATAATACATAATGATACCTTGACATAATAAGCTCAAACAAGGCTCTCCGCCTGTCGGATGAACCCATCCTGTTCTTCCTTATTGATGTTGTTGAACAGCACGTTCCAGCCACACACCCGTATCTGCAGATCCTTGTATTTTTCCGGTTCCTTTTGTGCCTGCCGCAGCGTGTCAGCACTGAACACATTGATGTGCATGGCGTGTCCGTGCCGGCGTATAAACGTCCGCAGCAGCCCCAGCATCGCCGCCAGTCCATCGTCTCCCTGTACCGCAGACGGCAGCAGCCCCAGATCCAGACAGCCGTCCGAGGTGAACTGTCGGGCATCGATCTTGGTGGTGGTCAGAATGGCAGCCGTAGCCCCTTCCTTGTTTCGTCCCATGGCAGCCGAAAGATTCTTGGAAAGCTCCTCGCCACGCCGTCTGCCGTCCGGAGAAGAAGCTGTAGCTCCTGCCCAGGTGTAGGACATTCTCGCCACATGGAACCCACAGATCCACCTTCCGTTGCGACAAGCCGCATTGGGTCGTCCTTCCACGTGGCTGGCGGCACAGTTTGCGATCTCCACAGCGATTTTGTCGGGGATCTCACGGTTGTTGCCGTACTTGTCCGGATCCATTTCCAATGTGCGACGCAGCTTTTCCGCATCCGCAAAATCCCGATCCAGTATATCCCGCAGTTCTGGCAGTGTCACAAGCTTTTTCTCAAAGACATACTTGCGGATGTTGGCAAGGGAATCCGCCGCATTGGCCATGAATCCAAACTGCATACTGGACAAACTGACCGCCGCACCGCCACCCAGCGCATCCTTTCCTCGTGCCACACAGGTGGAATATGTGGCAGACAACAGCGACTGCGGATTGACCTCATGCAGATAGTCCTCGAAAATATTCACCGTGCCGATCACGGTGTCGATGATCCCCACAAGCTGCCGTTTGTACTCCGCAAAGAAGCTGTCAAAATCCGTGTAGGCCGCCGCATCCGGGCAGGGAAGACCCACCGGTTTGCCGCTGATCCCATCGCAGCCGCCATGCAGCGCAAACTCCAGCGGCTTCAAAAGATTCACGTACTGCATCCCAACAGCGATCCCACCGGGGATACAGTACTCGTAGCAGCCACTGATGTCGCACAGTCTGGCCTCTTCTGCCGTAGCACCGGCACGCATGAGAGAGGCACGAACGGTGGCATCGGATACAAACACAATAGAATTGTTTCCCCGCCGGATCATATCCAGTGCCTTCTCCAAAAAGGCCTGAGGCGTGCTGTCTGCCACCTTGATCTGGATCTTGGGATTGTAGATCCCCATTTTGTCGTACACATCGAGGAACGTATAGGAAAGCCCATTGATGACCGTGCTCTCGTCGGCATTGCAGCCACCCAGATACACCGGCTGTCCCCAATAGTTGCCAATGGACATGAACTGCAAAAAGAACGCCGCCAGCTCCTGCCGCAGTGTCTCCTCGTCCACGCCATGGTCGAGATCCTGCCGGTAGAAGGGATAAAAGATCCGGTCAAAATTGGCAAGAGAGCGTGCCTGCAAGCCTTCGATATGTTCACTGAGAATAAAGTAAATGTAGTCCGTCAGCAGTGCCTCATAGAAGGTCGTAGGCGCACCAACTTGCAGATGCTGCAGCGCACGTGCCATTTTATCGTTGCCCTGCCGTTCTGCCATATGCTCCAGCCGACCCAGGAAGTGCAGCACCGCCTCATAGGTGATCCGGATGCCCGTGTAAAACGCGTTCATCTCCGGGGTCAAATCTGGTTGTGCCACACGTGCCTGTTCGCTTTCCTGCAGCAGTCCCACAAAGCCTAGCGACAGGATCCGGTCCCAATAAGGCACGCTGTGGTCATAGTCCGGCCATGTGGTCGCCACAGCATTTTCTTCCAGCGTACCTCGTACAGGATTGACCTCCGGAATTTGTGTAGAGAAGATCTCGTTGTTCCAGACGGGAATGAGCGTGGCGTTCAGCGGTCGGTCGATCATTTGAAAAGCCGGAAACGGATCCCGTGCATCGCAGTTTATTCCCGTGTGGGTGAGCACATACTGAAACGCCAGCGCCTTGCGTACCGGATGTGGCTCATGGGAATGTGCTGCATCCTGCGTTCGGATCCCGGCATAGATGGCATCCGGCGAAAGGGTCTCGTCGTCGTGGCAGTCTGCAAACAGCTCGTCATTGCGATGGAACCGCTCTTTATTTTTCGCCATGATATAGGCATAGCTTTCATCAGAAATATATTCCATATCGTATATCTCCTTTGTGTGAAGATCGCATCATTTTACCAATGTATCCCAGATCTCATCCAAAGCGGCTTGCCATTTGCTCTCGTTTGTCTTGACCTGAGAGACCCAGTTGGTTTTGTTATCGGCGATGGCACTCCGGAACAAACCAGAGGCAGTATCGATGTAGGTACCAAAGATCTCACCCGGATCATAGGTGATGCTGCTCCGGATTACATCGAACATCCGACTGGAATCGCTGTCCTGCGAATACCGTGTCTTCAGCGCCGTTTCAAAGTATTCCGGTGTCAGCTTCCGGTAGGCCTGAGACGACCAAGCTTCCAACAGTGCGCCGGAGAATTCCAGATCGGCCGTGGTGGGGATCAGACTGTAGCAGCTTCTTTGCAGGAAGGATTGGTAGTTCTGCTGTTCTGTGTCGTATTTCGGATAGGGCAGGATCCCACAGTTGAAATCGATCTCCGGCACGATGGTCACAGCATCACAGATCAATGAACAGGACAGAAGGGATTTTCCGGCAATGAAGCTGGTGCTGGCATAGTTTCCACCACCGGTCGCCACCTGCCATTCCGGATGATCGGCAGTGTTGCCATAGATGGGTGCCACGCTGTCATGGAGATGCACCAGCTCACACAGCTTTTCCACGGCACTGACAGCACGTTCGCTACCATATTCCAATGTGTAGCCGGCATCGGATATACCAACGATCTTTACGCCCAATGCCGGGTAAAAACCGAGCAGCTTATTGAAGTCACCAAAGGTCAGCCCATAGGAGTCATCCGTATCCTGCTTTTCATCCCCATTGGCATCCACATACCCCTGTGTGGCAATGGTCGTGAAGGCATCCAGCGTCCAGGTGCCGTTGTCTACCATAGAGTATAGATCGTTATCTATCCCGTTGGCAGCGAGTAGGTCACTGTTGAAGAAGACACAGAAGGTGTGCTTGATGTTGCCCAGCCCGGCATCCCCAATGATGAACCACGTGTTGTCCCCAGGCAGTGCTTCGGGAATGGATTGGTTGTACCAGGGCTTGGACAGATCCACATGGGGTGTGTCATGCAGAGATACAAAATAGGGCGAAGAGAGTTGTTCACTGATAAAATTGTATACAGAGAACAACACATCGAAGCTGTTGTCTCCGGCCTGAATGCTGTTGGTCACACGCTTGGCATGGTCTGTCACCGGCCAATTGAAGGAATCCTGATATTGGGTGAGCGATACATTCAGCCGTTCGTTGATGAATTGAATGCTGTCGTAAATGGCATCGTTGATCCGTTCCCCATTGGAAGACTCCGCATAAAAATCATTCCAAAACGCATTCATGTAGTCCCCAATGTAGAATGTAGCCGTGCGTCCGCTGTAATCCAGTTCCGGCAGTTCGTCCGCCACATACGGGGATGTCTCCGCTTCAGTCTCTGCGGCAGTCGTGTTTGCCGGAGCAGAAACCGCCGTAGTCTCTCCAGTTGTGTCCTTCTGGCAGGCTGCCATAGAGACCAGCATAGCTGCAAGCAGCATCAGTACAGAAATTCTTTTCATTTCGTGCATCTCCCTGTAAAATAATAAAAAAGATATACTTTGATTATATAGCCTGCCATTCTGTATTGCAATGCCTAATCTGATAAAATTGCCCAAAACGAAACAAAATAATTCCATCCGGTTGACAAACAGAGAAAAGTATGCTATAGTAAATACCAGATACTTTACGTCAAAAAGGAGAGACCCATGTCAAACGGAAACCTGTTTACAACGGAACTGACCGTGACCCAGATCGAATATGTGTGGAATGGGATCTATATGCCCCGCTCCAACCACATGGACGACCGGGCCTACCACGGACTGGTGCTGATCCGCAAAGATCCCCATGCGTACCTATTCGACGACGGGACCGTACTGGAAGCAGAAGCCGGGTATATCCTGTATCTGCCCAAGCATTCCTCGTACCGGGTCAGCGATATAAAATCCTGCGACTGCGTGGCGATCAACTTCCAGATCTCAGAGGAGCCCCATTTTCCACCGCTCCGCTTTCCCGTTGGCAACCAGTTTTCTGCCTATTCCGAACTTTTCCAGACCGCCAGCCGTTTCTGGGACAGCCGCACCATTGGATACCATGCCAAGATCAAATCGCTCCTATACCAGGTCCTGTACCTGATGCAGAAAAACTATCACCCGGACTATGTCCCAAGCGGCCTTGCCTTCAAGCTCAATATCGCTATGGAGTACATCGGCGAACACTATACCGACCCGGCGATCTCCGTCAAAGAGCTATCCGAGAAGGCCGGCATGAGCGAGGTATATTTCCGCCGGCAGTTCCACCGCTTGTACGGCATGGCACCTCTGCAATACATCAAGCAGCTACGGCTGAACCGAGCCATTGAGCTATTGAAATCCGATATGTATCCGGTGCATACTGTGGCCCACATGGTGGGATATGCCAGCGAATACTATTTCAGCCGAGAATGCAAAAAGATCACCGGCCTCAGTCCCATGCATTTCAAAAAAGATAAGCTGGATCAAAAGCAGTATATGGTGGGTATCCCATATGTCCAAGAGCAGGACGACCCCGCCAAGGCAACCGCCACCGTACCCGCATCCCCGAAAGAGAACGAAGATTCTTTGCCCATGTCGAAAAAAGAGGATTGACAATTGCCGCCTGCTGTGCTACAATGGATGCGATCCTTAAGTCAGTATTGACTTCAGTGGAAAATCTAATGTGTGAAAGAAAAAGAGGATATATCTATGGAACTTACCGGAAAGAAAGCTGTGTTTCTGGGAGACAGCATCACCGAGGGCGTAGGCGTCAGCGAAGAAAAAAACATCTACTTGAACCGGCTGGCACAGATGGCCGGTCTGCGGGAAGTCAAGAACTACGGCATCAGCGGCACCCGTATCGCCAGACAGAGCGTCGTTTCTCCCAACAATACCTTTGATCTGGACTACTGCGCCAGAGTAGAAGAGCTGGACGGCGACGCGGACATCGTAGTGGTATTTGGCGGCACCAACGACTTTGGCCACGGCGATGCACCGCTGGGAACCCCCGATGATCGTACCCCTGCCACCTATTGGGGTGCTTGCCACTACCTGATGAACCGCCTGGTAGAACGCTTCTATGACAAGACCATCGTCATCATGACCCCTCTCCATCGTCTCACCGAGGATAACCCCTGCGGCGACAACAAGCCCGCACCGGTCGGCACCCTGAAGGAGTACGTAGACATCCTGCGCACCGTGGCCGAATGGTATTCGCTGCCGGTACTGGATCTGTTTGCCGAAAGCGGGATCCAGCCCAGAGTGTCCGTGATCCAGCAGACCTATTGCCCCGACGGCCTGCACCCCAACGATGCCGGTCACGAAAAGATGGCGACCATGCTGTATCACTATCTGTTGAAGCTGTGATCTGCCGCATTGTGATCTATCACCTTGCGAACTATCGCAAAGTATAAACATATAAACAAAACGACCGCCTGTGTGTCTCTCTGTTTACGAGACATAGCGGTCGTTTGTCTTTTGCTTTATACGATTTTGCTATCGTAATAAACGAAGGTCACAAGCTGTATCTGCGGGAACGCATGTGTTTTCTCAATCCGTGTATGTTTCCATAACTTCTTCGATAGAGCTTTCCCAAACCGACTCCATGGAAGCCAGCAGAGAAGCAACGTTTCCGTCTTCATTCAGGGATGCGTTGCACAGCAGCATATTCGGCCATACCTTCCCACCGATCACCGTGGAATATGCATATTCAAAGGGCATCACGGCACCGGCACGAATGATGTCCAGCATTTTCTGCGTGTTCTCGTCCCGGCTGTACTTATTCTTCAGCGCCACATCATAGTAAGCAGGTACCACATCCTTGTAGCTGTAGTAGCTCAGTGCCTCACAGACCTTGCCGGCCAGCGACACATCGTTGGTAGTGGTGGGAATGTAGGTCATTTGCGAAGCAGTGGCGATCAGCGTCAGGTACTTATCTTGATCGGCATCATATTTGGGGTAGGGCAGAATAGCAAAATCGCTTTCCATATCCCGCAGGTCGTCCAGGCTCTCCAGCTTGGTCATGTAATACAATACCTTGTCGGCAGCAAAATATCCATTGACGATGCTGCGTTCCTCGGTGCTTTGGTTTTCGCACAGCACATCGTCGATCTTGAGGAAGGCAGTCAGCTTATCGACAGCCGTAGACATCTTGTCGCCCAGCGGATTGATCGTAGGAACACCATCCTCGTTCAGACCGACCGCCTGGATGTCCAGCGACGCTTGTACGGAACGGTATGCCACCTCGTAAATGATCATACCATATAGATCATCCCCCAATGTAAACTTGCCGTCTCCGTTCAGATCCTGCCCGGCACCACCGGCCACCTCTATCATCTTATCCAGCGTCCATTCGTTGTTCAGTACCAGTGCGTAGGGATCCTCCATGTTGCGATCCTCTAACAGATGCAGATTGGCGTAGATCACCGACAGCCCCTTGTACATGGACAGCGACATATCGCCAATGAAACCGATCAGCTTGCCGCTAATGGTCAATCCATCCTGCAATTCGGATACCCACCAGGGATTGTCCAGATGAATGTCCGGTACGTCATATACATTCATGAAGATCTGTGTGGAGGCGATGGGCTGCACACAGGAGATCATGCCGGATACGATATCGAATGCACCGTCCGCTGCCATAATGCTGTTTTGAATGAGCTGGCAATAGGATTTTCGGTTGGCCCAGTCGCCGGGCTTGTAGACGAACTCGAAATCGATCCCCAAAAGCTCCTCGACCGCCATGTTCCGGTTGTACACCGCATCGTTCACAACGTCCCCGTTCATCTCCACCGCATCGTATTCGTACTGCTGTGTCTCGGTGGTGAGCAGGGTAAAGGTCTTGCCACCATTGTCTTCCTTTGTTACAAGGAACAGATCATCCACAGTGGTTTCCGTTTCCCCGGCTGTTTCCGTTGTATCTGCGCCATTGTCGTTGTTATCCGTCGTGGTGTCTTCCACCGTGCCTGTCCCACAGGAAGCCAGCAGCATAGCCGCCAACAGACATATCCAAATTCTTTTCATTTTATAAATACCTTTCTTTTGTATTTTGCACCAATGTATTTTACACCAACGCACCCCGATCCGTCAGCAGATCCTGGAGCCGCTGCATAGGCACATCCATAGTCCGACAGTCGTTCTGCTTCGCCAGTGCAATCGCAGCCCCTGCCGCCTCCCCGATACAAGTGGTGATGGGCATGATCCGGAACGAAGAGTGTGCTTCATGGGTAGAAGAGATCGGCCGCCCTGCTACCAGCACATTGGCAGTCCCCGCCGGTACCAGCGCACGATAGGGGATCGTGTAGTAGTCGTTTGCCGGAATGCCACGGTGATAGGTCCCCGTACCGGCCGGATTGTGGATGTCGATCTCATAGGTCCCACGAGCGATCCGGTCATCGAACTTTCTTGCCTCTACAATATCTTCGGTGGAGATCTCATATTCCCCGCAGATCCGACGGCTTTCTCGAATGCCAAGCTCCGGTGCAGACATGGTGAGCGCACAATTTTCCATACCGGGAATGTTGTCCTTTAGGAACCGGTACATCTCATAGACCTGCTCTCTGGCCACCGCCTCCGAATCGCTGTAGTCAAAAATATCTACAGGATTCTTCCCGACGATCCGGGTGGTGTTCAGATGCATGATGTTCTCCACCGGCATATGGAAGATCAACACATCTTCTCTGGGATTTTGGATCTGGCCGGACAACCGCATTTCTTTATACAGCGCTTGTAATTTGCCCATATCGATCCGGCTCCAGTCCACGTTTGCCAGACGGAAGCACAGGGTCATAGGCTGACAAAGCCCGTCTTCCTCCCGACCCAGCTTGTAGGGCAGCCCAGCAAAGGCACACAGATCTCCATTGCCCGTGCCATCGATGTAGTAATCCGCTCGTACTTTGATGTTGCCGCTGACCGTGCCCACCGTGATGGACTTGACCACACCGTTTGTATAGTCCACATCGGTCACCTTCGCATGGAACAGCACCCGCACACCGGCCTCTCGGCACATTCTGTCTAGCACCAGCTTCATGAATTCTTCCATATACATGGTGGAAGTGGGCGCATTCGTGCCACCTACCTCGTATACTCGACGGATCATCTCCAAGAATAGCCCCGCATTGGCGACCTTCTTAGAGCCATGCTCCCAGTAGCCCATGAACGGATGCACCAGTCCTGCCGTAGCCATACCGCCCAGGAAACCGTACTTCTCTACAAGGATCACCCGACAGCCCTCTCTGGCCGCAGAAACAGCTGCCATGACCCCGGCCAAGCCACCGCCGGCCACGCAGAGATCGTAGGTCTCCTCGATCACAGCCGGTCGAAATGTATGGATCGTTTGCATATGTTATCCCTCCTATCGTGAAATCTATTGGAATACTCTTATGAAATAGTATAACGAAAAAGGCAAAAAAGTCAATACCCTTGCCAAAAAAATCACACCAATTTTGTGAATTTATGAAAGTGACATAAATGGCCGATAAAAAACAAAAAAACTGTGCAAATTGACTTTTGCGAATTTCGCCGGGCAATCTTGATAAAGCGGGAAATCTGTGGTATAATATATACTGTATAATTTTATAGAAGTGAGACCAGACATGCCCGATAATCAGATTTCAGCTCGCTTTTTAGCCTGCAAACGTCAACTATTCGACACATATTACGCCAAACTCAACGATAAGCAACGGGAAGCCGTATACCAGGTGAACGGTCCTCTGCTCATTTTAGCCGGTGCGGGAAGCGGAAAGACCACCGTACTGGTCAACCGCCTTGCCTACCTGATCCGCTACGGTAACGCCTACCACGACCCGGTGGTCCCCCAGAACGCCGCTGCAATGCTGCCGGAAATGGAACAGGCGCTGACATGGGATCACGATGCACTGGGCGAATTTTTGACCCGGTTCGCCGTGAATCCCCCGCCAGCCTGGACCGTCATGGCCATTACCTTTACCAATAAGGCTGCCCGTGAGATCAAGGAACGGATCTCTGCCATTTTCGGCGAAGACAGCAAGGAAGCCGCCGAGATCATGACCGGTACCTTCCATTCTATCTGTGTGCGTATCCTGCGGCAGTACGGCAGCCAGATCGGCTTTGACCGCAGCTTCACCATCTGCGACACGGACGACGTGAAAAAGCAGATCACCATGTGTATGAAGCAGCTCAACATCGATGACAAAAATCTGCCTGCCAAGACGGTCATGACCGCCATCAGCCATGCCAAGGATAAGCTGATCGGTCCCACCGAATACGCACAGCAAGCCGGTCAGGATTTCAAGTATAAACAGATCGCCGCCATCTATGAGCTGTACCAGGCCAAGCTCCGCAGCCAGAACCTGCTGGACTTCGACGACATCATCATGCAGACCGTTCGCCTGCTCACCGAATGTGAGGATGTGCGTGCCACCCTGCAAAACCGCTATCGCTATGTGTGCGTGGATGAGTACCAGGATACCAACTATGCCCAGCTGACCCTGACACTGCTGCTTTCTGCCAAGTATAAGAACATCATGGTAGTGGGAGACGATGACCAGAGCATCTACAAGTTCCGTGGTGCCGTTATTGAAAACATCCTCCATTTCGACCAGAATTACGACAATACCGCCGTGATCAAGCTGGAAGAAAATTATCGTTCCACCAAAACGATCCTGAATGCCGCCAATGCCGTGATCTCCCACAACAGCGGCAGATTGGGCAAGACCCTGTGGACCGGTGGTGCCGATGGAGATAAGATCTTAGTCCGCTGCCTGAACAACCAGAACGACGAAGCCCGTTTCATCGCCGAGACCGTTTCCCAAAAGGTAGAGAAAAAAGAAGCCTGCTTCAAGGATTTTGCCGTGCTGTACCGGATGAATTCCCAGTCCCGGAGCATCGAGCAGAACTTCGCCAAAGCCGGTATTCCGTATCGGATCTTAGGTGGTCAGCGGTTCTTTGAACGGATGGAAGTCAAGGACATCGTCGCTTACTTAGCCCTGATCAACAACCCCAGCGATGACCTGCGCCTGCGCCGGATCATCAATACCCCCCGCCGTGGTATCGGCGATAAATCCGTACAGGTGGCAGAGTCCCTGGCCAACGCCGAAGGATGTCCGCTGCTGGAGTTCATGCGGAGCGTCAAGCGGTACAACGCCATCTCTCCCGCCACAGCCAATGCCATGGTCGCATTCGTGTACATGATCGACCAGCTGCGGGAGGCCGCCGTGACCAAGTCCATTTCGGAGCTGATCCAAATGGTGATCGAGGTGTCCGGATATAGCAAGATGCTGTCCGAGCTGCCGGATCTGAACGAGAGGGAAGAGCGAAAAGCCAACCTGGACGAACTGATCAACGCCGCCAGACAGTACGAAGAAGCCAACGAAGCGCCTACGCTATTGTCCTTCTTAGAGGATATCGCATTGGTGTCTGACGTGGATAAATACGATGAAACAGCCGATGCGGTGGTGTTTATGACCATCCATAGCTCCAAAGGGCTGGAGTTCCCGGTGGTGTTCCTGCCCGGCATGGAGGATAACATTTTCCCCAGCTTCCAGACCATCATGAATCCGGATGAGATCGAGGAAGAACGCCGTTTGGCATACGTAGCCATCACTCGTGCCAAGAAGAACCTGATCGTGACCCACGTCAGAGAACGGATGATCAACGGCCGTACCACCAGCAACGAGCTGTCCCGGTTCATCGGTGAGATCCCGGAGGAATACAAGGATGTCTCTGCAGACGTGGTGAATACCAATGAACTGCGTCAACGGATGCCTCGTCCCCAAAAGGTGAAGCCGGTCAACCACTTTGTGGAAGAGACCAAAAAGCCTGTGACCACCATGTCCGCTATCGCCAAAAAGGTGGCCGCCGATGCACCTTCCGATATATTGTCCGCCGGTGATCGTGTGAAGCATATGACCTTTGGAGAGGGAACCGTGCTGTCTGCGAAGAAAATGGGCTCGGATACGCTGTATGAGATCGCCTTTGACGGAGCCGGTACCAAAAAGCTGATGGCGACCTACGCCAAGCTGAAAAAACTGTAAAACAATCAACTTAGAATATTTCGCTGTTAGCAGCGGGAATGGAGACCAAACAAAATGAAAAAAGACCAGAAGAAGCTCGTGGAAGACATCACCTCCATGGACGAAGACTTTGCCAAGTGGTATACAGACATTTGTAAGAAGGCCGACCTGATCGACTATTCCAGCGTCAAGGGCTGCATGATCATCCGTCCTTACGGCTACGCCATCTGGGAAAACATCCAGAAGATCTTAGACACCCGTTTCAAGGAGCTGGGTCACGAAAACGTGTATATGCCCATGTTCATCCCGGAATCTCTTCTGCAAAAGGAAAAGGACCATGTAGAAGGCTTTGCACCCGAAGTAGCCTGGGTAACATACGGTGGTAAGGAAGAGCTGACCGAAAGACTCTGCGTTCGCCCCACCTCTGAGACCCTGTTCTGCGAGCACTACGCCAATATCATCCGTTCCTATAGAGATCTGCCCAAGCTGTATAACCAGTGGTGCTCTGTGGTGCGTTGGGAAAAGACTACCCGTCCGTTCCTGCGTAGCCGTGAATTCCTGTGGCAGGAAGGGCATACCATGCACGCCACCGCAGAGGAAGCCAGAGAAGAGACCATCCGTATGCTGAATGTGTACGCAGATTTCCACATCAACGACCTGGCGATCCCCGTTGTCAAGGGTGCAAAGACACCTTCCGATAAGTTTGCCGGTGCAGAAGATACCTACTGCATCGAAGCCATGATGCACGATGGTAAGGCGCTGCAGGCCGGTACCTCCCACTACTTTGGTGACGGCTTCGCAAGAGCATTCGATATCCAGTACACCGATAAGGACAACAAACTCCAGTATCCCCACCAGACTTCCTGGGGCGTGACCACCCGTATGATCGGTGGTATCATCATGACCCACGGCGACGACAATGGTCTGGTACTGCCTCCGGCCGTGGCACCCATCCAGGTGGTGATCATTCCTGTGGCACAGCACAAGGACGGCGTTCTGGAAGCCAACCGTGCCGTATACGACAGATTGAAGAATAAGTTCCGCGTAAAGCTGGACGACAGCGACAACAGCCCCGGATGGAAGTTTGCGGAATACGAAATGAAGGGTATCCCGGTGCGGATCGAGCTTGGTCCTCGTGACATCGAAGCCGGTCAGTGCGTGGTTGTTACTCGTCACAATATGGAGAAGGAGATCGTTTCCCTGGAGAACATCGAGGAAGTGATCGCCGCCAAGATGCAGGCTGTACGAGATGGTATGTACGAAAAGGCTCTGGCCAACCGGGAAAACCGCACTTACTCCTGCACCACCATCGAGGAGATCAAGGAAGCGCTGGCTGCCCACGGCGACGGCTTTGTAAAGGCCATGTGGTGCGGTGATGAGGAATGCGAGGATAAGGTCAAGGAAATGACCGGCGTAGGCTCCCGCTGCGTTCCCTTCGAACAGGAGCATTTGTCCGATGTATGCGTATGCTGCGGCAAGCCGGCCAAGCAGATGGTATATTGGGGTATTGCATATTGATGAAGCGAGTACCAAAAAGGGTATTCGTGCATCCTTTGACATTCTGCCTGTACGGATCCCAGTATCTGATGTGCAATATGCCCTGGCAGGATGCCGTATAAGGGGGAAGCGATGGCATGAAGGAGTTTTCGCTTACCCTGAAAGAGAAGGTTCGGCAGCTGGACATGGTGATGCTGTTTTGTGCTATGACACTGAGTATCCTCAGCGTGGTGACACTGGCCGCCTCCGCCGATGCCTACAAAGCGGGTATGGCCTATGCCCGTAACCAAGTGTTCGCCATGGTGCTGGGATTACTCTGCGTGGGTATCATCTCCATGGTCGATTATGATATGTTGATCGAACGACTGGAATACATATTCTTTGGTGTGTCGGTGGCGCTGCTGCTGCTGGTGATCTTCTTTGGGGAAGGAGAAATGGGGAACGAAAACTGGATCTCCATTCCCATCATCAATATGAATATCCAGCCTACGGAGTTTGTCAAGATCACGTTCATGATCACGTTTTCTCGCCACTTAGACAGAGTCAAGCATAAGATCAACCATCCGCTCAACGTACTGCAACTGCTCATCCACGGTGGGATCATCATCGGCATGGTGGTCCTCTCCGGGGACGACGGCATGGCGCTGGTATATGCCGTGATCTTTGCCGTGATGCTGTTCTGCGCCGGGATCTCGCTCTGGTATGTAGCCGGCGCAATGGCTCTTGTGGTGATCCTGTTTCCGGTACTGTGGGACCATATGGCCCTGTACCAGCAGCAGCGGATCTTAGTAGGCTTCAATCCCGACTTAGACCCGGATTACATAGGCTATCAATCCATCAAAAGTAGAGACTGTATCATATCCGGCGGTTTCCGCGGCGCAGGCTTTTCCGGCGGCAGTAAATATTACGTGCTGCCGGCAGGACAATCCGACTGCCTGTTCTCGGTACTGGCAGAAAAGTTTGGCTTTATCGGTACCTTCACCTATATCGCCCTGATCACCATCCTGATCTGGCGGATCATTCTGCTGGCGAAAAACTGCCGGAAGACCTATGCCTCCTTCCTGTGTATGGGTATGGTGGGAATGCTGTTGGCACAAACTTTAGAGAACATCGGGATGTGCCTGGCGATCATGCCGGTAGTGGGCATCACCCTGCCATTTTTCTCCTATGGGGGATCGTCTATGCTGTCTATGTACATCTGTTTAGGCGTTTTGCAGAGCATATGCTCTCATAACCATAAGTATTATTTTGAGCGAGAACAGGAATAAAATCCATTTTGCAGGAGGATAGTTCCATGCAAGAAGAGAAGAAGACCATGCACTTTATCTCCCACACCCATTGGGACAGGGAGTGGTATATGCCCTTTGAAAGTCACCGGTTCAAGCTGGTGGAGTTTTTTGACCGTCTGCTGGATACCTTAGATCACGATCCCACTTTCCAAAGCTTTCATCTGGATGGCCAGACCATTGTGATCGAAGACTATTTAGAAGTGCGTCCCCAGATGCGGGAGAAGATCGAAAAGTATATTGCAGAGGGCAGACTGGTAAATGGTCCCTGGTATATTTTGCAGGACGAATATCTGGTGGATGGCGAATCCAATGTGCGGAACCTGTTGATTGGCAAACAAATTTCTGCCAAATACGGAAAAGTATCGAACATCGGTTATTTCCCGGATGCCTTTGGGAATATCGGTCAGGCACCCCAGATCCTGCGTGGCTTTGGGATTGACTGCGCCGCCTTTGGCCGTGGTGTCACCCCACGAAAAGGAGATCGACTGGATACCGGTGAGGAAAACTACGGCAAGGCGACCTCCGAAGTATGCTGGCGTTCCCCCGATGGCAGCGAAGTGATCGGTGCTGTGTTCCTGAATTGGTACAACAACGCCACGGAGCTGCCGGCGGAAAACACCGCTGCCCACCTGGATACCATTCGGCAAAACTGCGAACGGTACGCCACTACGCCACATCTGTTGTGCATGAACGGCTGTGACCACCAACCGGTACAAGCGGATATCGGCCAGCTCCTGGAACGGGAAGAGCAGACCTATCCCCATGCCTTGGTCCATTCCAATTTCCAGGACTATTTCGATGCCATTCGTCCCTATAAGGATCGGTTCGGTATTTTCGTAGGCGAACTGGATGGCGAATATTCCAACGGTTGGCATACTTTAGCCAATACCGCCTCCGCTCGGATCTATCTGAAGCAGTGGAATGCCCTGTGCGAAAATCTGTTGGAGCAACAGGCAGAGCCCATGTCCATCGCCGCCCAGCTGTACACCGACAAAAAGGCCGACCGGGATTACCTGCATTTTATCTGGAAGATGCTGCTGCAAAACCATCCCCACGATTCCATATGCGGCTGCTCGGTAGATGCCGTACACGCCGAAATGGTGACCCGATTCCAAAAGGTGCAGGCCGCGGCGAACATGCTGCTGCAAGACGATACAGAGGTCGTGTGTGCCGCCATCCATACTGCCGATATGGTAGGCGAAAAGACCATCACCGTGTGGAACCCCTTAGGCCGTCCCGCCAGCGAATGGACCACGGTACACGTGGATCTCCCCGAAGACAGCACAGTATCCCCGGAAGCAATGGCTCTGTACGATGGGGACGTGCGTGTTCCTGCCACTATCGAAGACTGCGGTGTGCAGTTCGATTACGCACTGCCCAAGGATGCCTTCCGCCAGCCGTTTTTCGTACATCGGTATCGTGTGACCTTCCGTGCCTGCGACTTGCCACCGGTCGGATATAAGACGTTTGCAGTGCGTATAGAGAACGATCCTCAGGCTGTAAGCAGTGATCTAACAGTCAGCAGCAAAAAAGTGATGAACAAATACCTGACGCTGTTCTTCCAAAAGGATGGCAGTGTCCGTGTCACCGACAAACGCAGCAGATCCACCTACACCACCGGCATTTTCTTAGACTGCGGGGACGTTGGCGACGAATATATCTACAGAGAACCAGAAGACCAACTGCGTGTGACCACGGAAGGCAAGACCGCCAAGGTAGAGCTGGAACACTGCGATGCTGCCGCTGTCACTGTGAAAGTGACCCACACCATGCAGATCCCGGCAGATGCAGATCTTGCGAAGAATTGCCGCATTGGTTCGGCTACGCTGATCATCGAGTGTCGGTATACCCTGCGTGCCGGTGCCGGTCGTGTGGATGTGGAGACCATGATCCACAATACCGCTAAGAACCACCGAGTCACCATGCTGACAAAAAACGACATCCAGACCGATCTGGTCATGGCAGAAGGACAATACGACATCATCAAGCGTCCCATCATCCCCTGGGAAGGCTGGACAAACCCGACCCGTCCCGGTAAAATGACCACTTTCTTTGGCCTGGAAGACGAAAAGCGTGGACTGCTCATCGCCGGCCGTGGACTACAGGAGTATGAAGTCCTGCGAGATGGGGCCAATACCATGGCGCTGACGCTCCACCGTGGGATCGATCGTATGAACGGTTGGGGCATTGGTATGTTCCATGCACCGGAAGGACAATGCCTGGGCACGCTGACGGTGGCGTATTCGCTCATCCCCTATGCCGTACGAAACCGGTATGCCGCTGTGGACGATGCCTATAGCTTTGCCGCAGCCCCCTTCGTTTCCAAATCGATGGATCTGCACACCGGCACCATTCCGGCCACAGATGCGCTGATTCCTATGGAAGGCAAAGGCTTTGTAGTCAGTGCCGTGAAGCCCTGCGAGACCAGAGACAGCGTGATCTGCCGTGTGTTCCAGCCCTATGAGACCGATACCAAAGTGGTGATCACCGCAGCGGATCGCTATGCAGAGGCCTGGCTGACAGATCTAAATGAAGATCGTGTGGCAAAGATCCCGAAGCGGAACGGCAAATTCTTTATTCCGGTAGCCGCCAAAAAGATCGTGACGATCGAATTGGTACCGGAAACAAAATAATACCCATACAACCAAAGACAGACAGATGTGTAACAAACACGCTGTCTGCTTTTTGTTGCATAGAAATAACTGCATTTGCCGCGCAACAAAATGTCTATTTTGCATAGACCCATTTTATTTATAAAAAAACTGTTGACATAGGCAGGCGAATGCAGTATAATTAGTTTGCGAATAAATTAAAGGAGGACGAAACATGAATCTGAATGTGAACGGAAAGCCACCGGAGAAGGATCCGGAAGATATGCGCTGCCATAAGCCTACGCCCATGATGCTACTCAACGAAGTGTCCCACTTGATGGGAGATCGGATCCATAGCCATCATGACGAATTGTTTGCGCAGCGTTCTATACGGCTTCTGATCATGGAACTGGCCAGACGAGATGGCCGAACCCAGTTAGAGCTGGTCAATGCCACCCATTTGAAGGCACCCACTGTCAGCGTGACCATGCAAAAGCTGGAAAAGGAAGGCGTCGTTACCCGGCGGCCGGATGAATACGACCAGAGAGCGACCCGCGTTTTCCTGACGGAAAAGGGAAGAGAGCTGGACAATCGTACCCGCAAATCCATATTTGAGACCGAGGAGATCGCAATGGCTCGGCTCAGCGAGGAGGAACGGGAAAATCTATCCAGACTGCTGCTGAAGGTACGGGACAGCCTGCTCTCGGAACAGGACGAAAGTATTCGTGGAAAGGACGGAAAAAAGTTTTGAAGAAACAATCCAAGATCAAATTGAGCCGATACCTGAAGCCGTATTGGCTGTTTGCCATTGTCTCACCACTGTTTATGGCAGGTGAAGTGATGGCAGACCTGATGCAGCCCACCCTGATGGCACAGATCGTCAATACCGTTGTGGAAAGCGGCGACGTAGAAACGGTGCTGTCTGCCATCCTGATGACCGGCCTCAAGATGCTGGTGACCGTAACGCTGGGTGGTCTCATGGGGCTACTGTGCTGCTATACCGCCAGCGTCGCCTCCCAGGGATTCGGAAATGACCTGCGTGTGGATGCGTTCAACAAAGTAATGTCCCTCTCCCAGGAACAGACCGATAGCTTCACCACCGGTTCTCTGGTAACCAGATTGACCAACGACATCACTTCCCTACAGGATCTGGTGCAGATGATCCTGCGTATGATGGTCCGTGCGCCTATCTTCCTGGTAGGTGGCCTGATCATGTGCTCTAATCTGGACGTAAAGTTTGGTACCGTGGTGCTGTTCTCCCTGCCGTTCCAGATCGTGATCGTGCTGGTGATGGTGTTCAAAGCCTTCCCGATCTTCTCTGTGGCCCAGAAAAAGCTGGATAACGTGAACTCCGTGGTGCAGGAAAATGTATCCGGTGCTCGTGTGGTCAAGGCGTATACCAGAGAAGAGCACGAGATCGGTCGCTTCCAAAAGGCTAACAAAGAATTCTGCGACATCAATATGAAAGCACTGATGCTCATGTCCACCCTGATGCCCTGCCTGATGATCGTGATGAACCTGTCCATTCTGGTGATCATCTATATCGGTGGTCTGCAGGTGGAAGCCGCTGCCATCAACGTAGGGGACGTAATGGCCGCTGTGCAGTATGTTTCCCAGGTGCTGATGTCCGTTATGATGGTGTCTATGATGTTCAACCAGTTCGCTAGAGGCCGTGCCTGCGCCGATCGTGTACGGGAAGTTCTGGAAGCCGATCCGGTGATCCAGAGCGGTAGCAATACCGACAGCAGCGAACAGGGTACTATCCGCTTCGAAAACGTATCCTTCCAATACCCTGGCGCACAAGGAAAAATGGTGCTGGACAATATCAGCTTCTCCGTGAAAAAAGGCGAAACAGTCGCTATCATCGGTGCCACAGGTTCCGGTAAGACTTCTCTGGTCAACCTGATCCCCCGCTTCTACGACACCGTAGACGGGAATGTATATGTGGACGGTGTCAACGTTCGAGATTGGGATTTGCATGCCCTGCGGAACCGGATCGGTTATGTACTGCAAAAGAGCGAGCTGTTCTCCGGTACCATCAGCGAGAATATCCTGTGGGGTGATGGCGATGCCAGTGCAGATGCCGTAGCTGCCGCCGCTCGTGTGGCTCAGGCAGAGGAGTTCGTCTCCAAGATGCCCGATGGCTATGATTCCTATGTGGCAGAAAAGGGTGCTTCTTTGTCCGGTGGTCAGAAGCAGCGTGTGGCCATCTCCCGTGCGGTACTGCGGCAACCGGAGATCATCATCTTCGACGACAGCACGTCCGCTCTGGATTTAGGCACCGAAGCCAAACTGCGGCAGGCATTGAACACCGAATTCGCTGATACCACCGTGATCATGATCGCCCAGCGTATCGCCAGCGTCATGTATGCCGATAAGATCGCTGTGCTGGAAAACGGCAAGATCACTGCTTTTGCCGATCACGATACCCTGATGCAGACCAGCGATACCTACAGAGATATTTACAATTCCCAGATGCAGTCGAATGGAGGTGCAAACAATGGCTGATATGCAAAAGATGTCGCAAAAACCGGATGGAATGCCCCCCATGCCGCCGAAAGATGGAAAACCGGGACCGGGCGGGCAGGGTTCTGCTAAGAATATGTCCGCTGAAGAGCTGCGCCAGCTCAGCCAGAAGAACGGCCAAAACGTAGGTGGCGGCGGTGGCGGCAGAAGAGGCGGTCCCGGCGGTCCTATGATCCGGGAAAAGCCAAAGAATGCCAAAGCCACTATCGGTAAGCTGATCCGCTATATCGCTAAGAGCCGGTTCCTGATCATCGTGATCCTGCTGACTACGCTGTTGACCACGGTACTGAGCCTGCTGGGTCCCCTGCTGCAAGGGAAGGCCATCGATGCGATCACCATCGATCTGGCAGCCGGCAAGACCCATGTGGACTTTGATTCCCTGATCAAGTATCTGGTGCTGATGGCTTGCGTGTATGTGGCCAACTCCCTGATCACCATGCTGCAAGGCGTTGCCTCGGCCAGGATCTCCCAGACGACCGTGTATTCCCTGCGGCAGGATCTGTTCCGCAAGATCTCCTACCTGCCGATCCAATACACCGATACCCACTCCCACGGGGACATCATGAGCCGGATGACCAACGACGTGGACAACATCTCCAACAGTATTTCCCAGTCCATCTCCTCGCTGATCTCCAGCGTGCTGACGCTGATCGGTGCTCTGACCATGCTGATCTACTACGACTGGCGCATGGCACTGGTCTCCCTGATCACCATCCCGCTGACACTTGTAGTTTCCATGACACTGTCCAAATTCATGCGGAAATACTTCGTGGATAAGCAGATCATCTTGGGGAAGCTGAATGCTCAGGTGGAAGAAATGGTGACCGGCTATAAGACCGTTATGGCCTATGGTAAGGAAAAGGATGCCTGCGAAGAATTCAGCAAGCTCAGTGAAGAATTCCGCAAGTGCAGCATCAAGGCCAACGTATGGGGTGGTCTGATGGGGCCGGCCAACAACATCATCAACAATATGAACTACCTGATCGTGGCTGCCTGCGGTGCGTATCTGACCGTATCCGGCGTGATCTCCGTTGGTGACATCCAGGCCATCCTCCAGTACTCCCGCCAGCTCTCCCAGCCCATCAACCAGATCGCCAACCAGTATGCCAATATCCTGACCGCCATCGCCGGTGCAGAGCGTGTATTCACCATCCTGGAAACGCCCGATGAAGTGAATGCAGGCAAGCACGAGATGAAGCTGGAAGACATCAAGGGCAACCTGGAATTCAACCACATCGACTTCTCTTACAATCCCGAAAAGCAGGTCCTGTTCGATTTCAATCTGCAAGTCAAGCCCGGTCAGCGGATCGCATTGGTAGGTGCCACCGGTTCCGGTAAGACAACTGTCGTAAACCTGCTGACCCGTTTCTACGACGTGAACGCCGGCGAGATCAAGTTAGACGGTGTCAACATCAATGACATTCCCAAGAACACGCTGCGTTCTGCCATCGCCATCGTATTGCAGGATACCGTGCTGTTCCAGGATTCCATCGAGAACAACCTGAAATACGGAAAGCTGGATGCCACCCATGATGAAGTGGTAGAAGCAGCAGATACAGCAGAAGCCAGAGAATTCATCGAGCGTCTGCCGGAATCTTATCAGACCATCTTGTCCGAAGGCGGCAGCAACCTGAGCCAAGGGCAACGGCAGCTTCTTGCCATCGGCCGTGCAGTACTGGCAGACCCCAAGATCCTGATCCTGGACGAAGCCACATCCTCCGTCGATACCCGTACCGAGATGCACATTCAACAGGCTATGGTGGCACTGATGCAAAACCGCACCAGCCTGATCATTGCCCACCGCCTGTCCACGATTCGAGATGCCGATATCATCATCGTTATGAAGGATGGTACCATCATGGAAGCAGGGAACCACGAAGAGCTGCTGGAAAAGAAGGGCGTATACTACGGCCTCTACCAGAACCAGTTCGCCGGTTTCGAGACCTGATCAAACCAATTACAAACAAAAAAGATGTCCGCCACCGGTATTTCTCCGGTACACGGACATCTTTTTTACAGTCGTTGGTTAGACAAACGCCTATATTTCTATTATATTAGGCATTAGGCGTTTGCCGTAGCAGGTGCTTCTTCCGGCTTTGTATTCTTGGAAGGCATTTTAGACATTTGCCGTTGCGCCATGACTAGACCATAGTAGATCCCTTTTTGCCGCATCAGCTCTTCGTGGGTACCGATCTCTGCCAGCTCGCCTTTGTCCAGCACTAAGATCCGGGTGGCATTCCGCAGCGTAGACAATCTGTGTGCGATAGCCAATGTGGTACGATCTGCGATCAGCTGCTGGAGGGCATCCTGGATCTGCTTTTCCGTTTCCGTATCCAGAGAAGCCGTAGCTTCATCCAAGATCAGGATCCGTGGATTGTGCAGGACCGCTCTGGCAATAGCAACTCTTTGCCGTTCCCCACCGGACAACGTGTGTCCCCGTTCGCCCACCTTGGTGTTATAGGCGTTTGGCAGCTTCATGATGAAGGAGTGGGCCCCGGCGATTTTGGCAGCGGTGATCACTTCATCCCGTGTGGCATCCGGCTTGGCATATGCGATGTTCTCGTAGATCGTACCGGAGAATAGGAAGGTCTCCTGCAATACCACACCGATCTGCGACCGGAGCGATTCCTGGGAAATATCTCGAATATCGATCCCGTCGATCTTCAGAGACCCTTCGTTCACGTCGTACATCCGCATGACCAGGTTGATCAGCGTGGATTTTCCCACACCGGACTTTCCCACGATCCCGATCATTTCCCCGGGATGGATCTCCACGGACAGATTCTTCAGTACGTTCGTGGTGTTGTTGTACCCAAAGGAAACATTATCAAAGGTGATGGTGCCTTCGATCTCATGGTCGATGGCATCCTTTTTGTCGGCAATATCCGGCTCCTCATCGACTACATCAAAGATCTTGACGATGGAGGTCATCAGTCGGGCCAGCCGCCGGGGGATCGAAGCCATCCAGCGCAGAGGACCGTAGATGATGCTGACATAAGCGGAGAACTGGCTCATTTCTCCAATGGTCATGGTACCGCCCAGGATCTTGTTCCCCACATAATATAGGAGGAAGAATTCCCCAAATCCCATGAAGAAGCTCATGATGGGATTGACAATGCCCCAGAACCGCTCGTTTCGGATGGATATATCCCGCTGTTCTGCGATCACCTTGTGGAACCGTTCCGTCTCCCGATGCTCCATACCGAAGGCCTTGACCACACGGATACCGGAGAAAATGTCGTGCAGCACCGTGCTGGATTGGGATTCCAGGAGCCACTGCTTGTGGTACATTCTCCCGGTGAAGCTCCAGAACAGACGGAAGCCGTACATGACCAGCGGTGTAGGGATCAGGATCATCAGTGCCAGTCGCCAGTCGTAGGTGAACAGCACGATGCTGACAGCCAACAGCGTAACGACTTGTTCCACGATGTCGCCCAGGTCATTGGTGATAAACTGAGAAAGCTGCCGGGTATCGCCGGACACACGGTTCATCAGCTCCCCGGACGTGCGCTTAGCGATTCTGGAAATGGAGAGCATCTGGATCTTGTTGAACACCATTTCCCGCAGTGCCACGACCACTTTGTTCCCGGCGAAGATCAGTAGCACGCTTCGTAACATGCCCAATAGCTGAATGCCCACCTGTACACCCAGAATGGACAGCAGTACGACCAGGAATTTGGACAGCTCCGGCATGGAGTCTGCCTGGATGTAGTCGTCCACTAAGATCCGGTTTAGGTATGGCGGGACCAGATTGCACAGCGCAATGACGAAGTACATAGCAATCGATGCGTAGATCAGCCAGCGATAGGGATGTGCCACTGCCCAAAGCCGCTTGATGTAGCTTTTTTTGTCCACGCAATGGTCACAGATGGAGGAACCGGGCCGATAGGGTCTGCCGCATTTGGGACAGATCCGATCCAGCTCCTCTTCATATTCGTAATGGATCGGTTTGCCCTCCAGATGCCGATTCATTTCTTTGATCACGGCGGCGAAGGTATTTAGATACTGCATATCTCCCCGACAGAGCAGATGATCCGTGCCATCCTTGTCGGTGTATTCGGTGAACACACAGCCGATCCCCTGTCGGAAGGTAAATGTTTTGACCTGTTCCAGCGGCAGCGACACATACGCCTCGTTGTTTTGGTACAGAACGAAGCGATCCTGTAGCAGCGCCGCGATCCCGTCACAGCGATTTCTGGAATCGTCCGGCAACAGATCATAGCCATAGGCCAACAGGATGTCCTTTTCGTGCAGCGACGGATCGAGGGCACAAAGCCTGGTGGTCAGTTTTTTTCTGTTTTCCATATAACCCTTTCCTGCATATGCAAAAGATATAGGTTTTTTATCTGGATCAAAGGAACAGTTCGATCTTTTTGTAGCTGCTTCTGTCCAGTGCTTCAATATCCGGTATCTCGTATCGGTTGCCGTCGATGTCGGTAATAAAGATCCGGGTCCCGCCATCCACCTTCATCAGGCTGTGGAAGGTATCCTGCAAGGTAAAGCTCAGCTCCCCTTCGTCGGTCAGCACCTTCCAGTAGGAAAAGCCGAACTTGTCCTTCATGGAGAGGATGGACTTTACCACAGGTGTGTAGTACTTCCGATCCAGCTCCTGGCGAATGGCTGCGGCATCTTCTTCCTTTAGCACCGCCAGATCTGCGATCATCCCGATCTCCTTGCTGTCCTTGTCCAGCACGGAAATGTAGGAAAAAGGATGGTCAAAGGGAAAGGCACGGTGGAGAAAAATTCGCTCATAGGTCTTTGTCTCCATCTCCCCGTTCTCACCGGGAGCGGTCAGCGTCAAGGTCAGAAAATCCGATTTTTTCTCAAAAACAGCATTTTCCTTTGTGATATAAATAATCGATACGATCTCGTCCAGCGATTTTTTGGTTTGGGTCTTGTTTTCTTCCA
The DNA here is from genome assembly GCA_964463375.1 of uncultured Ruminococcus sp. Taxonomy (GTDB): domain Bacteria; phylum Bacillota; class Clostridia; order Oscillospirales; family CAG-272; genus UMGS1696. Next base: position 39,714 of record CAYXBQ010000001.1, on the reverse strand, counting down.
TAGTTTAATTACCTCCTTCGATACCGATATTCTTCATGGCATCCAATTGGAGCTTATACAAATTATAATAGATCCCCTTCTTGTTGATCAGTTCCAGGTGTGTACCGGCCTCCGGCACCTTCCCGTTCTCGATGACAATGAGCTTGTCCGCATCCCGCAGGGTGGAGAGCCGGTGTGCGATCGTAATGGTGGTACGACCCTTGGACAGCCGTTCAATGGCAGTCTGGATCTTCCGCTCGGTTTCCGTATCCATAGCCGCAGTGGCTTCGTCTAAGATCAGGATCTTGGGATCTCGCAGGATGGAACGGGCGATAGACAGCCGCTGCCGTTCCCCACCGGACAGATCCTTGTAGCCAAAGCCAATCATGGTAGAGTACCCATCCGGCAGCTTGATGATGAAATCATGAGCCCCGGCGATCTTGGCAGCTTCGATCACTTCTTCATACGTGGCATCCGGTCGAGCATAGCGGATATTTTCCAGGATCGTACCCATGAATAGGTAAGTCTCCTGGGATACGATGGCCACGTGCTTTCGCAGTTCTGCAAAGGGAATATCCTTCACATTGATCCCATCGATCAGAATTTCCCCGGCGGTCACATCATACAGACGGATCAGCAGGTTGGCCAGCGTCGATTTGCCCGCGCCGGTATGTCCCACGATCCCCAACGCATGACCTGCTTCAATGGAGAAGGATACATCGTCGATGATCTTCCGGTTTTTGTCGTAGGAAAAATCCACGTGCCGGAATTCTACGTCGCCACGTACGTCCCCCAGAGACTTGGGATTCTCCGGTTCCTTTACATCCGGCTCTGCATCCATGACCTCGATCAGGCGGCTCATGGCGTTGAGCGAATCGGTGAACCAGTACATCATGTCCACAAAGGAGAACATGGGACTGTAGATCATGTTCATGTAGGAGATAAAGGTGAGCAGGATACCATAGGTCATTCTGCCCTGGATCACCATCCAGCCGCCGGCACCCAGCACGATCAGATTGCTGATGGAGAAGAGCATATTGACACCGGGGAAGGCCAGCGTAGCAAAGATAGAAGTATTCTGCTCCGCTTCGGCTACAGCATGGCTGCTCTTACGGAATCGGGTGATCTCATCCTTTTCCTTCGAGAACGCCTTGACCACACGCATCCCACTGAGCACGTCACTGAGTACCGCATTCATCCCACGGGATTTGGCCCACCGCTTGGCGTGGAGCTTTTCCATCTTGCCAAACAGCGTACGAATGGCGATCACCACCAGCGGGACCGTCACCAGTGCAAGCAGCGTCAACGCCGGATTGATGATCAGCATGATGACCAGCATCACAGCGATCTGCACGATGTTCACCAGGAAATACGGCACGCCGTCGCAGAAGAACCAATAGATGGTATCCGCATCGTTGGTGACCTGCGCCATGAGCCCACCGGTCTGTCGGCTGGTGTAAAAGCTGAGGGACAAGCGTTCGATGGCATTGAAGATGGTCTTTTTCAGATCATAGCTGAGCTTGGCAGCTACCGTAGAGGTCACGATGGAGTGGAACATGGAGATGAATATTGACAGGATCCGTGTGCCAACCACCAGTCCCAACACGAGCAGGATCTGTCCATAGAACTTGCCCCCCGTATGCAGGACTTCGTCAAAGTAGAAGCCGGAGCTGATATAGGGAGTCAGTACACCCATAGCACTGGATAGCACAAGTGCCAAAATGATCAGCAGCATATGCAGCTTATACCGGATCAAAAATGTTCCCATTCTGCGTAGGATCTTGTTTTTGTCCATACATTTGGGACAGATCTTCCGTGCCGCATCCACATATCGTGTGCCGCACTTGGGGCAGAAGATCTCGTCTCGCTTGTTGCCTTCCTTATCCGGCTCGATCTCCCCCTTGTCCACCAGCTGCTTTAGAAATTTTGCGCCGGTTTGGCAGGAGGGGCGATAGGTGTTGGAGCCGTTGAGCAGGAGCTGGTATGTCGCCCCCTCCTTACGCTTGGCTGTTAAACGGATGGAGGCGATCTGTTCTTCCACGAAAAATTCTGCGAATTCTTTTAGATCGTAGGTGGTGTAGGAAATTTCTGCGAAGGAACGATCGGGCTTGAAGCCTTTTCGCTTGTCGCTTTGTGAGGCCAGCTTCATAGAGCCGCAAAGGATCAAAATGTGCGTGTCTGTAGCCAAAAGCCAGCAGTCACAGCGCACCATATCCGGAGACAGGTCGGTCATCAGACACAGCCGGATCTCTGTGCACGGAATGCCACGTTTTTCCAGGGCATCGTGCAGACATTCCGGTACCTCCGCAGGCTTGGCAGGGTCAAAGTACCATTGTTTTTCTACCATAGAAATTCTCCTTTCCAGAGAGATACCCGTACTGGGGCAGCATACACTACGGGATCGTCCTGCTCTGCGATCACGACCGCAAAGATATGTACAAACAAGATTTTTGCGCACGAGCAAGACTGTGTACATTATACAGGATGCCACGAAAAAAGTCAACCGCTTTTTACAAAAATATGGCAACGAACTTTTACTTTTTGCAAGAGTAGAAAAGAATACCATATACGGATCCGGTATACCGGCTCGGTACATGGATCCGGTAAGAAAAAGGGAACAAAAAGTATCACGGGTGTTCCGTATTGGGCGGTAAATAGAGATAGTCTAAGGACGCAGAGACAAGGATCAAACCGAGGTATTTGGGCTTATCTTGAAATGTCCCGGAATAGGCATAGTGCAGTTGCCGATCCATCTTGGTTGGTTCCAACGTCACGGCATCCATACGATGGGCGATGTAAAAATAAGCGTTGCTTCCGCGATGCTCCATAATATAATCTGCACATTTGATATGGAGGGCTGCTTTTTGAAGGACCTGCAAGGTATCCTGCAACCGTTTTTTTGTATCCAGAAAGAAAAACCAGGTGTGCTCCGGATCGTCATCGTGCAGAAAAAACGTAGCATAGTAGGCCATATGCTCCGGTGTGGTCAAGGGGCGATCGGCACAAAAACGCCGTTCCAGATCTTTGCATAGATCCCATAGACAGAACCCCGTGTTCTTTTGCAATTTCTCATGTTCGATCATGCAGCATAGCACGCTCCTTTCTTATCGTGTATTTTCAAACTTCTGTGGCGGCAGGAGAGTATAATCCAATGCCTGATTTACGATATAAGCACCCAAATAGGTGGGGTTCGTACCATAATAAGTGGATACATTCTGGTTGGTAAAGATATCTTCTCTGGATGGCTCTGTTGGATATTCGCCATGGGTGTGGGCGAGACAGTAGTATTTGGTACGTGGATCTTTTTGAAGCAGCGGCGGATACCTTTCTTTGTGTAGGGTGGATTCGGTGATCTGTATGGCTTGGAGCAGCTGCTTCCGGGAATCCAGCAGGATCAGCCAAACCTCGTCCAGTGGGCGATCCAGCAACAGAAAGGTCAGATAATATCCCAATAGCTCCGGAGACGATAAAGGACGAGATTGCCCAAACCGCAGCTCCAACTCCCGGAACAACTGCCGCAGAGAAAAGCCTGTATTCGATTCCATCGGTGTGTCCTCCTGTGTTTGCCAAAATAAAGCAAACGGTCGTATTATCTATAATCATACCACAATGTGCATGAAAATGCAAGAGGTTTTACACTATATTACAACAAAAGCAGTTTTGAAAACGAACCGGCAAGGCTGTCACACTTTTTTGAAAAAAATCAAAAATCCCTATACAAATCCGGGAGGATATGGTATAATAAATAAAAACGGATCCGTATAGAAGGATCGTTGGGAAGATCTGCCAAAACAGCAGCAAGGTCAGAAAGGACAAGCTATGAACGAACTGCATCACGCCACAGATGTGCTTGAACTGAGAAAATGGTTTCAGAATGAAAATAGGGATTTTAGTCCATTTATGTATTATCCCATCACCTCCGAGGAGGGACTGGATACAGAAGAAACGATCACACGCCTGATCCAAGGATATAAAAAGGACGGCTACAGCGGTGTGATCCCCTTTGCCTATGGAAAAAGCCCTATCAAAGCCCTATCTGCCGATTATTACCGGGTGATCGACCTGGTGTGCCGGGCAGCCAAGGACTGTGGGATGCAGGTGGGATATATCGATGACTCCTACATCATGCGAGAATATATCGCTAAGGAAGAAAACAGTGCCTCCCGTTGTTCCATCCTGTGCAAATATGAGACCGCCTGCACAACGGGTGAGCCTATGCATAAGGAGATCCGGAAGCATGGGAAGCTCATGTCTTTGATGGCGGTGAACGACGATACCCAGGAGCTGATGGATCTGCGTCCCTATCTGCAAGAGGAGGACGGCAAGACCTTTTTGGTATGGACGGTGCCGGAAGGGAACTGGAATATCGAACAGTACGAGTGTGAAAAAGATATGGACGCACCGTACATCGATTATATGGATTACGATATTTCCACGGCCTATTTGCGTGCCACCTTCCGTCTGTGGTTGGAACGGCTGGGCGAGGATGCCGAAGCACTGGCAACGATCTTCATCTACCGAAATGTAGTCTATGGCGGCAAGAACCGGCGTATGTGGAGCGAGAACTTCAATACGATCTTCGAAGAATACTACGGCTTTGACCCGGCACCGTACTATCCGCTGCTCTTCCGAGACTTTGGTCGGTATTCCAAGCGGTATAAGAGTATGCTGATGGTGTGTCGGGCCCATATGATGGTGGAGGGCTATATGAAAGCCGCCGCCGATATATGTCGTGCCAAGGGGATCTATTGCACCGGTTTCCCGGCAGAAGCCAAAGCCACCTCCTGCTCTTGGATGTTCGGAGATGGGCAGATGCTGCATAAGTACACCTCAGCCCCCGGTATCTCCATCCCCTTTGCCTACCTCTACGGCTTAAACGGGATCAAGGTCGCCGCCGGTGCAGCGGATGCATTTGGTCAGGAAGTGGTCTCTGCGGATATTTTCAAATACTATGGTCAGCTTTCCAAGGACATCATTTATCGAGAAACGATGAATGCCTTTGTGCGTGGTGTCAATATGCTGTTTGCCCACTTAGGGGAGGACCGGACAGACGAACAATCCACCTTTGGCGAAAAGGAACCTGCATGGGGTGCGATCTTCTCCAAAAACGACGACTTAGCCGATTACGCCGATTTCACCACCCGTTCCCAGACCTTGCTCCGTGGCGGGGATCATATTTGCGACGTAGCCATCCTGTATCCCATCCATTCGCTGCATTCTGTGGTGTTCCTATACCAGTCGGCAGCAGCACAGGGATTTGAATATCCCACCACACCGGAAAATGCGGATTACATGGAGATCATGAACAATTTCCTGAACTATGTGGGTATGGACTCCACATTCGTGCATCCCAACGTGATCCGGGACAGAGCCTTTTCGGACGATGGTACGCTGTTCATCAAACAGGATGGTCGTGAGATCCCCCAGAAGTATAAAGTCCTTGTTATGCCGTCCATGTCGGTCATCAGCCTCAAGACCTTGCGTGTGATCCGGAAGTTCTACGATGAAGGGGGCAAGATCATCGCTACGGACAATCTGCCGGATGCCGCCTATGAATGCAGTATGATAGATGCCGATATGAACACCGCTATGAAGACGCTGACACCGGAGGATAAGGAAGTCCAGTCGCTGATCCGCTACATCTTCGGCGAAGACTGTCAGAACAACCGGATCATCAAGCAGTACTACAAGAACCAAAACGAAAACGGTGGGCAGGCCTATTTCTTCCCCTCCAACAAAACAGCAGTGGACGGCACCGAATCGGTTTCTGCCAGCATGCTGTATCAGGTGATCGAAAAGTTCCGTATGGCACCGGACGTGTACATCGACGGTATGCCCAGAGTGGAATTCAGCGGTATCGTCAATCAGCATCTGCCTACATTCGTCAAGGTCGGCATTGGTCCACGGCTTGCCAAGGGTTGCTCGATGAACTACATCCATAAACGCTACGCCGGCTGCGACATCTACTACATCACCAACACCACAGGCTCCCCCTTTCATCGAAATATCCTGCTTCGTGGGCGGCATCAACCGGAGGAATGGAACCCCTATACAGGAAAGATCCGGAAGCTGAGCGGCGAGCTGGTGCGTTTCCGTGGCGAGATCTATACCAAGGTGAACGTACCTTTGGAAGCCTCATCCTGTACCTTTATCGTAAGCCCCATGCAGCGGAACCAGAAAGAGATCCTCCGTGACCTGACCACGGAAATAGAGATCCCGGAATATTCCCCTAAATATCAGTTCTGAACAATTTGAAGGAGATAGTACAGCATGGAAAAGATAGCTGCCCTGACAGATACGATCCTGGCCAACATCGGTAAGGTGATCTATGGCAAAGAAGACAAGCTGCGGCTGATCCTGACGGCGCTGCTGTGTGACGGTCATGTGCTGCTGGATGATATTCCCGGCACAGGCAAGACCACATTGGCAAAAGCATTGGCCTGTTCCATCGATGCCGATACCAAGCGGATCCAGTTTACACCGGACCTGCTGCCCGGCGATGTAACGGGGATCAATTTCTATAATCAAAAGACCGGTGAGTTTGTCTTTCGCCGGGGGCCGGTATTCACCAATATCCTCTTAGCCGATGAGATCAACCGTACCACGCCCCGTACCCAATCGGCACTGCTGGAATGCATGGCAGAAAAGCAGACCACGGTGGACGGTGTGACCTATTCCATGGATGCCCCCTTCTTTGTGATCGCCACCCAAAATCCGCTGGAATCCCAGGGGACCTTTCCACTGCCGGAAGCGCAACTGGACCGGTTTTTCATGAAGCTGGCATTGGGCTATCCGGACATGACAAACGAACGGGAGATCCTGAACCACCACGGCAAGGCAGCAACCCCGCTGGATTCTCTCACAGCCGTGTGTACCAAAGCGGATATCCAGGAGGCAAAAGCAGCGGCAGAACAGATCACCGTCAGCGAAAGCATCAAAAACTACATCCTGACTTTGGTGGATGCGACCCGAAACAACGAACGGCTGCGGCTGGGCGTAAGTCCCCGTGGTTCGCTGGCACTGATGAAAGCGTCGCAGGTTTGGGCAGGTATGCAGAGACGGGAGTACGTACTGCCGGATGATGTAAAAGCAGTAGCTGTACCGATCCTGGCGCACCGTGTGATCGTTCGTACCCAGAACACCATTCGCCTGTCCGACACAGCAGAGCAGATCATCGAGAACATCCTGACTACGGTAAAGGCACCGATCGAAGCGTGACCGGAGGAGGGAAGCCTTATGCTCTTTATCGCATTGCTGCTTTCCCTGGTGGGCGTGTATCTTCTGCAATATTTTCTATATAAGAAATATGCCTTTTCCCACGTGCAGTATACCATAGAAACAGCCAGCGGAGAAGTGTTTGAAGATGAGGATGTCTACATATACGAACAGCTCACCAACGACAAGCTCCTACCGCTGCCCTTTGTAAAGGTGGACACCGAACTGCCGGATGGCCTGACATTCTGCATCACCAAGGAAGATGCCCCCACCGGCAAACGGATCGAGACCCATCCCAGAGTCATCCAGAGTTTGTTTGTGCTGCGCAGCCATGAGATCGTCCGACGTCGCTGGAAGATCCACTGCAATACCAGAGGCACCTATGTTTTAGGCAGCAGCACCATGCTGGTAGACGATATTCTGGGAACGCATATGCAAAGTAAGATATTCACGGCAGAGAAACCGGTGGATATCCACGCACTGGACAACAAAAACGTACTGGTCGTGCTGCCAAAGGCCGTTGCATTGGAAAAAGAATTCACTGCCTCTGCCTATACCAGCGGCGATATTATGGTGCAGCGTAGTCTGCTCAGTGATCCGCTGTATCTGGCCGGCGTGCGGGAATACCAACAGGGGGATCCTATGAATCGGATCAACTGGAAAAAGACCGCCGCCGAACAGGCACTGATGGTAAACATCGAGGAATACACGCAGCAGTACGCCTTCAATATCCTGATCAATATGCAGTCACGGGATATGGAAAAGGGTATCCCCGGCCCGCCCAGCATACGATCTGCGGTAGAGTTATGCATCACCGTAGCGGCCTCTATCCTGGACAGCGTTGCCACAGAGCGGATCCCGGTGCGACTGATCTGCAACACACCGCCGGAGCAGTTCGGAGAGGGCTGTAGTATGACGGATGCAGAAGAAGATGCCATCGGCAGTAAGGTGTTTGTATCACAGCCATATCGAGGGAGAGGGGACATCATTGCCGCCCTGCGTATGCTGGCACAAATGGAGCTGATGATCTCTCTGCCCATCGAAAAGCTGCTGGATCACATGGTACAAAATCCCTATGCCTACACCAGCGGCGGGAACATTATCTTTGTGTCTTCGTTCTTAAACGAGCGTATGATCCAGTTTTGTTATGCCATGCGCCGTCAGGGAATCACCGTGATCTTCTATATCACCACCACATATAACAATGCTCTGGTGATCCCCAACGATATCGAAGTACATTTCAAAGCCTACAAGGATGCGTGAGGGGGAACATATGCAAAACGATTTTTCCAAGCCCATGTATGGTGTCTATATCGTAGGCGTTTCCATGCTGCTCATCCCGGTGAACCTGCTGCTGTTGGAAGGGCAACTGCCGGGCACACGTTGGCTTGTACCACTGCTCACCTTTCTCTTTGTGCTGATCGGCAACGGGATGCAGAGCATTTATGCCCAGTGGCTCGGCAAGCGCAGCGCCAGGGATGCATTGGTCTATGACCAAAATACCTTTACAAAATACCACTACACCCACGCCATTTTGCCCCTGCTGTTTGCCATTGGTTTTTCCATCGTTCTATGTCTCTTGCTGCGTGTGTACATGGAGGAATACCTATACGAGGTATATCTCGAGCAGCTATACGAAAACAATCCCAATGCCTATTATGTCGAAGAATCCTTTGTGCCGTATCTGGCGGCGGTGCTGTGCTTTGTCTCCCAGTTTGCAGGGATCGTCATATGGTTCTATCCTCCTGCCAGACTGTACTCGTATTCAGCCTTCTATATTCTGGTGTGGTCCATGTCGATCCTGTTTGTGGAGTTTTGCCTGTATGCCTTCACCGGTGGCATCGCGCTCCATCCGGAACTGCAGGGGATCTTCATGGGCTGCCTGACAGTTTTTGGCATTTGTGTGCTGATCATCTTTAGCCAGGGAAAACTGGAAAACTCCTACCGTGGCTCGGTGGTATCCATCTTCACGCCGGAGGACAGACTGTACAATGTCTTCCTCATCCTGGCACTGCTTGTCGTGCTGTGTGTCGTATTTGCCATTGTGTATGTGGTCGTGAACGGCCTATATACACTGATATCTCTCATTGTCTGGCTCGTTCTCTATTTTATCCTGCGTCGGGAAGCCGAGGATGATCCCGTGAAGCAATACGAATATTTTGGTTCTGCACAAAGATACAGCTATAAGCTACAGCAAAACAATGCCGGAGACATGATCAGTCTGCTTCTTGCGCTGCTTTTGGTGGCCGTCCTACTCTTTATCGGGATCAAGACCGGTTGGCTCAAAGGAGTTGCTGTGCGCTTCTATGAGTGGCTGCGTACGGTACTGGGTGCCATCTTCCAGAAACGGGATCGTGATGGTGCAAAGGATGCCCGGTTTATCCAAAACTATGTGGATGAAAAACGTAAGACACAAAATGCCCTGATCCGCAAGTACCAAATGCTGGCTGAGAATGTGCGTAGCTATAAGACGTTTTTACAGCAGCTCTCCCACCTGCCCGATGCCGATGCCCAGCTATGCTTTGCCTATGCGGTGCTGGTGCGTGCTTACGAGATGGGCAATGTACCGCTGAAGCAGTCTGATACGCCACGTGAGGTCATGCACAAGGTCATGAAGTATGTATCCGGTGGGGAAGAGATCTGCCCCATCACAGAGGCGTTTGAGACGATCTGGTATGCCGATGGCAGCGTGCCTGTAGAGGAAGAAACGGCGATCGTACACACCATGTGCGAGATCATTCACCGCTATATGGCATAATCAAAGGCTTTTCCACGTACAGTTATAGTAAACTATATACCGTGCGTAAGGAGAAGCTATATGAGAAAACAATGTTGGAGACAGTTGTTCGCTGTGGGGCTTGCCTGCCTGCTCACGTGGCCCGTGGGAGCCGTGCAGGATAACATCCCCTTTGATGTGAACGCCCGCAGTGCCGTGCTGATGGATGCCAATACCGGCACAGTGCTGTATGCCAAAAATGCAGTCGAAGCCCTGCCGCCCGCCTCGGTGACAAAGGTCATGACCCTGCTTTTGATCATGGAAGCGGTGGACGGCGGAACACTTGCACTGGACGACACGGTATCCGTCAGCGAATATGCGGCCTCCATGGGTGGATCCCAGGTCTATCTGGAGCCGGGGGAGACCATGGCTGTGGAGGAGATGCTGAAGTGCGTGATCATTGCGTCGGCCAACGATGCGGCTGTAGCACTGGCGGAAAAGGTGGCTGGCAGCGAAGAGGCATTTGTCTCTCGAATGAACGAGAGGGCCGCCGAGCTGGGCATGGACAATACCCACTTTGAAAACGTGACCGGCTTGGATGACGATACCATCAACCACATGACCAGCGCATACGACATTGCGCTTATGTCCAGAGAACTGCTCACCCATCCAAAAATTTTGGAATACAGCGGGATCTGGATGGATACGATCCGGGACGGTGCCTTTGGCCTGACCAACACCAATCGGCTGATCCGTTTCTATGAGGGTGCAACGGGGCTGAAGACCGGTTCGACTGCCAAGGCAAAATTCTGTATCTCCGCAACTGCTATGCGAGAGGATCTGCACCTGATCGCCGTGATCATGGGCTCCGATACCAGAGATACCCGAAACGCTGCTGCCAAAGCGCTGCTGGACTGGGGCTTTGCCAACTATTCGGTGTATACGTATACGGATGTAGAACCCGGCTGTGCCTCGATCATCGGTGGAACACAGGATACCTGCGCCGGCAGTGCCGGGACATACACCACATTGCTCCCCAAAGGAAAACAAAAAGAGGTAACTGTGGAGCATTTGTATTATGAGAATATCAAAGCGCCTGTGCATAGGGGAGACCCCATTGGCTCGATGCGATTGTATCTAAATGGAGAACTGTTGGAAGAAATACCAATTCTTGCCAGCGAAGACGTGGCGGAAATCGGCTTTGGAGAGCTTTTTTTGCGGATACTTGGGGCATATTTGATAAAATAACGTAAAATTTCACACATTTCCTATTGAAAAATCCCGCAAAATGTTGTATGATATTGGTGAGCAAAAAATATACGTGTTTTCGCCAACTGTAGAGAGGTTGGGAAAAGACACCATATTCTCCCGGGATGATGTCCGCCGCAGTCATTTCCGGAGCACCGAGCGGCGGAGAAACGAGGACATATAGAAAATGGCAGTAAAATGCAATGAGAAATATCTGGCCGGATTTGTATCCGACAGTGAGGTGCAGAAGATCTCTCACCTGACACGGGCTGCGTATGACGTTGTGAAGACCCGCAGCGGTGCCGGAAACGATTTTCTGGGCTGGGTGGACTTGCCGGTCAATTACGATAAGGACGAATTTGCCCGCATCCAGGCCGCCTCTGCAAAGATCCAGAAGATGTGCGATGTATTCGTAGTCATCGGGATCGGCGGTTCCTATCTGGGGGCCAGAGCGGCAATTGAGTTTGTAAAGTCTCCCCTGTACAACAACCTGAAGAAGGATACCCCCGATGTATACTTTGCTGGGAACAGCATTAGCGCATCGGCACTGGCTGACATCCTCTCCATTTGTGAGGGCAGAGACGTTTGCATCAACGTGATCTCCAAGTCCGGTACTACCACCGAACCCGCTGTTACCTTCCGTATTTTCCGGGAACTGCTGGAAAAGAAGTACGGCGAAGAAGGTGCCAGAGAACGTATCTTTGTTACCACCGATAAGGCAAGAGGCAAGCTGAAGGAATTCTCTACCGAAAAGGGTTACGAGACCTTTGTTGTACCGGATGACATTGGTGGCCGGTATTCCGTTCTGACCGCTGTGGGTCTGTTGCCCATCGCTGTAGCCGGCATCGACATCACCAAGATGATGGAGGGTGCTGCCTGCGCCAGAGTAAACCTAAACAACGACGACACCGAAAACAACGACTGTCTGCGGTATGCGGCTCTGCGGAATGTGCTGTACAACAAGGGCAAGTCCATGGAGATCTTAGTAGCCTATGAGCCCGCTGTGCAGATGTTCTGCGAATGGTGGAAGCAGCTGTACGGGGAAAGCGAAGGCAAGGACAACAAGGCACTGTATCCTTCCTCTGTGATCTTCTCCACCGACCTGCACTCTTTGGGTCAGTACGTACAGGAAGGGCAGAGAACTATGTTTGAAACCGTGATCTCCTTTGCCAAGTCCAACGATTCCGTTGTGATCCCGGACGATCCCAACAATATCGACGGTCTGAACTTCCTGTCCGGCAAGGATTTGCACGACGTAAACAAGATGGCCATGACCGGTACGCTGTTTGCCCACAACGATGGCGGTGTTCCCAATATCGTTCTGGAAGTAGAAGACAGAAGCGCCTACTCCTTCGGCTATCTGGTATATTTCTTCGAACTGGCCTGCGCTGTATCCGGCTATATGCTGGGTGTCAACCCCTTCGACCAGCCCGGCGTAGAGGCATACAAGAAGAATATGTATGCACTGCTGGGTAAGCCCGGCTTTGAAGATCAGAAGGCTGCTCTGGAAGCAAGAATGCATTCCTAAAGAATACTATATATTTTGGAGGTTGTTATGTTAAAATTGATCATCGGCAAAAAGGGTTCCGGCAAGACCAAGACTCTCATCAGCATGGTGAACGAAGCACTGGCCATGACCAAGGGCGATGCTGTGTGCATCGAGAAGGGTGACAAGCTGAAGTTTGACATCAAGTATCAGTGCAGACTGATCGACGCCAATGAATACAGCGTGTGCGATGGACAGTCCCTGTACGGTTTCATTGCCGGTATTCTGGCCAGCAACCACGATGTTACCGATCTGTTCATCGATTCTGCTCTGAAGATCTGCTGTGATGATCCCACAAGCTTCGATCTGTTCCTGAAGGAACTGGAAAACCTGCTGAAGGATCGCAATGTCAATTGCACCATCACGTCCTCTCTGGCGATCGAAGATGCTACCGACACGGTAAAGAAGTACCTCTAAGTTTATAGAGGAACGGATCCCCTATAACTGCAAAAGACAGACTGCGTACATCCATAGGATGTTTTGCCGGTCTGTTTTTGTTTGCAGTGACCATGGCCTGCACTGGCGCATATGCTGATAGCGGAGTTTCCAAAATACCGGTGCTCCGGTAAAACGGGAACTCTTCGGTGATACACATACAGAAAATCCGCATGAATGTGGTATGGAGGTAAAAATGGTGGAAAACCGAAACAACTGTTTGTCACAAAACGGGCGGGATATGGTATGCATCGATACCTATCGAGTCTTAGATTCCTGTCGTGACAAGGACTGCTTTGAAAATGTGCGGGTCTATCTGACTTGCTTAGGGCAGGATGTGATCCAGCACACCAGCGTGGTACGGGCCAAAAGCTCCCATGTCCTGTGGTCGTATATAGACATCGACTCGGTGCCGTTCAATCGAGGCTTCTACCAGCTGGGGATCCGGATCTATGTGAAGCTGCTGTTCGAGGCCTGCATGGGACCGGGCAATGTGCAGGAATTCGAAGGGATCGCTGTGGTAGAGAAAAAGGTGATCCTGTTCGGCAGCGAAGGCAATGTCAGCGTGTTCAAAAGCGAGACCCAGAACGGCGGCTTCTGCTCCTGTGGCGTAGGCTGCAAGCAATCCCGCGGCAACAATCTGCCTGTGGCAGTGCTGGAAACGGTGGATCCCATCATTCTGGATACTCGTGTGGTGGAACCCAGACAGAAATGCTGCGCCTGCTGTTGTAGCCTGGATGAGATGCCGGAGAACATCGTGGGATGCTTTGCGGAAGATCTGGTGGATCCGGACGAGGGCAATAAGCTGCTGGTCTCCCTTGGCTTTTTCTCGGTGGTACGGATCGAACGGCCGGCACAGTACCTGGTCAATGCCGTGGAATACTGTGTACCGGAGAAAGAATGCACGCTTCCCCCGCCGGAAGATCCCTGCAGTCTGTTCCGCAACATGTCCTTCCCGGTCAACGAGTTCTGTCCGCCTTCTGTGCTGCCTGGATGCAAGGGTGCAGGGTGCGCCGGTGAGGGAGAAGGCGGCGGCAAAAAGTGTTCCTGCGGCAGCTGAAAACGGTCCTTTATGAACGAAAAATGGCAGAGTCCAAACGGCTCTGCTGTTTTTTCTGCTGAAAAGTGCAGCTTTTTTCCAGAATTCTGCCGAACCCACTTGAAATTGACAGGATTTTGGTATACAATATAGATGTGAAAGTTTGCGTGACATAAGTCACTGAAAAAGGAGAGCATTGATATGACGTTATTTATTTTGGCAGCAGGCATGGGTTCCCGGTACGGCGGACTGAAGCAGATCGACCCCTTTACCAAGCACGGAGAATTCATCATCGACTTCTCGATCTATGACGCTGTACAGGCCGGCTTTGACCGTGTCGTGTTTGTGATCAAGGAAGAGAACTATGAAGTGTTCCATGAGACCGTTGGCAAGCGGATCGAAGGCAAGGTCAAGGTGGAATATGTATTCCAGAAGATGGATACGCTGGTGCCTGCCGACAAGATCCCGGCTGACCGTGTAAAGCCCTGGGGTACCACCCATGCACTGCTGTGCGGTAAGGAAGCCCTGAACGAAGGCTTTATGGTCATCAACGCCGACGACTTCTATGGCCGTGACGCATTCGTACAGGCTGCTACGTTCCTGCGGGAGAACGACAAGCCCGGCAACACCCACTTCTGCATGGTAGGCTATCGTCTGGGCAATACCCTGACCGACAACGGCAGCGTAGCCAGAGGCATCTGCAACGTGGAAAATGGTATGCTGACCAAGATCGTAGAACGGACTAAGCTGTTCAAGGAAGACGGTGGTGCTTACTTTGAAGAAGACGGCGAAAAGGTACATCTGCCCAACGAGACCATCGTATCTATGAACTGCTGGTGCTTCACGCCTGCATTCTTCGACGGCGCACAGGCTGACTTCGATACCTTCATCAACGATGCCACAAGAGAACCCATGAAGAGCGAATGCCTCCTGCCCAACACGGTATTCACCATGATGCAGAAGGATCTGTGCGACGTAGCCGTACTGCCCACCACCGCAAAGTGGTTCGGTGTTACCTATGCCGACGACAAGCCGGACGTGATCGCCAAGCTGAATGCCCTGATCGCAGAAGGTGTATATCCGGACGGCCTGTGGAAGTAAGACTGCATATATGTAAAGATATTCCGGCGAATGCGTGAATACTTTGCATAACAGCTTGACAGAAATCCATACATCTGGTATAATGAGGACTCAAAGCCTCATGCGTAAAGGAGCGTATCTTATATGTCTATTCTTGTAACAGGCGGTGCAGGGTACATTGGTTCCCATACCGTCATCGAACTGCAAAACGCCGGCTATGATGTGATCGTCTGCGACAACCTGTGCAACTCCAGCAAGAAGTCTCTGGAGCGGGTAGAGCAGATCACCGGTAAGAGCGTGAAGTTCTATTTGGCTGACATCCTGGATGCCGATGCCATGACCAAGATCTTCCAGGAAAACAAAATCGATTCCGTGATCCACTTTGCCGGTCTGAAGGCTGTGGGCGAATCCGTTGCCAAGCCCTGGGAATACTATAACAACAACATCACCGGTACCCTGGTCCTGGTGGATGTTATGAAGAAGTTTGGCTGCAAGAACATCATCTTCTCCTCCTCTGCCACCGTATATGGCGATCCTGCCTTTGTGCCGATCACCGAGGAATGCCCCAAGGGTCAGTGCACCAACCCCTATGGCTGGACCAAGTCCATGCTGGAACAGATCCTGACCGACATCCAGAAGGCCGATCCGGAATGGAACGTAGTGCTGCTGCGGTACTTCAATCCCATCGGTGCCCACAAGAGTGGCCTGATCGGGGAAAACCCCAACGGTACGCCCAACAACCTGATGCCGTACGTGACCCAGGTAGCTGTAGGCAAGCGCCCGCACCTGAGCGTGTTTGGCAATGACTACGATACCCACGACGGTACCGGTGTGCGCGACTATATCCACGTAGTGGACCTGGCTAAGGGTCACGTGGCTGCTGTGAAGAAGCTGGAAGAAAAGGCCGGCCTGAAGCTGTACAACCTGGGTACCGGTAAGGGCTACAGTGTGCTGGACATCGTAAAGAATTTTGAAGAAGCCACCGGCGTGAAGATCCCCTATGTGATCACCGCAAGACGGCCCGGCGACATTGCTACCTGCTATTCCAACGCCGATCTGGCGCTGCAGGAACTGGGTTGGAAGGCAGAAAACGGCATCAAGGAGATGTGCGAAGACTCCTGGAGATGGCAGAAGATGAATCCCAATGGGTTCGAAGACTGAGAAAGCCGGAGGAAAATAACAATGGCAATCACAAAGAAAAGCTTTGGCAAGAAGCCCTGTGGCTGTCCCGTGGATGCATACGTGCTGGAAAACGGCAGCTGCCTGTCTGTGCAGATCCTGAATCTGGGTGGTATCCTGACCAATATGTGGGTCAAGAACGCCGCCGGCGAAGTGGCAGACGTGATCTGTGGCTTTGACAACGTAGACGGATACCTGACCTCTGGCGGTTACCAGGGTGCGCTGATCGGACGGGTGGGCAATCGCTTGGCCAACGGGAAGTTCACGCTGGAAGGAAAGGAATACACCATGTTCTGCAACGATGGTCCTCACTCTCTCCATGGCGGTAAGGATGGCTTCAATGCCAAGCTGTGGGACGTTGAACCCATGGACGACGCTAAGAATCCCGCTCTGGTGCTGACCTACGTGAGCAAGGACGGTGAAGAAGGCTACCCCGGTACATTGACCGTGAAGGTCACCTATACGCTGCTGGAAAAGGGTGAGCTGTCCATCCACTACGAAGCTACCACCGATAAGACCACCATCATTAGCATGACCAACCACTCGTACTTCAACCTGGCCGGCTATGCCAATGGCGTGGTAGATGACCATATGCTGTGGCTGGACTGCGACCGGATCAACGCCGTAGACAGCAACCTGCTGCCCGATGGTACCTTCATCGATGTGACCGGTACGCCCTATGATTTCCGCACCGAAAAGAAGCTGGGCGAAGGCTTTGCCGATCCCTATCCCATGATGCAGGAATTCGGTGGATATGACAACAACTTCCTGTTCTGTGGCGAAAGCAAGGAAGTGGCACTGCGTGGTATCCTGCGTGACCCTGTATCCGGCAGAACCATGAAGATGTATACCGACCAGCCCTGCGTACAGATCTACACCGCCAACATGATCGACACCAACGATCCGGCATTCAAGAATGGTGTGAAGCAGTACAAGCACTGTGGCGTGTGCATGGAGACCCAGGCTATGCCCAACAGCATCAATCTGCCCGGCTTTGAAGGCAACATGATCCTGCAGGCCGGCGACACGTACGACAAGACCACCATTTATCAGTTTGGTGAATAAACTATACTATAACAAAAATCTCGTATCTTTGGGTACGGGATTTTTGTATCCGCAGGAGGAAGGGCTTTATGAATAGCATTCCATATACAGATGTCAAAGCACAGGGCGATCTGCAAAACCGTGCAGAGCTGCTGTTTACCCGGTTGGAAGGACCCATGTATCAGCCGGAGAATATTTTTACCGTAGAATCCGGTGGCTGGCCCGGCGACTGGGAAGGGCGCACCATCCTTGCCTTGACCATGCTGACGCAGATCACGGGACGAAAACCGGCATACTTAGACGAGATCGTAGAAAAGCTGGAAGAACATGTAAACGAAAAAGGCTATCTGCGGAAGGTGCTGCCCGATGGAGACATAGACGAACAGCAGCTTTCCGGCCATGGCTGGCTGCTGCGTGGACTTTGCGAATATTATCTGCTCCACAAAGCGGATACGGCACGTAGCTTGCCTGTCCTACATCGGATCGAAGCCATCGTACAAAACCTTTTTTTGCCAGCGACCGGTCTGTATGCCGTGTATCCCATTCGACCGGAAGACCGGGTGACAGACGGGAAAGAATCCGGACATATCGGCAAGAAGGTGGGACATTGGTACCTTTCCTCGGATACCGGCTGTGCCTACATACCGCTGGATGGTCTGAGTCAGGCATATGTACTGCTGGTAAAGGAATCAAGTGACCGGAGCTTGGTGGAGCAGCTGCACACGCTACTGGAGGAAATGGTAACCGGTTTCTACACCATTCCATTCCTTTCCATATCCGTGCAGACCCACGCCACATTGACCGGCTGCCGTGGTATGCTGCGCCTGTATGAACAGGATCGGGATCCCGCAAAGCTTGCGTTCGTGGAGAAGATCTTTGCTTTGTACCAGGCAGAAGGCATGACTGCAAACTATGCCAACTACAACTGGTTCGGCAGACCGGAATGGACAGAGCCATGCGCCGTGATCGATTCCTTCATGGTGGCAGCACAGCTGTATCAGTATACAGGAAAGCCGGAATATGCCGAAATGGCACAGCGGATTTTGTATAATGCACTGTATGCCGGCGAACGTGCCAATGGTGGCTTTGGTACAGACACTTGTCTGGGTGCTGTGGAAAAGCCGGATAACCATTTGCTGGCCTGCTCGACCTACGAAGCGTACTGGTGTTGTTCCATGCGGGGCGGGGAAGGTTTGGCTGCTGTTGGCCGTTATAGCGTCGTAGAGAAGGATGCACATACAGCATTGTTCCTGTATCCCGTATCGGGTATCTATACCGTCTGCGGTGTACAGCTGTGCGTTCAAACAAACTATCCGCTGGAAAATACCGTGACGATCCGGGTGCTGGCAAACGAACGCAAGCAGCCTTTGATGCTCCAGATGCAGGAGACGACCTATGTGACGGCCCAGTGCCAGCAAACGTGGAGCGAGATCCCACGGGTGGGAGAAGCACAGGTATGGCAGCTACAGCCGATCCTGCATTTGGAAAAGCCTGTAGGAAACCATGCTGTATCCGGGGAGATCCTGTTCTACGGCAATATGATCCTGGGTGCGGAAAGCACTGGCAATGCCTTTATGCCGCTGATGCTGCGATATACACTGACAGAACAAGAGATCATAGCACAAAAACTCCGGGTCATCCTCTAAGAAATATTTTGTATAATAATGTGGCGGAAACTGCTGGCATAAATCGGGAACGGATTCATATACTCCTAATGGAAAACACCAAACATTGGGGGCATCATGAATCATATCAGCAAACCGTTACCGGAGGTTAGGGAACGCTGCGAAGAATTGGCACTGTATCTGATCGAGAACCAATCCACAGTGCGCAGTACCGCAGACCGTTTTGGTATCAGCAAATCCACTGTGCATAAGGATGTCAGCGAGAAGCTGCCGCATATCAATCCACCACTGGCGGCCGAAGTCCATATGCTGTTCGAAAAAAATAAATCGGAACGGCATTTGCGTGGCGGCGAGGCGACCAGACGAAAATACAAACATGAGGAAAACATATCTGTAGCCACGGATGGGAGCCTCTCATAAACTGAACGGAAAACGGACATACAGGCACCTTGTTTTTGTGGGCAATACCCATTGACAGGGTGCCTTTTTTTCGGTACAATGTAGCTATACGTGCTACCCAATTTCCCATATATGTTTTTATACAAAATGCAAATTTTGTATAATTGAGGGAAGCGAAATCTGGACCCATACGGTATTTCTACGGCAAATCGCGGTGTTGTTACCCAGCGGCATATACTCGACGGTCGGTGGTGCGGCTCAACAAGGACGAATCTATAGGAGGTACGGCGACTATGATCCTTGCAATCGATATTGGCAATTCCAGCATATCCTGCGGCGTTTTTCGTTGTGCAGCGGATGCGGATCTGACGACGGATGATAGCTGCCTGTGTCGGTTCAAGATCGCAGCGAAGCATTTGTCGGCAGACGAATATATGCTGTTGTTCTGCCAGTTTCTTTCTTACCATGGGATCGGCTTTCAATCTTCCGGTATGCAAACGCCGTTTGGTATGCCCACCACGTCAGATCCATCCCGTACATTGGATGCCTGCGTGATCGCTTCTGTAGTGCCTTCGCTGACCGATACCATTGCCAAAGCTGCTAAAACTTTGACAGGCGTACAACCGCTCTTGATCGGTCATGGTGTACGCACCGGCTTTGGGATCAAGATCCAAAATCCGGAGCAACTGGGTGCCGATATCGTGGCCAATGTGGCCGGTGCTTTCCTGTATGTGGAGCCGCCATTTGTCGTGTTGGATGTAGGTACAGCGACTACGCTCACATACGTCAATTGCCAAAAAGAAGTTTTAGGAACGATCATTATGCCAGGCATTGCGGTGTCCTTGGCAGCACTTACGGATTCGGCGGCGCTGCTATCGACGGTTTCGCTGGAAAAACCACAAGAGCTGCTGGGAAAATCCACCAGCGAATCGATCCGTTCTGGTGTGATCGGCGGGCATGTGTTGATGATCGATGGTTTTCTTCGGAACATACGGGAGACCTACGGTAATGTGGATGACAAAAAGCTTTCTTTGATCGGTACAGGCGGTTTAGCCCCTTCCATTCTTCCCTATTGCCGGAACAAAATTTCCTATGTGGCTGACTTGACTCTGCGAGGTGCTGTGGCACTGTATCGAAAAAACGGAACGATAAAAAGACTTTGAGATGTGGTAATATGGCTACGGCCTTATTATAAATACTTTATGTACGTTTTACCTGCAATGGCAGGAAGACAGTACGGAATCTGGAGGTCATTATGATGACAAATTCGAAAGCAAAAACCCTCAAAATGGTACAGGTAGCCTTTATGGCTGCGCTGGTGGTGGTATTGCAGCTGCTCTCTGCTGCGACAGCCGGTCTGTTGCCGGTGAATATCACCTTGACGCTACTGCCTATCGTGATCGGTGGTATGCTGCTGGGACCTGCCTACGGTACAGCGCTGGGGCTAATCTTTGGTATCATCGTACTGGTGATGTGTGTGACCGGTATGGATGCCGGTGGCTTTATTCTGTTTCAGGCGAACCCTTTCCTTTGTTCCCTGCTCTGTCTGGTAAAAGGCGGTCTGGCTGGTTGGGCACCGGGGTTTTTGTTCCACAAGGCTGGCGCTTTCATGGACAAAAGTGACGGGCATTATTTCGGTGTAACGATCCTGGGCTCTGCGCTTTGCCCGATCCTCAATACCGGTATCTTCTGTCTGGGTATGATCCTGTTCTTCCAGGACACATTGACGGCATGGGCCGGCGGGACCAATACGATCACCTATATCCTTACAGGTTTGGCTGGCGTGAATTTTGTGATCGAGTTTCTGATCAACATCATCCTTTGCCCCATCGTGGTACGCAGTCTGCGGAATACCAAGTATTTCAAGGCTATTCGATGATCCGAGGAAATCGATGGCCGAAATACATTGTGAATAATACATAAATCAAGCAGGTGCTTTTTGTTGCAATTGCCAAAAATGGTGGAAATAGCAAATTGCACCTTTTCTTTTTCATGAAAATATGCTATAATAAGATGACTTGAGAAAAACACTGAGATCTGGAGGAACTCTATCATGAAAATGCGTGTTATGTATTATTCCAAGAAGGCTAAGCTGGTGACCTATGCTACCGCTATCGGGGAAGCATATGGATGTCTGGTTAACGATATTCCCCCGGCATATCCGGCCGATAAGGAAAGACTGGTCGTTTTGGCGCTGACCCTGGGCAACACCGATCCCGCTGACGAAGTAAGACGCTTCTGCAAGGAGCTGTATGCCAACCGGGCCCAGAACGTTGTGCTGCTGGTAGACGGCGAACCGAACTCCCGTGGTGAGAAGGTCGTAAAGGATATCCTGAAGGAAGCCGGCACCAATGTGATCGACCAGACGTACTATGTAAAGTGCGGTATTTTCGGCAAGAAGATCACACTGGAAGAACGCCAGAAGGTCGTAGACTGGGCGAGAGGCATCGTTTCTCAGGTAGAAGGTACCTGATCGGTGTAAACAACGCTGCACTGTGGAGTCTCTGCGGGTGTCTGTTCTTTGAAAACGGATACACGGGAGACTCCTTTTGTGTGATGTGAACAAGAACGCCATTCTATAATAGTGGTTTTTCTACAGTGGATTTGCTCGACCGACAGAAAAAAGTGCTTGACAAAACAGCGAATTTATGGTATACTGTGTAAAGTGATTTGCTTTACAGTGAATGTGGTGATGAGGATTTTTGAGAAGGATATGACGGTCCCCCTGCTGATGGATCTATATGGACAGGTGTTGTCCGAACGAAAGCGGGAGCTGATGGAGTATTACTACAACGAAGACTATTCATTGGCAGAGATCGCAGAGATCACGGGTATTTCCAGGCAAGGGATCCGGGAATCGGTGAAAAAAAGCGAAGCAGAGCTGCGGGAGTTGGATGCTTCCCTGCATTTGGTGGAGCGTACACAGCGCCTGGATGCGCGGATCGCAGCGGTGGAAGAACAGCTGCAGGATCTGCTGGCAGAGCCGCTGACCGATCCCATACGGAAAAAAATAGAGCAGATCCGAAATGTGCTGGATACCCTGTCCTTTTGAGACAGACGGCTCCGGAGGGCATACGGTATAGGTTCCTTTCGCATAGGAGAGAATAGTATGGAAATGTTTTCGAGTTTATCCGATAAACTGAATAATGCATTTAAGAAGTTCCGAAATAAGGGTAAGCTTTCTGAGGCAGATGTACGAGAAGGAATGCGGGAAGTCAAGCTGGCCCTGCTGGAAGCGGACGTAAACTTCAAGGTCGTTCGGGAATTTGTCAAAACTGTTACCGAGCGGGCTGTGGGTGCTGAGGTACTGGAAAGCCTGATGCCGGCACAGCAGATCATCAAGATCGTACACGAGGAGCTGATCCAGCTGATGGGCGAGACCAACACCAAGCTGACGATCTCTTCCCGGCCTCCGACAGTAGTTATGATGGTCGGTCTGCAAGGTTCCGGTAAGACCACCCATGCGGCCAAGCTGGCTGGCATGTACAAAAAGCAAGGTAAGCGTCCCCTGTTGGTTGCTTGTGACGTATACCGTCCGGCTGCTATCGACCAGTTGAAGGTCGTCGGCGAAAGCGTGGGTGTGCCTGTCTTTGAGATGGGGCAGATCTCCCCGCAGGAAATTGCAAAAGCTGCCATGGTCCATGCGGATCGGCATGGACATGACATGGTGTTCATCGATACCGCCGGACGACTGCACGTGGATGAAGGTCTGATGCAGGAGCTGACTGAGCTGAAAGCATTGACCAATCCGACGGAGATCCTCCTGGTAGTGGATGCCATGACCGGTCAGGATGCGGTGAATGTGGCAACTGCCTTCAATGAGAAGCTGGATATCACCGGCGTGGTGCTGTCCAAGCTGGATGGCGATACACGAGGCGGTGCGGCTCTGTCCGTACGGCACGTGACCGGCAAGCCGATCAAGTTCATTGGTACCGGCGAAAAGATGGAAGCCATCGAGCCCTTCTACCCCGATAGAATGGCCTCCCGTATCCTGGGCATGGGCGATGTACTGACCCTGATCGAGAAAGCACAGCAATCCTATGACGAAAAGAAAGCGGAAGAGCTGGAGAAGCGGATCCGGGAGAATACCTTTACCCTGACCGATTATCTGGATCAGTTCCGGCAGATCAAGGATATGGGCAGTATCGAAGAGATCGTGGGGATGCTGCCTGGTGTAAAGCCGGGTGCCTTGAAGGATGCCCAGATCGATGAAAAGGCTATGGCCCATACCGAAGCGATCATCCTTTCCATGACCCCCTATGAAAGAGACCATCCGCAGGTGATCGGCGCTGCCAGAAAAAAGCGGATCGCCATCGGCAGTGGTACCTCTGTTGAGGAGGTCAACAAGCTGTTGAAGCAATATGACCAGATGAGTAAGATCATCAAGCAGTTCTCCGGTGTCATGAATGGCAAGGGGAGAAAAAAAGGTAAGATGAAAATGCCGTTTTCCTTATAATGACGGCTTTTCCATAGAAAACAAACACAATATCAAAAAAACAATTTTTGGAGGAACAGAAAAATGTCCGTTAAGATCAGACTGAGAAGAATGGGTCAGAAGAAGGCTCCTTTCTACCGTATCGTTGTTGCCGATTCCAGATATCCCCGTGATGGTCGTTTCATCGAAGAAGTTGGCTACTATGATCCCATGACCGAGCCCGCAACCGTAAAGCTGGAAGGCGAAAAGATCGCTCAGTGGCTGGCAAATGGTGCACAGCCCACCGAAACTGTAAAGTCTATCCTTGTTAAGAATGGTCTGCTGAAGTAATGATGGATGAAATCACAAGCAGCGCACCTGCCGACATGATCGATGCTGCGGAAGACCTGGAGACCCTTCCCGAAGAGGAAACCCCCGTGGTCCCCACAACGCCTGCATTGGATCTGGATCTGAAAAAGATATTAGAAGATATGGCCCGCGCTATTGTTGACAATCCTGATTCTGTTTCGGTAACAGAGGAAAGTAAGGAGGACGAGATCGTTCTGACTTTACATGTTGCCGAGGACGATATGGGTATGATTATCGGGAAACACGGTAAGATCGCCCGAGCGCTCCGGACTGTTACCAAGGCTGCGGCCAAGATGGCTGATCAAAAAATCGTTGTAGAGATCAAGTAAGCGATAAGCACTGCCTACCATAGCAGTGCTTATTGTTATATTATAGATTAGTTGAACAACGGAATAGTTATGGCAGAAACAGCTCCACACTTCCCTTTTGCTTTGGAAGATGTGGAGCTGTTGTGTTTGTCGATTTGGATTTACGTACCACTGAGATCCTTTTCCACGATCTTGAGATTCGTTGGCTGGATCCCCGCTTGTTCATACACGATCTCCGTGATCTGCGCCACTTCACCCGGCTGCAAACCATCGCTTTCTACGATCACGTTACAATTGTCGTTGCTGATCACGGCAATGCATTGGGCAAAGCCTTTGGCTAAGATCATGGTCTCGATATTGGTCTCCTTTTCCATATCTGCGGCCAGCTTGTTGATGTCGTGCAGGGCTGCTTCCTTGGCTTCATCCAGTGCAGTCTGGCTTTCTGCTACGGAAAGCAGTACTTCCATAGCCTCATCACGGGCCTGCTGACGGTTCAGAGACATGGCGGTGAAATAGTCATGCATTTGTCCGGCTTGCAGCTCTGCGGTGCTTTCTGTGGCTTCGGATGCCTCTGTGGTGGGATCGGCAGTCAAGTCTACAGCCAACTGCATTCCCTTGCCGCTTCCCTGGTTGCCGGAGAACAGGACCACATTCAAGACCACCATGCACCCCAGCACAGCCACCGTACACACCGTTACGATGGTCTTTTTCCCAGCCTTCTGCACGATCGTCTTTGCCTTTTCCCGTATCATTTCCCATTTCGTCATAGAACTGCCTCCTTTGAGTGAGTTAAGTATAGAGGATTTCTGACCGATATAACATATGCGCCTATCCTGCTATCTATGCCTCATTTTCCAGCAACACGGATCCGGTGGGAGGAGATCCCGAGCGAAGCGGACAACAGCTCCGTGATGGTGCGCTGGATCACCACGTTGTCTCCCCCTGTGCAGACCACAGCTACGCCACGGATCTTGGGATAGATCTCTGTCACTAAGATCGTGTCTTCCCCACTGCCTTGCTGGAGGATCACATAGTCCCATGCCCCACCGGTACCGTTTTCCGTTGTATTTTGCGCATAGACATACTCACTGCCGCTGTCAAGTGTCAATAGTACCGTGGTATCCTGTACACCATGGATGTTGTTGCACAGCGCAGTGATCCGCTCTTCCAACACATCGGTGTAATATTGGACTTTGTAGCTGTCCGGAGCCGGTTCTGCTTTTTGTGGCAAAAGGCTGCTGGCTACCAGCAAAAGGATCCCCAACAGCAGCCCCAAACCGGCGATCCAACGATTGTGGAGCAGTTTTTTCCAGCGTTCCTCCTGCTTGGGCGTTTCCATGGTATCACCATCCTTTTACCAATATGGGAATGTCTGTGCCTTTCTGCACGGCCTCTGCAATGCTTTGCCTGCGTGTATAATAGCAGTTTCGCAGTGCGATCTCGATCTGTTCTATCGCATGGACTTCATTTGTCTTGATTGTGATCCGAATATCTTCTGCGGGGATATTATATTCCTCTGTCAAATAGGCAGCCATGCGATCGGCGGCATAACGATAGGTGCTGTCGGCAACGGCTTCTTCGGGATCCTGCTCGATAGATTCCTCTGCCTCTATAAGCCCATGAAGCGTATCTGTCAGTTCCGCAAAATGTGTAATGCAACTTTGTAAAGGTGCAAACAGCGTTAGCAGCAGGATCAGGCCATAGAGATAGCGTAAAAACCGCCGGGAATGCTCGCCACCCAATTCTCCTGTGAGCAGCAGAAGCAAATGACTGACCGCCACGGTGAGGACGATCGAACGAAAATATGTATTCATCCCGCAGACACCGCCGTTTTTGTAAATAAAATAAGTGCAAACACAAAGAATACCGTAGCCATCCAGGCCAATGCAGAGAAAAGCTGCAAAATAGAACGGGTATCTGCTAACATGTGAGCACTGCCGGTACAGCCAAGCCATTCGGCAATGGTATGACAGAAGCCCAGCATACCATCCAAAAGCCATACCGATATGGCCACCGGTACAACCAATAATAGTAGCAGAAGGATCCCGCCCAGCCCGGCTGTGATGCGCATGTAGCCAAGTCCCTCCCGGACAGCGGAAAATGCTTCGGCTATGGTGCCGCCTACTACGGGGATGAAGCTGCCCATAGCAAAGCGGATGGTGCGAAGACCAAGGCTGTCTGCACTGCGGGCCAAGGTGTTCTGGATCCCATAAATAAAGGAATACACCACCAGCATAAAGGTAAATAATGACATAAACAGCTTTTTGATCCCGCCCACAAAACTGCCAAGCGAAAACTGGGTACACACCGACGACAGGATGCTCACACTGAACAATACTTGTCCTAAGGGAAAAAACAGCCAGCGCAGTAAGGTGCTGAGAATGGTGATAAAGAGAGACATAGCCATACGCTCCACAGCCGCTGTAGTCACGGCACCGGTGCTGTAGGAGATCATAGTCATTACAGGCAACAGACCCGTCATGATGCGGCACAGCTGCTCCAAAAAGGTTTGCAGTAGGGTGAACACGGTTTGCGCAGTTTGAAACAGTGTCAACGCCATGCAAACGTCACCGCAAAAGGCAAATGTCGTGCCTGTGCTGACACCATTCCATTGTCGGATGCAGGCCAGCAGTAGCAGCGTTCCCAAAAGTGAAGTGAACTGTGTCAGTACCATCGTTCCCTTTTCCAAAATGAGGGAATACAGCTTGTCCAGCCAATAGGAGGGTGTTAGAAACACATGCCAGCCTTCGGGATCCTGCATATCGATATTTTCTGTTTCCTTTAGAAGTTCCTCAGGCAGGGTGTCCAAAAACTGCTCCCATGCGGTATCCAGTGCATCGTCTGTGCCGCCTTCGTATACATATGTAGCACAATAGGCGGGACAGGTCAGCAGAAACCATAGCAGGATAAAGCATATCACGTATTTACTATTTTTTATAACCATTCCAACGCCATCTCCAGCAGTTGTCGATACAGCGGCAGCGTCATGAGCAGGATCTCCGCTTTTCCAAAAAGAGAAACATAATTGGCCGTATTGCCTTCTCCCAGCGATCGACAGATCTCCACCCCGATCTCGGTCAGCATGGCGATACCAGCACCTTTGAGCAGTGGTTCACCATACAGCAAGTCGCCGGAAAACCGCTGTACAACGGCAGAGGTTTCACGCAGTACCGGTAGGATCGCCAAAAAGGTGAGAATACAAATGGTCAACACCATATACGGCACCAGATCTCGCCGGGTCTCCCGCAGTACCAGAATGGCAGCCAACGCACAAAACAGCACACCAAGGCCATTCCAAAAGATCGTCATATGCCAAAAATCGTGCGGATCTCGGTGAGCAGCTCGCCGATCTTCCCGACCAACAGCAGCAGAATGACGATCACACCGGCTAAGGATAATAACGAGGCCTGGTCATCCCGCCCGGCTCGCTGTAGGATCTGGGCAGATACCGCAATAAGGAGACCGGCTCCGGCAATTTTGAACAACAGGGATACTTCCATAGTTCCCTCCTTTCGGGTCAGTATAATAGCAGAACGATGGACAGGACCAGCAAAAACGGCAGCGTCCGATACATCCGGTTTTTGGCGGACAGATCTTCCTTTTGCTTATGTAGGATCGCGCATAGCTGTTCGTGGGTGTATCGACACAGACGCAGCTCTTCTTCTTTGTATCCCTGTCCGGCTGTCCTGCCATATTGCAGTAGCACTTCCTTTGCGGCATCCGGTAGATACAGGAGTCCTTCCACGGCACAGAGCAGCCCTTCCGTTTGCCACTGCCTGTAGAAGCCACATCGTTCCAGCTGCGGACTGCTGTAGTCTTTGCAGATCTCATCCAGCGGCTTTGTAAAGCATTCGATGTTTTTCTGAATCCAGCTAAGCAGATCACACAGCTCCTCCAACAGCGAGCATTTTCGCTGCCCCATCCATTGGCGGCTGTAGCTGTAATAGAAGGCTGTGCTCAACAGAACAAGGATCCCCCATGTTTTGGCAGCCATTCTGTCACCCCCGTACCGGATATATCGTACCCTGATGTGATTGCCCGATCCCATAGTACCATTGAAAGATCGGCGGTAGACCTTGTAACAAAGGATGTTGCAGCAGATCCTCTTTGGTTCCGGCGTGGATCGAGGCACAGACCCGCACACCACTTGCATAGCATTGCAGCAGCGCTTGTCTGTCGTCGGGGGAGGAGATCTCGTCGCAAATGATGTAATCGGGGGACAGCGTGCGCAGCGCGATCTCCATGCCTTTGCTGCGGGGATAGCCGGACAATACATCCAGCATCATGCAGTGCGCTAAGCCAACATTTAGCTCGTATCGTGTGTCCACCAACGCAACACGCACAGGATGCGGCGGATCCGATAGCTGTGCTGCAAGCTCCCGCAATACGGTGGTTTTGCCCAGCCCCGGTGGTGAGAACACAAGAACGCTGTCTTGAAACTGTTTTTCTGCCAGTGTATCGTATAGTGCCTGTCCCGCTTGCAGGATCCGATGGGGCAAACGGATGCAGAGAGAGGAGATATCCCGCAAGACAGTGATCTTCCCGTTTTCCACCACTGCTCTGCCGCATACACCCACCCGGATCCCACCGGCCACACAGATGTATCCTTCCCGCAACGTCTCTGCGTGGGAGTATAGCGAATGGCTGCACAGCATCTGCACGGTGCGTTGCAGCATATCCGGCGAACACAAAAGCTCCAATGGGTATGTGACTCCCGACAGCGTGAGCAAAACAGGTCGGTTCACCCGGATGCGGATCTCCTCAAGTACTGCCGAACGTTTTCCATGGTACAGCGGCAGTGCTTGTCGGATACTGGTAGCAATGGCGGGATCCAGTCGGGTCAAGATGGCATCTTCCTGCAGTTCTTCGCCCATTCCGCCACCTCCTATCGCTTTTGTTCTATGTATATGGCAGAGGGCGCAAAAAAAGAACTGCCTCCGAAGAAACAGTTCAGAAAAATTCGTTTACATCATTTCCATATAGGATTGGATCAGCTTGGCGGTATTTTCGATCCCGATCTTGTCGGTGGATACGATCAGGTCATAGTTTTCCAGCTTCGCCCATTTGCCACCGGTGTAGTAGTTATAGTAGTTGGAACGCCGCCGGTCCGTTTTGACGATCAGATCCTTGGCATCGTTTTCGCTTAGTTCGTGCCGCTGCATGATCGTCTTGACACGGCTGTCAAAATCGGCACTGATGAATACCCGCAGCAGATTGGTATGGTCTGCCAAAACATAGTCTGCACAGCGACCTACGATGATCGCCCCTCTGTTTTCCTTGGCAATGTCCCGGATGATCTCAGACTGTACCGTGAACAGCTTATCGTTCAGGGGTACGTGCAGATTGTTGACGCCTGCATGGTACGTAGAGGAACCCAGCGCCAGCGTGTACAGCAGGCTGTTGGCTGCCTTTTCGTCGGCTGCATCCAGAACAGCCTGGTTGAGTCCGCTCTTTTGCGCTGCCATTGTGATCAGATCTTTGTCATAATAGCTCAGTCCTGTCAGCTCCGCCAACTTTTGTCCTACTTCCCGACCGCCGCTTCCGTACTGTCTCGCAATGGTAATAACCGCATTTTTCATATGTATGCAACCTCCTATGGTATTTCTGTACAAATCACGCCCATTTCCAGCGGGCTGTATATATAGTATACCATAAATGGATGCAAAATTCAATATCTATTTTCCATTTTTTTGAAAAATACAGAAAAACAGCAGCACAATGCGCACAGTTTACTAAAAAGCATATCTCTTTAGGTATTATGATGTAGGGTATCCGCAACGCAGGAATAACGGTCAAATGGTGTGTGTTCATAAAAGAATTGCGTTATTTTACAGCAAATTTTGCCGGATCTATTGTAAAGTATACCGAAGCTATGCTATACTGTATATATACACCAAAGCTTGGAGAAATGCTATGACAATAAACTGCACAGGGGAGCACAATGGCAGCGACACCCTGCTGTATGCCACATATTTTGCATGAAAAGTATTTTGTGAGCATAGACTTTCGGTGCGTTTTGAAATGGAAATAGCAATATGATATATGGAGGAATCTCATGGAAGAAACGCAAAAAGTACAAGAAAGTGTTATTCATGCTGTCCTTGCACTATACGGATTGGATGCAGCTTTCAGCGAACAAAAGGAATACATACACTACACCGGAGAACACGGGGACGATCTTGTAAAGATTATACTGTCCGTTCTTCTTGCAAACGGAAAACGTGTCGTTATAAAGCTTTTGCACGAACAGGATGACCTTCTCGACGATCGTGCCAAAATCGAAAAGCAAAGTGCATTTTCTGAATGTATGCGACAGAATGGGATCAAAACGCCAATGCGATATATGGCAAACGGAAGCTATTGCCATGCATACATCTATAACGATCTTCCGTGCAATGTCACGGTTGAGGATTGGTGCGGCGAGGAAATCATGGAGATCAACACCGATATTGCTTACAAGATCGGGGCGCTGATGGCCCGTATGCACGTTATATCCTTGGAAAACAAATGTGAGATCGGATGTGGCACGCTTTTTTCTGCTGCGTATTGGAACGATGTAGATGTTTTTTCACAATTTTGTAAGCTTGGAAAAAACGAAAGCCTCGACCAAACCCTCGTTGAGCAGATCAAGAAACTGCACGACGAAAAGTTAGAAGCGATTCGTGCCGTATGGGATAGACTTCCCAAAGCGGCAGTACAAGGCGATATATCCATTAACAACCTTGTATATGGAAAAGATGAACTGATCGTATTTGACTACAACAATGCCGGTGACGAGGTACTGATTTCCGACCTTGTAATGGAAGGGCTTTTGACAGCTTATGAAATGGATCTTCCCGAAGGAACAGAGCAAAGTTGCCGTGAACAACTCTTTCCCGCCCTGCTAAACGGCTATCTATCCATTAGAAAGTTAAGCGATGAAGAAGCGAACGCTGCTTGGATCGTTTATACGCTCTATCATGCTCTGTGGTTTACAAGAGTGGTGTATAATGATGATTCACTTGAAAAAATGGTAGACAGAGGGGATTACACTGCGGCGAATCGGCTGTTGGCACAAATGCTTGCCGATATGACCGAAAATGATGATGGCAGATTCAGGAAGTGAGTAAAGCAAGGGCGCCGATGACGAGGAAAGTTCCAAACGAAAAAAAGTGATGCCAAAAGCAGAACAGGTATGACCGAAATCATACCTGTTCCCCAAAATGCAGTTTTTACTGTTTTATGAGCACCGAGTTAGCAGACTACTGTTTTCTTGCGATATTCAATCTTTCTGCTCCAGTGCCATCATCATATCGACTCGTCTGGCGTGCTTGCCACCTTCGTAACCGGTCTCCAGGAAGGCATGAGCCAGTTCCAATGCCAGACCTTCGCCTACGACACGGGCACCCATGCACAGGATATTGGCATCGTTGTGCAGGCGGGTGTACTTGGCACTGAAAATATCGGAGCAGCAGGCGGCACGGATCCCCTTGATCTTGTTGGCCGCCATGCTCATGCCGATACCGGTACCGCAGCACAGGATCGCCAGTGTGGCTGCATGATCTCGAATGGTGTCTGCTACCTTTTCTGCATAGATGGGATAGTCGCAGCTGGCCGCAGAATCGGTCCCGCAGTCGATCACGGTGTATCCTTCTTCCTTCAGCGTATCTCTGAGATAATTTTTCAGTGCAAAACCGGCATGGTCACTGCCGATCGCAATGGTCATCTTTTCAGCCATGGTACATTCTCCTTATGTTTAGTCAATGCTGATTCAATCGAGAAAACGAGCCAAAAAGCTAAAATTTATGGCTTTTTAGTGAGTTTTTTACTATAATCAGCGTTGGCTTAATTCTTCTTTGGCAAGCCGCTCTTCTCTCTCCCGCTCTGCCTGGGATTTTCGCAGGTAGATGGGGGCAAGGGCGGCTTCGGTGTATATAGACGGATCCGGTGCGTTCCGGTACTGGGATGCTGCGGCACAGGCGGCGCTGAACCCACTGGGGTATCGCAATGCCTCAGGTGTCTCTGCCAACAGTGTGGAGTCTCCCATAGCTGCACGGAGCATAGCATAGCCATCTCCCGCAGCATATACCGTTTCACCACGGGCGATCAGCTGTGCCGCAACCTCGTCAACCGGCAACTGATCATCGGGTGTCAAACGGACCGGTGCATGGACCCCATCGGCAGCAAACAGTGCTGTATACACATGATTCCGTCTGGCATTGATGACCGGGCAAAGGATGCCGCTGTATCCCGCCAAATTCCACGCCAGTGCCTCCAGGGATGAAACGCCGATGCAGGAGATTCCATGGGAGAAGGCAAGCCCCTTGATGGTCGAAACACCGATCCGGACACCTGTGAAGGACCCCGGCCCTGCTGCAACGGCCATCAGATCGATCTCCGGGATCGATAGAGAAAGGTTGGCAAGCAGCGATTCGATCATAGGCAGAATGGTCGTACTATGGGTGGTGGTCTGGATGGTGTATTGCCCCAGCAGCTTTCCACTATGCCAGATGGCAGCAGAGGCTGTGGGGGTCGTGGTATCCAGTGCTAAAATGTGCATGACAGCTCCTCCGACACAGTGATCTTGCGGGTATTCTCGTCCACTTTGTCGATCTGTACCGTTATTGCATCCGCCGGCATAGCTTCTCCGATATGCTCGCACCATTCGGCGATACAATATCCGGACTCGACATATTCGTCAAATCCCATGCCAAACAGATCCTCTTCCGAGGTGATCCGGTACAGATCAAAGTGAAACAGTGGCTTTTTTCCCTGCCGATACTCATTGACGATGGTATAGGTAGGGCTTTTCACCCGGCTTCCCGGAGACAGGATGCTGGCAAAGCCCCGCACAAAGGCAGTCTTCCCTGCACCCAGATCTCCATATAGTGCAACAAATACAGGGAATCTACCACTTTGCAGCAGATGGCTGGCGAGAGCGCATCCCCACTTTTCGGTCTCTTCCACCGTATGCGATAGAATTTCCATATATTAGAACAGACCCGTGATGGTCCCGGCATCGTCTACATCGATCCGATACGCAGCGGGAGATTTAGGCAGACCGGGCATGGTCATGATGGCACCGGTCAGAACGACCACAAATCCGGCACCGGCAGACAGCTTGATCTCCCGTACATGGATTCGGAAGCCGGAAGGACGACCTAACTTAGTAGCATCATCAGACAGAGAATACTGGGTCTTTGCCATACATACCGGGAAGCGGCTGTAGGTGGGATCCATAGCTTCAATGTCCCGCAGAGAACGGAGCGCGGCCGGTTCGTAGTCTACGCCATCAGCACCGTAGATCTCACGGGCAATGGTCTCGATCTTTTCCTGGATGGACAGCTCGTCAGCGTAGATCGGGGCAAAGTTGGATTCCTTTTCGCAGGCGGCAATGACCTTTTCTGCCAGATCCAGACCGCCTTCGCCGCCCTTGGCAAATACTTCAGACAGAGCAAAGTCAGCACCGTTCTTTCGGCAGATCTCTTCTACCAGAGCCAACTCAGCATCGGTATCGTCGGCAAACCGGTTGATGGCTACCACTACCGGTACACCATACTTTTGCAGGTTGGAGATATGTGCTTCCAGGTTTACGCTGCCCTTGGCCAGAGCTTCCAGATTTTCACCCTTCAGCGCATCCTTTGCCACGCCGCCATTGTACTTCAGCGCACGAACAGTAGCCACCAGGACCACGGCATTGGGCTTCAGACCGGCAAAGCGGCACTTGATATCCAAGAACTTTTCGGCACCCAGGTCAGCACCAAAGCCGGCCTCGGTGATGGTGTAATCGCACAGCTTCAGCGCCAGCTTGGTAGCCCGAACGGAGTTGCAGCCGTGTGCAATGTTGGCGAAGGGACCACCGTGGATCAGTGCAGGGGTGTTTTCAACAGTCTGCACCAGGTTGGGCTGGATGGCATCCTTCAGCAGAGCAGCCATGGAACCAACGGCGTTCAGATCCTTGGCATATACAGGCTTGCCGGAACGGGTGTAGGCTACCAGAATGTTGCCCAGTCTTCTCTTCAGGTCAGCAATATCCTCTGCCAGGCACAGGATCGCCATTACTTCGCTGGCTACGGTGATCATGAAATGGTCTTCCCGTACAACGCCATCTGCCTTGCCACCCATACCGACAACGATGTTCCGCAGCGCACGGTCGTTGGTGTCGGTCACACGGGCAAACAGGATGCGGCGGGTATCGATGTCTAGTTCATTCCCCTGGTGGATGTGGTTGTCGATGATGGCGCACAGCAGGTTGTTGGCAGCCGTGATGGCGTGGAAGTCACCGGTGAAATGCAGGTTGATGTCTTCCATGGGCAGAACCTGGGCATATCCACCGCCGGCAGCGCCACCCTTTACACCGAACACAGGACCCAGGGAAGGTTCCCGCAGTGCAATGATACTGTTCTTGCCGAGCTTATGCATAGCCATGCCCAGACCAACGGTGGTCGTAGTCTTCCCTTCGCCGGCGGGGGTGGGGTTGATAGCGGTCACAAGGATCAGCTTGCCATCTTTTTTATCGGCCAGTCTCTTAGACACATCGTCTGTGATCTTAGCTTTGTACTTACCGTACATTTCCAGCTCGTCAGCGGAAATACCCAGTCCTTCGGCGATGGCGGTAATGGGCTTCAAAGTAGCCTGTTGTGCGATCTGAATATCTGTCAGCATATTGACTCCTCACTGTTCTGTCAGAACTTTTTCCCCAGTGCGATGTAGGCAGTCGGGGGTATTTCGGTCGATCTTCGGTGCAGGATCTGCATGAAAAACAAGATCCATTGTATGAATGTATTATACCATATTCTTTGTCAGATTGCAAATGGTATTTACACCACATTCTGCATTTTTTTCTGAAAAATCCATGTACATATCCTCTATATAGTGTTAGGGCCCTTGATACAAACAGGCTGACCTGCTGTGGGTAGAGAGGCTTGCCTATAAAATTCCCAGAAAAAAATGCAAATTTTTGAAAAAAGCTCTTGACAAAGGCGGATGAATGTGGTATACTATAAAGGCTGTAAGGCAATGCCCCATTAGCTCAGTTGGTAGAGCACTTGACTTTTAATCAAGTTGTCCGGAGTTCGACTCTCCGATGGAGCAGGAAAGTTTGACACCGTTTCAGGAATGAGGCGGTGTTTTTCGTTTCATAGACGAAATGGAGGATTTCTATGAAGATCTGTTTTCTCTGTGATCTGCATCTTCCCTATCATCCGGATGCGATCCAGTATGATGTGCTACGCTGGGCCATGGATGATATTCGAAAAAAGCAGGCAGATGCTTTGGTCGTTCCCGGCGATTTTACGGTACATGGCGACATAGCACCGGCAGAAGCGTTTCTTACGGCTGTACAAGGACTGGGCATTCCCTATGTGCTGTGTACCGGCAACTCTGAGTACCGAGATCCGGAGACAAAGGCCTATTTCCGTTCGCTGGCCTCTTCTACGGTGAACGATATGGGGAACGGTTGGCGTGTACTGGCACTGCACGACGGCGAGGGGCAGCTGACTGCGGACGACTATACGGCCTTAGAAACGGCGGATGAACACTGCATCGTGGCACTGCACCATCCCTTTGACTGCCTTCCCTCCCCCCATCGGGAAAGACTGCAGGCATGGCGTGAAACACATCCCCATGTGCCGGTGTTTTACGGGCATCTGCACCATACCCAGAACAAGGGAGACAGCCATATGCTTCCGGCTGCAGATCCGGATAAAGTGGCGGGAGAACAACCGGGGATCACCTATTACGATACAGAAACTCGAACATTGGAAATCACAAATTATTTCTGTCCCATTCCGGTGGATCTGCTGTCCCATATCGGGATCTCCTGCTACCATCCGGCCATCGATATTCCCTATGCAGCGGAAAACCACCTGTTCTGTATCGAGCTGCGACCGAATGCGATGGAAATGGATCAGAAGGAATTAGAGGCATTGGTACACACCTGGCGGCAGTCTGGCGGAACTTGTCTGTCTCTGCACGCACCGGCGCTGGCTGATGCTCATGGACAGGTCGATCCGATTATATGGGAGCGGTTTCTCGCATTTGCCAATCGTCTAAACTGTGACAGGATCACAGTACATGTGCCGTCTATTGCTTTATCCGCACTGCGTATGGAACCGGATACGCTGTCGCAGGTGGCCGATTTTGCGGCAAAGCAGCTACAACAGCTGCCAATGAACTGCGTGGTCGGGATGGAGAATATGCATATTTGTCCCGGTGAGAATGCACAGGAGCGACGATATGGTGTTACACCGGAAGAGTGTCTTATGTTTATCCGCTTACTGCGGGAGCGGTGTGCTATGCATGTCGGTATGCATTTGGATGTGGGACACGCACGGAACAATATGCCGCTGGTGGAAACATATACCCTTGGTCCTTGGTATGCAGAAGTGGGTGCAGAAACGGTTGGGTATCATATTCACCAGGTGCTGCAGGATGCCACGGGGCTACACAATCACAATCCCATCCCCAATTTCTACGGACCTATGATCTCCTATGCCTCCTTTTTCAAAATGTGGACAAAGGGCGTACTGCATCATGCGCCGGTGCTCTTAGAAGTGCGTCCTACGGCAGCGGATCCTATGCCGTACCGTTGTTCCATCGAGATCTTGCAAAAGGAAGCCGCCAGACACGTGTTCGATATCCATTCCCACACCCACTACAGCTTCTGTGGCCGGGACGATCCCCAACTTGTGATCGACACCGCCGTTGAGAATGGGATCCGGCTGTTTGGCATCTGCGACCACAACTACGGCATTGGCAAACGGAAGGCAGAATATTTGCGTGTCATGCGGCAGCTGGCAGAGGAAAACCGAGATCGTATCCGTATGCTGGTGGGGATCGAGATCGCTACCATACCACAAAATTACGACATAGCAGACCCCGCAGAGATCGCCGGATACGATTATTGTCTGATCGAGCACATCACGCAGGACGAAAGCATTGTGGGCGGCGACCTGTTTGGTTTCTGTGAAAAGCTGGGGATCCGCTGTGGCATAGCACACACCGATATGTTTGCCTATTGCGACAAATACGGTTATGATTATCGCACATTCTTTACGGAAATGGCAAGACGGCAGATCTTCTGGGAAATGAACGTCAGCTATGACAGTATCCATCGGTACCGGGAGCACGCGTATGTGAAAGACTTTGTGCGTGATCCAGTCAAGCAAGCTATTATCAAAGAAACCGGGGTATATGTCAGTGTAGGCTTTGATGGGCACAGACGAGAAGATTACGACGGGTATCGGGTACACCGGATGTGCGATTTCTTACAGGAAAACGGATTCCGTTTGGCCGATGCGCTGTTTGCAGAATGCGTATGAAAAAGGATTTTATAGAATATCTAAATCGGTACATTTGTGAAGAAATGTCCGAATGGATCACCACGTTTACAAATGTGTATAGCAAAAAGAATTTGCGAAACTACCACACTTCCATTTTTGATACCTTCCAGTTTGCTGTATGGAGACTAACAATTGAATGAAAAATCAAACCGTTGACCTGTTCAATCAAAGTCAGCGGTTTGATTTTATTCTCATAGGCAATAAAAAACTCCCTACACAATCGTAAGGAGCTTTGTGACCCGCCCTGAGGGATTTGAACCCACGACCATCGGAATCGGAATCCGGTACTCTATCCGGGCTGAGCTAAGGACGGTTTCTGTCAGCTTTTATAGTATACCACATTCATCCGCTTTTGTCAAGGGTTTTTTGAAAGTTTTTGAAGATTTTCTCGAAATTCTTCCTATGCCATGCAGAATATATCTGTATCGCAAAATCTGCAGTACCACTTGACAAACAAACGAAATTTTGTTATACTATACATAGATCATTTGTTTTTTGAGGTGTGCTATGCCCTGTTACCACGATCTGCAAACTACACCTGTAGTACATGATCCCTACGAAGTCTGTCCCATTCTGGAAAACGAGCACTATCGTCTGCGGCTGGTACAGATGGAGGATGCCCCTGCCCTGCTTGCGGTATATGCCGATCAGGCGGTTTGGCCTATGCTCAACAGCGACAATTGCAATAGTGATTTCCACTTTACCACGATCACTGAAATGGAAAACTATATCCGTGCTTGGCTGGACGAATATGCGAAACGGTACTATGTCCGCTTCAGCATTGTGGATCGCACGAACGATATGGTGGTCGGCACTATCGAGCTATTTCGGCGGGAAGCAGATGATTTCTTCACCGATTGCGGTCTCCTGCGGTTGGATCTACGCCATGATCACGAAAATGCCCACACCATCGTGGCGATCCTGAAGCTGCTCATACCACCGGCATTTTCTCTGTTCCAATGTCATATGCTTGCAACTAAGGTACCACCGGTTGCCACAGAACGCCAAAAAGCAATGAAACGGCTTGGGTTTACGGCGACCGGTGAAATGCTCGTCGGTGGGCATGATGGCAAACGATATGGCGATTATTTTGTATTGTTTCAATAACAACTATGTGAGGTGATCTTTATGTCAAAGATTTCTGTTCCCGTGTCCAATGCATTTGCCCCACAACCACTCTATCTGTATGGCACATATACGGCGGATGGTCGTGCCAATTACGGGCTTTTCTGCTGGGCTGGCTACTTTCATACAGATTCTTTGAAATTTGTCGCATTTCTTTGCGAAGATAAGCTGACCAGGGATCGCATACGGGAAACAAAAATGTTTTCTGCCACCGTTGTGACCGAAGAACTACTCCCCATTGCGGATTTTTGCGGCATGCACGATGGGTACACTACCGACAAATCGCAGATGCTCCCATCGGAAAAAGGGCAAAAATTGGATGTCCCGATCCCGGTCGCCGGCAAATGGACCATGGAGCTGTCGGTGGACGAAGTACTGCATCCGAAAGAATTTCCCTATAGTGAAGTCTATATTTGTTCCATCGTGAACATCTTAGCCGATCCGGCGTTGGCTTCTGAGGAGATTCCTTTTGCTGAAAAGTTGAAGGCACTGTGTCCGGTCGTCACCCTTGGGCAAAAATATGTGCCGATCCTATCCAACAATGGGGAGACAGCGTACGCCGGTTGGGGAGAGGCAATGCAGTCAGAACGTGCATAACCACACAAAAAAGCAGGCGCTCGGGAGCGGTCCAATAAAACAGTATAATAAAGTTTTCGGGAAGGCGGCATGAG